>DASRGX010000217.1:0-17149 GCA_035650835.1 Rudaea sp. | reverse complement strand
CCGTTACGTTGAACCGTTACGTTGAACCGTTACGTTGAAAACCATCGCCTCGAGATACTTCTTCTTCTCAGCACAATGGCTGCGTTTGCCAGTTGGGTCGCTGGCATGGTGGCCGATGCGATGGATATGGCGCGTTGGCTGGTACCACATGGCGCAAAACGTAAGCTCTACTCGGTACTACGCTTAGGGCGCGAAGCGCTCGTCAGACAATGGCCTACCGATCCTGTCACACAGTGGCTTGAAGCTTTACGATCTCCGCCTGACCATGTACTGCATCAGATGAGCTTCCATGCATGAAAAACGTGGAGAAACCTCAGGCTCTGATCCTAGTTTCGTTCTGACCTTATTTTCTCGTTGTCACATCTGCGCCGCCCAACTATTCGCTTGAAGAATTTGCTTTAGATCGGCCTCAAATTTGGTAAATGATTGATGCGCCCTGAGCGGCGAATAATCCGAAATGAGATTTGACACAAGCATTTTTCTTCTACTTATATCGTTACTGAATTGCCGTAAACGACGCCCACTTAAATCAGAAGCCTCAATCAACGCTCTGGTAAGTATATCTTTGGGGTCAGCGCGCCGCTGAACTTCTGCATGACTTGGTAGACGGAGTTGGGCACGAGAGGAAGGACGATCTGCAGCTTGTTTAATTGCCGCTTCATTGAAAAGAAACCACGCTTCAGTCATGCGAACAGGAATCGTGCATATCACTGGCACAGAATAATCGGCGGATGCGATAGCTCGATTAATCTCACTGGCACGATCGTCATAAGTAAACGTGTCTACGTCGCGGTGAACAAATGCCAGATCGCATGGAAAGAATCTTTTAACCTGAGCAAGGCGGGTTGGAAGATCTCTGCTCGGATTCTCAAGAACCGCAGGATTCGCCCACTCCCCACGATAGGGCACGCTACAATGTACGTCGAGAAGCCATTCGATGGGACCAAAGAGCATCCTGTCATCAGAGCCTTCTGCAACTAGCAAATAACGCATATTATTCCTGTCCAAGCCCACCATCAAAGGGCAAACTCAACTGCTGCGAATATCGCGCACCGACAGAATTTTTTGGCGCCTCTTCAGTAGGATTTAATGGCAACCCTCTCAAATATGCGATGGCCTGTCCGTCCGAGATAAAACGCCCAGAACCTTTTGCCCTCCACGAACCTGGAAGTCCCAGAAAGGATACGCTTCGAAAGCGAGCGCCCTGTGACTTCATAGTTTCCGACACTGCAAATACAACGTCGTCGCCATCAACATAACGAACGACGCTCGGAGAATGAGTTGAAATAATCACTTGCCTGAGTGGGTTGTCTATATTGACCGGAAGATCCGTATCCACAGCGATCCGGTACAACAGATCCAACATAGCATTCACTCGCTGTGGATGTATGCCGTTCTCTGGCTCTTCAAGACAAACAAGCCCACCCTCCTCTGGATCTAGCTCAATTACTGATAGAGCAACAAAACGCATTGTGCCATCAGAGAGCGATCCTGCCGGCAGCTCCAAATCATTACGATCCTTCATCATGAACCGCAACGCCCTGCGTGATTCATCCCTATCTACTCTTACTGACCGCACATCTTCAACTAAGCTGACCAGCGAATTTGCAAGCCGTATATAGACTTCATCCGAAGACTTTGCCGCCCTTGACAACCTATTTAAGACTGCCGGTATATGTCTACCCGATGAGTCCATTCTTGGATTGCTTTCAAAGTCGTCGATAGAACGTAGTGCCGAGGGCTCCAGTTGAAGCTGTCTCCATGAACGCATCTCATGCCTGACTAGTACTGCGGTCCTAGTCTCATCTGCATTTTGTGCCGATGAAAGGACAGTCCGAGGCAACGAATTCGCCGGAAATCCGGTAGCCCCACCGCCGCCTCGTCTCGCCTTGTCGTGGTCTTGCATTCGATCAGATTGAAGCCTAACTACTTTCCCCCTTCGCTGATCCTCATCGGTTTGTATAAAAGTAGTTCGTCTAGCAGATGCGCGTACAGCCGAATCACGCCAGCGGCGAGAATGCACAAACGGCAAATACTTAGCAGCCTCTCCTTTCGGGATGTAGTTGAGCTCTTCTCTCTCCAGCCTTATACGAGAGCCAACCGAAGGATCTACGGACTTTTCAAGCGCTAGAGATAGCTCGTAATAGACGAAAGTCGCACTAGCGTTAGCCCGCTGTCCAAAATCATCGAAGCCTGCTTCAGGAATTAACATCTCAGCGCGAAATTCAATAATTCCAGACGCAGGGTCGCTAAATAGAGCTGCTGGATCGTCTCCTCCTCTTACCGAACGGACAGCATCAACAAAAAACTTATCCGCCAAGTGGGATAAAAAAGCAATTGCATCGAACAGATTGGATTTTCCTGCGCCGTTTGGTCCTGCGACACAAGTAAATGGACCAAATTGCACGTCAACATCGACGAGATTCTTGAACCCCTTAACTTTTAATCTAGTCAGCATCGCTATCCAATCCTCACAGGACACTACTAACGTACCAGGATTTGTTCCGATAAGCAGCGCGGCATAAGGGCCGCAATCAGGCTCAACAAAATCTTCCTAGCCCCACCCACTTCGTGAGTAAAGGTTTGTTTCCGGCTGCGTTAGTCTTGACTCGCCCGCCCCTAACGGAAGAGGACTGAGAGAATTATGACTGCTCTACATGTTGCGTCGATATTCCCCACCTACATCATAAAGCGCATGACTGATCTGTCCCAACGAGTTGTACTTCACCGCCTCCATCAACTGCTCAAACACATTCTTGCGTTCCCTTGCAGTAATTTGCAGCTTCTTGAGGCTATCGGGCGCCAGCGGATTGCGGGCTTTGCCAAACGCCTGCACATTCTCAATCTGCTGCCCCTTTTCTTCCTCCGTCGAACGAATCAACTCGATCTCGGTAGCAATCTCACCACCATGATCCTTCGGCAGGAAGGTGTTGACGCCGATCAGCGGCAAACTGCCGTCGTGCTTTTTCTGCTCGTAATACATCGATTCTTCCTGAATCTTGCCGCGCTGGTACATGGTGTCCATGGCGCCGAGTACGCCGCCGCGTTCGCTGATGGCGACGATATAGCCGCCTTGCTTGATGCACAGGCTGTTCAGTCGATAGCCGCTTAAAGCCTGTAACACCCGCCCTCATCCCTGCTGACTACCGGCCACACGGGGCAAAGCGCCTCGACGGCCTCCATCAGCTCCACCCAATCCGAAAGGTCCGTCTTGCCCGGCTGGGCAATGCTCAGTACTTCGCCGCCAGCCAACGGCGTACCGGCATGTTCACTATTTGTCGGCGTCGAGGTCGGCGAGGAGTTCATCTAGCATCTCCGTACGGTTGAACATCAGGAAGTATTCCCGCACTTCCTGCATGTTGAGCCGATCGCGCTGTGCACGCAACAAGGCACGGATATCCTCCAGGTCGCGGGCGCGTGCCGGATTATTGACTACCGCCTGCAGTTTGAATCCGATCAGGCCTTCGGCGCTGATCACGCGAAGCGGCCCCATGACGGTGTCACGCTCTGCCGCCTCATTGAGTAATCGCCGCGCAATAGGACGGTGCGCATAGAGCAGGTCCAGGCCCTCATCATCGCGCACATAATTGGCCGCGTCCTCGCTGCGATGAATGCAGCGGTAGCCCAGTGCCAGCAGGGTCTCGTGCAGCCGGTCGGCGTCGTCCGCATCGGCGAGGAAATCCACATCACGGGTCGCACGCACCACCTGATGCGCGGCAAGCGCCAGCCCACCGATCAAGGCAGGCTTGGTTTTGCAGTTGGCAAATGCTGCCACTGCCTGCTTAATCTGATCGACCAGGCGGGACATGCGTTACATGTTCCGCCTGTATTCGCCGCCCACATCGTAGAGCGCATGACTGATCTGGCCCAGAGAGTTGTACTTTACGGCTTCCATCAACTGCTCAAACACATTCCTGCGTTCCCTTGCAGTCACCTGCAGTTTCTTCAGGCTCTCCGGCGCCAGCGGATTACGCGCCTTTCCAAACGCCTGCACATTCTCAATCTGCTGCCCCTTCTCTTCCTCCGTCGACCGAATCAACTCGATCTCGGTAGCAATCTCGCCGCCATGGTCCTTCGGCAGGAAGGTGTTGACGCCGATCAGCGGCAGGCTGCCGTCGTGCTTTTTCTGCTCGTAGTACATCGATTCTTCCTGAATCTTGCCGCGCTGGTACATGGTGTCCATGGCGCCGAGTACGCCGCCGCGTTCGCTGATGGCTTCGAATTCCTTGTAGACGGCTTCTTCGACCAGGTCCGTTAGCGTGTCGACGATGTAGCTGCCTTGCCAGGGGTTTTCGTTGAAGTTGAGGCCGAGTTCCTTGTTGATGATCATCTGGATGGCCACGGCGCGGCGCACGGATTCCTCCGTCGGCGTCGTGATCGCTTCGTCGTAGGCGTTCGTGTGCAGGCTGTTGCAGTTGTCGAACAACGCGTAGAGCGCCTGCAGCGTGGTGCGGATGTCGTTGAACTGGATTTCCTGCGCGTGCAGCGAGCGGCCGCTCGTCTGGATGTGGTATTTCATCATCTGGCTGCGCGGCGACGCACCGTATCTTTCGCGCATGGCGCGCGCCCAGATGCGGCGCGCGACGCGGCCGATCACGCTGTATTCGGGGTCCATGCCGTTCGAGAAGAAGAACGACAGGTTCGGCGCGAAATCGTCGATGTGCATTCCGCGTGCGAGATAATACTCGACGATGGTGAATCCGTTCGACAGCGTGAACGCGAGCTGCGAGATCGGGTTCGCGCCGGCCTCGGCGATGTGGTAGCCCGAGATCGACACCGAATAGAAGTTCCTCACTTTGTGGTCGACGAAATACTGCTGGATGTCGCCCATCATGCGCAGCGCGAATTCGGTCGAGAAAATGCAGGTGTTCTGCGCCTGGTCTTCCTTCAAGATATCGGCCTGCACCGTGCCGCGCACGGAGGCGAGCGTCGCGGCCTTGATCTTGGCGTAGGTTTCGGCGTCGACGAGCTGGTCGCCCGTGACGCCGAGCAGGCCGAGGCCGAGCCCGTCGTTGCCATCGGGCAGCATGCCGGAATACATCGGGCGGCGCTTGCCCGCGTACATTTTTTCGATCTTGTCGTGCGCCGCGTCCCAGCGCGCGCCGTCTTCGCGCAGGTACTTCTCGACGGCTTGGTCGATCGCCGTGTTCATGAACATGGCGAGGATGATCGGGGCGGGACCGTTGATCGTCATCGACACCGAGGTGCTCGGCGACGACAGATCGAAGCCCGAATAGAGCTTCTTCATATCGTCGAGCGTCGGAATGTTGACGCCGGAATTGCCGATCTTGCCGTAGATGTCGGGCCGCGGATGCGGGTCTTCGCCATACAGCGTGACGGAATCGAACGCAGTCGACAGCCGCGTGGCCTTCTGCCCGTGCGACAGGTAATGGAAGCGCCGGTTCGTGCGCTCGGGCGTGCCCTCGCCCGCGAACATGCGCAGCGGATCTTCGCCCGTGCGGCGGTACGGATAGATGCCGCCCGTGTACGGATAGGCACCGGGCAGGTTCTCCTTCATGAGGAACGTCAGCAGCTCGCCCCAGCTCTTGTAGGTCGGCGCAGCAATCTTCGGAATCTGCTGGTGCGACATCGATTCGACGTAGTTGCTGCCCTCCACGGGTTTGCCGCGCACTTCGTAGAGATAGTGCGGATCGGTGATGGACTTGAGCCGCGACGGCCATTCACGCAAGAGGTGAATCGCGTCGCTCGACAACGCTTTCACCGCCTCGTTGTAGCGCTGGCGCAGCGCGACGAGCGAGCGGTCGTTCGCTTCCCAGAACGCCTTCTCGCCGTCGCTGTCGCGCACCATCTGCGCGCCGGGGCCGAGATCGGCGGCGGCGTAAAGCTCGAGTTCGTGCGGCAGTTTCGCATCGCCGAGCTCGCGCAGCGCCTGCCAGAGCGCCTGCACGCGATCGGCCGCTTCGGCTTGCTTCGCGATCTGCGCATTGATGCCGCGCCCCTGCTCGGCGATTTCGGCGAGATAGCGCACGCGGGCGCCCGGGATCAGCACGGTCGCGCGCGGTTCCTTGAGCGTGGTGTCGACCTCGGGCGTCCACTTCTCGGCCGGCAGGTTGAGCTTCTCGCGCACGAGACGGCACAGATTCGCGAACATCCACGTCACGCCCGGATCGTTGAACTGGCTCGCGATCGTCGGGTACACGGGCACTTGCTCGTCGGGCAGCTTGAACGCGACGCGGTTGCGGCGCCATTGCTTGCGCACGTCGCGCAGCGCGTCTTCGGCGCCGCGCTTGTCGAACTTGTTGAGCACGACGAGATCGGCGTAATCGAGCATGTCGATCTTCTCGAGCTGGCTCGCTGCGCCGTAGTCGCTCGTCATCACATACATCGGGAAATCGACGAGATCGACGATTTCCGAATCCGACTGGCCGATGCCCGCGGTCTCGACGATGACGAGCTCGTAGCCCTGCCCGCGCAGGAACGCGATGCAATCCTTGAGCACGGCGTTCGTCGCCACGTTCTGGCGGCGCGTGGCCATGGAGCGCATGTAGACGCGCTTGCTGCGTAGCGAATTCATGCGAATGCGGTCGCCGAGCAAGGCGCCGCCGGAACGGCGCCGCGTCGGGTCGACCGCCAGTACGGCGATGCGCATTTGTGGAAAAGCGTGCAAAAAGCGCAAAAGCAACTCGTCGACCACGCTCGACTTGCCCGCGCCGCCCGTACCGGTGATGCCGAGGACGGGCACGCTGCGCGTGCGGGATTCGAGATTCGAGATATGGGATTCGGAAGAGCCGCTCGACCACTGCTTGCGCAGTTTGGCGAGCTCGGCATCGGAAAAAGCCCCGTTTTCGATCGCGGTCAGCATGCGGCCGATCGCGATTTCATCGTCGAGATCGACTTTGCCGGGCGTCATCGAATCCCGAATCCCGACTCCCGAATCCCGGCCCTCGCGTGCACGGCGCACCACATCCTCGATCATCGCCGTCAGGCCCATGTGCATGCCGTCGTTCGGATGGTAGATGCGCTCGACGCCGTAGGCCTGCAGCTCGGCGATCTCCTCGGGCGTGATCGTGCCGCCGCCGCCGCCGAACACGCGGATGTGCGCGGCGCCGCGTTCCTTGAGCATGTCGACCATGTACTTGAAATATTCGACGTGGCCGCCCTGGTACGAGGAAAGCGCGATGCCGTCGGCGTCTTCCTGCAGCGCGGCGCGCACGACGTCTTCGACGCTGCGGTTGTGACCGAGATGGACGACCTCGGCGCCCTGCGCCTGGATCAGGCGGCGCATGATGTTGATCGCGGCATCGTGGCCGTCGAACAGGCTCGCGGCGGTGACGAAGCGCAGCGGTGCGGCGTCGACGGTCGGCGTGGGAATCGGAAGCTGGCGGGCGGTCGTGCTCATGCGATGCGGCCTCGATGTGTAGGCCGCAATTGTAGCGCGAGCGCTGTCGGCGATGGCGCCCGGAACACTTTTCCGCCGCGTGTCACCGCGGTCGCGCGATTTATCCGGCGAGCTCCGCCGGCGCCGCGGGCAGTCCGTCCCGCTCCCAGTAGAATTGCCAACCGTCGTCGACGAAGCGGTGGATGCGCGTCGCCGAGAAGCGCATGGCGAGGCGGATCGCTTGCCAGGCGTCGACGCCGGCGATCGCATAGCGCCCTTCATCGAGGCCGGGCAAGGTCACGACGGCATGCCATTCGCAGGCGCGTTGCCGGATCGGCACACTGATGCGCAGCGCCGCGTCGTGACCGCTGCCGTCGGGCGCGACGGCGAAGAACGTGCGTTCGGCGGCGATCGCGTCCATGCCTGTCGGTCAGCCGATGCGCTTGAGCACGAGATCGTGCCCCTCGCGGCGGCTCACGAAGCCCGTGATCTTCCCGGCCGCGTTGCGCGCGAAGACGCGCCGCACGCGCGGCTGGCCGGGCGTCACGAGCACGTCGCGCAGCTCCGCTTCGAGCTTGAACGGCGCGCCGCCGTTCATGCTGCCCGTGAGTCCGTCGCCCGCGCGCGCGATGCGGAACGTGAAGCCCGGTCCCGCGCTGTAGGTGCCGACGTACTCCTCGAGCGTCGCCTCGGGCAGAGACACGGTCGGCGGATCGTCGGGCACCGCCATCGTCTGGCTCGATATCATGCGCCACGCCTCGCCTTCCCGGAGCCAGACTTCGGTCGAGAGGAACTTGGCCGTGAGCTTTTGTCCGGCGACCTCCTGATGCAGCACGTCGGTGAACGAGGTCACGGCGACGGTGCCGTGCAGTTCGACATGGAAATCGCGCTGCTCGAGCTTCATCGACACCCCGGCGGCGGGCGGCTTGGCGCTCTCGACGATGTCCTTCTTCGTGGCGATGTCGCCGCCTTCGTTCATGAACACGACGCGGTCGTCGAGATAGCGCGCGAGCGCGGCGGCGTCGCCGCTCGCGGAAGCGTCGGAGAACGCCTGCGACTGACGCTGGATCAGCGCGGCGACGTCCTCGTTCGCGTGAACGCTCAGCGCGAACGCGGCGAGCAGGAGGGGCAAGGTCGAGAGTGTGCGGTGCATGCGGCTTCCCGGCGGTCGGATGCCGGCATTGTCTGCCGCAATGTATACAACGCGATGTGCCGGCGGTCACGCCCGCCCACGTTTCGTCTCAAGCCGGCGTCGCTTCGCCGATTCGCACGTGTTCGCGGCGCACGCCGTAGCCCATGAATCGCGCAGGGATGCGCCGCACCGCTGCGAAACCGAGCAGCCAGCGCACGAACGCCGGCAGCTCGAGCTGCGCGCCCGACGATTCGAGCGCGCGCGAGATCACGCGTTTCTGGATCTGCCGCTGCACGGCCTGCGTGAGCCGCGTCGGCAGCATGCGGCGCCGCTCGACGGCCGCGAGCACGGACTCGTCGGGCACGCCGCGGCGCAGCGCGGGCGCGAGCGCATTCGCGGCCGCGACGGCGTCCTGCACGGCGAGATTGATGCCGACGCCGCCGACCGGCGACATCGCGTGTGCGGCATCGCCGATCAGGAGAAGACCGGGTCGATGCCAAGTCGGCAACCGATCCACCTTCACCTCGAGCAGCTTGACCGTGTCCCAGCTCTCGATGGATCGGGTGCGATCGGCGAGGAACGGCGCCAAGCGTGCGATGCCGCTGCGGAAGGTTTCGATCGGCTGCGTGCGCAGCGTCGCGGCCTGCCCTTTCGCCACGACGTAGGCGGCCTGCCAGTAGTCGTCGCGGTTCAGCAGCACGAGCATGTGGCCGAACGCGGCGCGGCCGAAGACGTCTTCCGGATCGCCGGCCCGGCGCGGCATGCGGAACCAGAGCACGTCCATCGGCGCGCCGTAGTCGATCGGCGTGAAACCGGCAGCTTCGCGCATACGCGAGTGCCTGCCGTCGCAGGCGACGACGACGTTCGCACGCAGCTCGAACTCCTCGTCGCCCTGCCGCGCACGCACGCCGCAGATGCGCCCGCCCTCTTCGACGAGGCCGACCGCTTCGGTCGACACGCGCAGATCGAAACCCGGATATTTCCGTCCTGCGTCGGCGATGAGATCGAGGAAATCCCACTGCGGCACGAGCGCGACGTAGTCGAACGGCGCGAGTCCGCGGAACTCGATGAACGGCTGCAAGCGGTCGCCGAACGCGATCTTCAGTTCCTGCACACGATGCTGCTTGAGCAGATTGAAACGCTCCAGGAGGCCGATCTCGTCGAGGATCTGCAGCGTCGACGGATGGACCGTATCGCCACGGAAATCACGCAGGAAATCGGCATGCTTCTCGAGGATCGCGACGGCAAGCCCGGCACGCGCGAGCAGCAAGCCCAGCACCATGCCCGCGGGGCCGCCACCCACCACGAGGCAATCGCGTGACACGCGGGTCCGTGCGCGTTCGTCCATGCCGCGGAGCCTAGCACCCTCACCCGGAATGAAACGGAAACGGGAGGCCCACTGATTCCCAAATCCCGAATCCCAAATCCCAAATCCCGATTCCCCATTCCCCATTCCCGCTTTACGATGTCGTCCTCACGTTCGCGCCTCGGGGACGCCATGGACCTGCAACGCATCCGCAGCTCGCTGCCACCGTCGCAACAGGCCGCCGTCGATCTCGAGGCCGCGTGGCGGCGCTATCGCGGCGAAGGCGGGCTCGACGACGAGGCCGCCTTCGAGACCTGGCTTGCCGGCACCTTGCCGCCCGACGATGCCGTTCGCACTTTGACGCAAGCGCCGGTCGAGGTGAGCCTCGTGATGCCGACGCGGCTTTCGGCACAGGCGGACGCCGCGCGCACGCTCGGCGATGCCGAAGCGCCGACGGTCGTCTCGGCGCGCTCCGCCGCGGCGCCCGCTGCCGCGCCGCCTGCCCCGTCGCCCGCGCAATTCCACTACACGATTCTCGGCACCGCGGGCAAAGGCGGCATGGGCACCGTGCACGTGGCCAAGGACACCGAGCTCCTGCGCCGCGTCGCGCTCAAGCAGCTCAGCGCCGAAGCGGACGTCAACGCCGCGGCGCGCACGCGCTTCCTGCGCGAGGTGCAGATCACGGCGCAGCTCGACCATCCGAACGTCGTGCCCGTCTACGCGCTCGAAGTGGCGCCGGGCGGCCAGCCCGCGTACACGATGAAGCTCGTCGAAGGCCGTACGTTCCACGCGCTGCTCAACGAGACGCGCGAGTTCTACGAAAGCGGCCGCCCACCCGACGAAGCGCATTCGCTTGCGGCGCGCGTCGAGCATTTCCTCAAAGTCTGCGATGCGATCGCCTATGCGCACGAGAAAGGCGTGATCCATCGCGACCTGAAACCTGCGAACCTCATGCTCGGCCGGTACAACGAGGTCTACGTCATGGATTGGGGTCTGTGCCGCGTGCTGCGCCAGCCCGAAGAGATGCCTCCGCCCGACCGCTCCGTCGTGATGTCGACGCCGGACGTGTCGGGCAGCGCTTCGGAGACGCAGATCGGCGACGTCGTCGGCACGCCCAAATACATGTCGCCCGAGCAGGCGCAGGGTCGCAACCGCGAACTCGACGCGCGCAGCGATCAGTGCGCGCTCGGACTCATTCTCTACGAGATGGTCACCTTGAACGCGCCTTACGATGGACGCACGGCGTACGAGGTGCTCGTCAACGCAGCGGCCGGCAAGCGCCGCGCGATCGTGCACGCGTACGCGCGCCGGCGCGTACCGCGCGAGCTGCGCGCGATCATCGAGCGCTCGACCGCGCTGTCACCCGATCAGCGTTATGCGAGCGTGGTGGAGATGGCCGCCGATCTGCGCCGCTACCTGCGCGGCGACGCCGTGCTGGCGCGTCCCGACAACGCGTGGCAGCGGCTCGCACGCACGCTCGTGCGCCATCGCCAGCGCGCGCTCATGGGCGTGCTCGCGCTCATCGCGCTGGCGGCGATCACGATCGGCGGCCTGCTCTGGCAGAACCAGCGCCTCATCGTGTCGGAACGGTTGCGCGAACAGCGCCTGCTCGCGCTCACGAGCGCCGTCGCCGACATCAGCGATCGCGTGCAGATGCGCTTCCTGCAAGTCGAAGGCGGTATCGTGAATCTCGCCGATTCGGTGTCGCAAATCCTCGTTCACGGCCAGCTTTCGGAGCAGCGCTATTACCTGCAAGCCGATTTCGCCGATCCCACACGCGCGCCGCAGGACCTCAAACCGAGCACGACGCACAGCGGCAAGGTGAGCCTGAACTGGCCGGTGTGGATCGTCTCGCCCGACGTCGCCGACACGCAGGCGACGGCCGAGCTGCGCAAGCTCGCCGTGCTGCAGCCGTTCATGCGCGAGATCTATGCGCGCTCGGCGCATATGATCGAGGGCACCGACCGCGACTTCTACAGCAACGCGGAAAAGGCCTTGCGCAACGACGACAGCGCGCTGACCGCCGTGCTCATCGCGCTCGATAACGGCATCGTCGCGCGTTACCCCGGCTGGGACGGCCTGCCCGCGGACTACGACGCGCGCCAGCGGCCGTGGTACCGGCTCGCCGCCGACAAGCAAGGTCCGCAGTGGGGCGTGCCGTACGCGAACGGCCTCACGGGCTTGACCGAGCTGCCCATGAGCGTACCGTTCTACGGGCCGGCGGGCCGCTTCCTGGGCGTCGTGAGCGCAGCGTTCCTGCCGGACAAAGTCGTCAAGTCGCTGTTCAACGTTCGCCAGGACGCTGCCGTGCGCGCCCTCTACCTCATCGACAACGCCGGCCATGTGCTCGCCGCCTCGGGCGAAGCGTCGCCGCTCGAACGCCCGGCGCCGGAAACGAACGTGACCGCGGTGTTTCCGCTCCCCGAGCTCGTGCAGCGCATCAAGGCGGGGCAGACGGGCGTGATCGAGACGCGACTCGGCGGCGAGCAGGTGGTCATCGCGTACGACGAAGTGTCGCCGTTCGGCTGGAGCGTCGTCGCCGTCGCCGACGCGAAACGGCTGCTCGATCGTTCCGACAGCGATACGCCCGCGTATTGAGGGCGCACTGTCGCGGCCGCCCGCGCAGCGTTACACTAGCGCTCATCCGACCGGCCGCGTTCATGCGCGGCCGCTTCGTTTTCGCGCAAATACAAGTGCTTGCCGCACATAGTTCAGAACGAATCTGCTGTCTCTGCCAGCGCAACCGCCCTATCTCGCATCACGGAGCCGTCTGCAATGATCTTCGATACCATCGCCACCTCGGGACACGAGGAAGTCGTCTTCTGCCACAACAAAGACGCCGGTCTCAAGGCCATCATCGCCATCCACAACACGGTGCTCGGCCCCGCCCTCGGCGGCCTGCGCATGTGGCCGTACAAGAGCGAGCAGGAAGCGCTCAACGACGTGCTGCGTCTGTCGCGTGGCATGACGTACAAGAATGCAGTGGCGGGCCTCAACATCGGCGGCGGCAAGGCGGTGATCATCGGCGACCCGGCCAAGGACAAATCCGAGGCGCTGTTCCGCGCGTTCGGCCGCTTCGTCAACTCGCTGAACGGCCGCTACATCACGGCCGAGGACGTCGGCATCAACGTCAACGACATGGAATGGGTGTTCCGCGAAACCGAATTCGTGACCGGCGTGCACCAGGTGCACGGCGGCTCGGGCGACCCGTCGCCGTTCACGGCCTATGGCACGATCCAGGGCCTGCTCGCGGCGCTGAGCGTCAAGTTCGGCAACGAAGACATCGGCAAGTACAGCTACGCCGTGCAGGGCGCCGGCCACGTCGGCATGGAGTTCATCAAGCTCCTGCGCGAGCAAGGTGCAAAAGTATACGTGACCGACATCGACCAGGAGCTCGTCAGGCGCGCAGTCGAGGAACACGGCTGCACGGCCGTCGGCACGGACGAGATCTACGACGTCGACGCCGACGTCTACAGCCCGTGCGCGCTCGGCGGCACGGTCAACGAGAGCACCCTGCCGCGCCTGAAGTGCAAGATCATCTGCGGCGCGGCGAACAACCAGCTCGCCAACGATGCGATCGGCGTCGAAGTCGAGAAGCGCGGCATTCTCTACGCGCCCGACTACGCGGTGAACGCGGGCGGCGTCATGAACGTTTCGCTCGAAATCGACGGCTACAACCGCGAGCGCGCGATGCGCATGATGCGCACCGTCTACGACAACGTCGGACGCATCTTCCAGATCGCCAAGCGCGACAGCATCCCGACGTTCAAGGCCGCCGACCGCCTGGCCGAAGAGCGGATCACCGCGATCGGCAAGATCAAGCTGCCGCACATGGGCAATCACAGCCCGCGCTTCCTGGGCCGCATGCGCGGACACTGAAATACGAGCCTGCTACCATGGTTCCCTCTTAGGGGAGGAGGGGGAACCATGACGTTCGCTACCGCGCACCTGCGCGCGCTTCGCGTCGCTTTTGCCGCAGCTCTCGTGTGCTGCTTCGCGCCGGTGCACGCCGGCGATCTCGCCTTCGGGAAACGCACGATCTACGTACCGGATCCTGACGGCTACATCCCGCTCGCGCAAAGCATGCCGCGCTACATGCAGGCGGCGCAGGCGTATCTGCCCGCGACCAACCGGCTCGTCGAAGCCTATGCGACGCCGGCCGACGCCGCGGCGATGGAGCAAGGAAAACCCGTGCTCTCGCGCTACTTCCAGGTGCAGGTGCTGCGCTCGCTCGACGGCACGCCCGTCTCGCCCGACGAACTCGCGGACGCCGAGGGCGAAATGGACCGCGGACTCAAGCAGGCGCTCGGCAACGTCGACAGCATCGGCCGCGACCTCGCGAGCAAAGGCAATAGCGAGATCAAGCGCATGACCGCGGTCGATCCGCAGATATCGGTCTCCGACACCGGCTATCTCGGCGTCTACCGCAAGGAGCCGTGGGGACAATTCTTCACGATCAAGACGCGCCTCTCCACCGGGCTCATGAGCAAGCCGACCGATCTCGTCTGCGCCGGCGCCATCGTGCTCGCGAATTATCAGCTCGTGTTCCTCTACGGCTATTCGGTCTACAAAAACGAAGGCGACCGTCAATGGGCCGAACAGGCCGTCTCCGAATGGGCCGACCAGGTGCACGGCGCCAACCCGGACGACGCCAAAGTGGCAGCGACGCTGCGGCGTACGCATTTCGACTTCAAGGAAGTACTGCGCTGGGCCGTGATGGGCGGCATCATCGGCGGTCTCGTCGCGCTGGTGGGCAAGATCGTACGCAAGCGCGACGCGTAAATCTCAAGGCCGCTCGATGGCGAGCGCATCGCGCAGCGGACCGAGCCATTCGGCATAGAGGCTCGCGTTCGATGCGCGCCGTGCCAGCGGCGTGCGCACCTGCGCCGCACTCGCGGTGCGCACGGTGCGCTGCGCATCCTGCGGACGCAGGCACGCCGGGTCGAACGCGAGACCGCAAAACGCAAGCAGGCGCTCGATTTCCGGCTGCGGCGACTCGACGAGCGCCTCGTACGACTGCACGCGCACCTGCGCCGGATAACGCGCCGCGAGCCGGTCGAGGTGATCGCGGCAGGCATGCCAGTACGCGGCGAGATCGGCGAAGCTGCGGCTCCACGCGGCCAAGCCCGGCGCGAAGAACTGCTTGAAACAGGACCAGCACGTCTCGAGCGGATCGCGCCGGCAATCGATGACGCGCGCGCCCGGCAACATCGCGAGCGCAGCTTCGACATACATCCAATTGCCCGGCATCTTGTCCGTGAAACGCGGTTTGCGCTCGCGCCAACGGCGCGTGCTGGCAAGGTACTCCTCGCCGAGCCGGCGCCAGTCCGCCGGGCCGCACTGCCCTGCCCATCCGGCGAGCGGCGCACGACGGCGCTCGGATTCCCGTCGGATCACACGTTGCAAGTCCGGCAGTTCGCTGGCGCCTTCGACGTCGGAGTGTGCGGCAAGCACCTGCTCGACCAGCGTCGAGCCCGAGCGCGGCATGCCGACGATGAAGATCGCCTCGCTGCCGAAATCGTCCGCGGCATTCGGCACAGGCCGCGCGAACGCGTCGCGCAAGCCGGCGACGTAATCGGCGAAGGCTTTCGCGTTCCATGGGAACTTGGCCCGCTCGATGTGCGCGGCGCGCTCGAGCGCCGCGAATGCGGCGGCGTAGTCGCCGACATCCTCGTGCGCTTTGCCGAGCGCGTGCAGCACGCTCGCACGTTCCAGGTCACCGAGCGTCGATCCGGCGCACAAGCGCTCGAGCGCGGCGCGGTCGGACGCGTCGAAGCGCACGGTTTTCATTTCCGCCAGTCCATGCCACGCGTTCGCGACTTCCTTGCCCGCCTTCAACAGACGCCGGTATTCGGACTCGGCCTCCGCAGACCGACCACGCTGGAACAAACCGCGCGCGTAGGCCGCGCGAGCCGGCGCGCGCGATGGATCGCGTGTCAGCAATCGTTCCAGCACGACGGCGGCGGCTTCGATCTCGCCATGGCGTTCGAGCAGACTCGCGAGCAAGTACGCGGCCTGCGACGTCTCGTCGCAGGCGAGCAGTTCGCGTGCCGTCGCGATCGCCGCCGCAAGATCGTCGGCTTCCGCTAGCGCATGCGCGAGACGCTCCAGCAAGTCCGCGTCGCCGGCCTTCGCCGCAAGCGCCTCGCGAAAACTCGCCGCTGCGTGCGCCGGACGACCGAGACGCTGCAGCACGATGCCGAGCAGGCGATGCGGCTCGGCGTGCCGCGGCGCATGCGCAAGCGCGGCGGTCACGCGCCGTTCGGCATCGGCGAGATCGCCGCGCTCGAGCGCACGCAGCGCCCCGGCGAGCGCCGCACGCGCCGGTCCAGGCAGATCGGCGGCATCGCGGAGCTTGAGCTTGGGATTCGGAGCCATTGGCGGTATGCGGCATGGAATTGCGTAGGATAGACGAGGCAAACCCGCGCTGCGCGAGAGCGCGTGGTTCTCGCAGCTCGGCGCGCGGGAACCAGCCTCGAGGCCGGACAAACGGGTATCATTGTAAAAAAACGCGACGGAACGAAGTCCCATGCGCCCATTCCCCCTCGGCGAAGAAATCGATCTGCTCCGCGAATCCGTTCGTGCGTTCGCGGACAAGGAAATCGCCCCGCGCGCCGATCTCATCGATCGCGAAAACGTGTTCCCGCCCGATCTCTGGCCCAAGCTCGGCGACATGGGTCTGCTCGGGGTCACCGTGGAGCACGCCTACGGCGGTTCGGGGCTCGGTTTCCTCGCCCACGTGGTCGCCATGGAGGAGATCTCGCGCGCATCGGGCTCGATCGGGCTTTCGTACGGCGCGCATTCGAACCTGTGCGTCAACAACATCGCGCACAATGCGACGGAAGCGCAGAAGCAGAAATACCTGCCCAAGCTCTGCAGCGGCGAATTCGTCGGCGCGCTCGCGATGAGCGAACCCGGCGCGGGTTCCGACGTGGTCGGCTCGATGAGCTGCCGGGCCGAGCTGCACGGCGACGTCTGGGTCGCGAACGGCAGCAAGATGTGGATCACGAACGGCCCCGACGCCGACGTGCTGCTCGTCTACATGCGCACCGCGCACCGGCCTGCGGGCTCGCGTTGCATGACGGCGTTCATCATCGAGAAGGGCATGAAAGGTTTCTCGACCGCGCAGAAGCTCGACAAGCTCGGCATGCGCGGCTCGAACACGTGCGAACTCGTGTTCGACAATTGCGAGATCCCCGACGCGAACCGCGTCGGCGAGGTCAACGAAGGCGTGCGTGTGCTCATGAGCGGCCTCGATACCGAACGCCTGGTCCTGAGCGGCGGTCCCCTCGGGCTCATGCAGGCCGCACTCGACGCTGCCATGCCCTACGTGCGCGAGCGCAAGCAGTTCAACGCGCCGATCGGCACCTTC
>DASRGX010000216.1:0-4246 GCA_035650835.1 Rudaea sp. | reverse complement strand
GACCGCCGCGCCTTCCGCGGCGAGCGACTTGGCGATGCCGGCGCCGATACCCTTGGAAGCGCCCGTGACGACCGCGACCTTGCCTTTGAGCCTGGACATGACGTTCTCCTGCGTTGGTTGTGAAAGTGCGGGTAGCATAGGTTCCTATGTCCCGTAGTTCAAATAATATGAACTAATGAACTAATAATCAAGCGATGCTATACTCGCCTCATGAGACCGCTGTTCCATCCCGCATTGGAAGACGTCACCGTCGAGGGCATCATGCATGCCCTTTCCGACCCCGTGCGCGTGGCGATCTACGTCGACATCGTCGGTGCCGGCTGCGCGATGACCTGCTCGGATTTCGCCAAGGTGAGCAAGCGGGAGATCCCGAAGTCCACCCTCTCGCAACACTTCAAGATACTGCGTGAATCGGGTCTGATCCGCAGCGAGCGCGCCGGCGTCGAAATGCGCAACACCTCGCGCTGCGCGGAGATCGAGAAGCGTTTCCCGGGCTTGATCGGCGCGATCGTCACCGCGCATCGTATCCAGTCCGAAGGGGCGAGAACCAAGCGTCGCACCGTAGCCGGCTGAAGGGGGACGTGCAGGTCCGGGCACCGCCGATCGGCCTGTGATAGTTTGCCGCGCACAAACGTGGAAATCGCAATGCGGCAAGTACGAACGCGTACCGACTGGTCGGCGCTGCTGCTGTCCCTGCTGGCGCAGGCGCCACTCGCCGGGTGGCTCGTCTGGCTCGCATACGCTCCGCTCGACGAGCATCGCGAGACGATCGCGGACACGCTCGCACTGCTGCTGCCGTTCGAACTGGTGCGCGGCGTGCTCCTCTCCTTTTCGCGATCGGCATTTCGCGACTACAAAGGACCGTGGCCCGCCGTGAAGGCTTTTCTCGTCGCGGTCGCGCTTTTCGTCGGCCTGGCGCTGGTCGCCACGATCTTGCCTTCGCGCCGCGGATTCACGCTGAGCGGCGTCGTCGCCGCGCTGTCGCATCCCTGGATATGGCAAGCGTTCCTCGTACCGATTTTCGTGCTCGTTGCCGAGAACGCGTCGAGGCTCTTCCTGTTCCGCGGCGATGCGCGCGCCGAAGCGGCACGGCTCGACGCCATGTCCGACGACGCCTGGACCTGGCTGTTTCTGGCAACGCTGGCGGGCTTTCCGATCGCGGTCGTCTACATGCTCGCGCACGCGAACGAACAAGAATGGACGGAGACTACGCTGCTGTTCGCCGCGGCGTATTTCGCCGGCAAAGCCATCGTCTTCGCGCAGCCTTACACCGCGCGCTTCGCCTCGACCGGCCGGCGCGCGCTTGCCTGGCGCTGGCTCATCCGGTTGAACAGCAGCGGCAGCAAGTACGCCGACTCGCTGGCGCGCGAACAGCGTGCGGCGGAATGGCGGCGATCGGCGATGCTGGGCGAAGATGCGCCGTTCCCGCAAAAAAGCATATGACTACGTTTCGAACCCATCGGTGAAGATCGTGTCGCCCTCGACATAGCGCCAGAGCCCGCCGAGCCAGTTGCCGCTGACGATCACGTAGTTCGCGCCCATGCGCGTGACCGCGGCGCGCTTGGCGCCGTTGCTCATCGCCGGCGCGGGTGCGAACGGCGACCATTGCGTGTCCTGCGACGGAATGGAAAAGTATACATTGGCGCCGTACGCGCCGCTGCTCGCGAACGAATCTTCGGAATAAAGATGCGTCGGCGTGCCGAACACCGCGTTGGCGAGCGTGTCTTCGACCTGGGTCCAGGTCTGCCCGCCGTCGAGGCTGCGGAACACGCCGTTCGGATTCACGGATGGCGCGTAGATCACGCCGCCGCCCGGCTGGTAGATCTGCGTGCTGCCGTGCTTGTGTTCGAGCGTGGGCGCCGGATGCGTCCAGGTAGCGCCGCCGTCGGCCGTGCGCCAGATGCCGGCCGTGTTCGAATCCCATTGCGCCTGCGTGATCCACGTCGTGCGCGTCGTCGCGGCCGCTCCGGTGCGCACGAAGAAAGGATACAGCGAGGCACCGATGCCGGCTGGCACGGCGATCGTCGTCCAGTGCTCGCCGCCGTCGGTCGATTCGGAAATGCCAGGAAAGCCGTGGAAACCCGCGAGCAGGTGTAGTCCATCATTCGGATCGACATCGAGCGCGTAAACGTCGTTGCCGAAATAGGAATTCTGCGATGCCGCGACGGCCGTGGCGTTGTCGACGGTGTACGCGGTCCAGTTCGCGCCGCCGTCGGTGCTTTTCCAGACGCCCGCCGCGGCGTCGCCCGTCGCCGTCCAGAGCGTCGGCGGCGTCGCGGGATCGCGATTCGGATCGGGATCGATGGCTGCCGTCCAGAGCTTGCCGCCGTCGACCCCCGCGCCGTTCGCGCCCGTATTGACCTTCGTCCACGTCAATCCGAAATCGGTCGATTTCCACACGCCCTGATAGCACGTGAACGCATAGAAATCGCTCGGACGCGCGGGATCGGCGAGCACGTCCTGCATGCCGTAGTTGTCGTTGTGGAACCCGGGATCGAGCGTGATCGCGGCCGGCGTGACGTCGGGTCCATGCTCCGGCATGAGCATTCGCGGCGAGGCAGGCGAGGAGGATCGGGCAGGCGCGGCGCATGTCGCGACGATATCCGTTCCCGCGGCGATTTGAGTGGCCGCCGTCACTGTTTCGCCATCGGCGAATCACACGTTCTTGCGGTAGACGAGGAATCCCGACTTTTCGGCGAGCGCGTCGTAGAGCCGCATCGCCGTGGTGTTGGTTTCGTGCGTCTGCCAGTAGACGCGCGCGATACCCGCCGCGCGCGCATGGGCATAGACCGCCTCGATGAGGCGGCCGCCGACGCCTTGTCCGCGCGAAGCGGCATCGGTATACACATCCTGCAGGTAGCACACCGGAGCGATCTGGATCGTGCTGCGATGGAACAGGAAATGCGCGAGACCGACGAGCTTGCCGTCGCGTTCCGCGACGAGCGCATGCACGGGCTCGTAGGCGTCGAAGAACCGCGCCCACGTCGTTTGCGTGATCGCGTCGGGCAGGGCGGTCGCGCCTTCGCGTCCGTAGAACGCGTTGTAGCCGTTCCAGAGCGGAAGCCATGCCGCGTAGTCGGCAGGCTCGATGCTTCGTATGTCGATCGTCACATCGATGATCCGCTGCAAGGCGAGGCGCAAGCGTCGCGCAGGCAACGGATCATGCGAAGGGCCGCTTTTCGCGTAAGCGACCGCGCCGGTGCGTCAGCGCCTCGGCAACCGTCTCCGGCGCGCGCGCATGCCCAGCGCGGCGAGGAGCACGAATCCGAGCCCGAGCCAGACGAAGCCGATCGGTCCAAGCGTCGGCGTCGGTGCCGCAGCCACCGCACCGAGCACCGTGAACGAGGTCGGCGAGCCGGCAACCTGCTGATTCGGATCGCTGGTCACGGTCGTCGCATCGTTCGTACCGTCGCCGTTGCTGTCGTACGAGATCGTGCCCTGGTTCGAGACGACGCCGCTCGCGTTCATATTGATCGTCGCGACGATCGTGATCGTGACGTTGCCGCCCGCCGGTATCGACCCGTTCCAGTGCACGACGCCGGCCGAGAAGGAGGCGCTGCCGGAAGTCGCGGCCACCGAGGAGAAGGTCAGGGCCGCCGGCAATGTGTCGGTGAATTCGTCACCCGGATTGTCGGCTTGCGCGCCGGTCCCGCTGTTCGAGAGCACGATCGTGTAGGTGACCGCAGAACCCGGTGTGAAGCTGCCGCTGACCGTCTTCGTGCCGCTTACGTTGGCGCCCGGTGCGGCGTTTACCGTGTCGCTGTCCGTCGCGGTGTTGTTGCCGGGGTTGGAGTCGGTGAGGCCGGCCGGCGCCGCCACGGTCGCGGTGTTGGCGATCGTTCCGCTCGCCGCTGCGGAAATCGTGCAGCTCGCGGTGTACGTCGTGCTGCCGCCCGCGGGCAGATTCACGGTGTCGTTGATGTTGCCGCTGCCCGACGCCGTGCACGTGCCGCCGCCCGCGCCGACGCAGGTCCAGGTGCAGGTCTCGCTGGCCGGGAACGTGTCGGCGACGGTGGCACCCGTCGCGTTGCTCGGTCCCGCATTCGATGCCGTGATCGTGTATGTCGTCGAGCCGCCCGCCGTCACCGAGGTGACACCGTCGGTCTTCGTGATGGAGAGATCGGCCGATGCACCGAGCGTGTCCGTGTCGGTAGCGGAGTTGTTGCCCGGATTCGGATCGGTCACGCCACCCGGCGCAGCCACCGTCGCCGTGTTGCTGATCGACCCCGCGGCCGCCGCAGAAATC
>DASRGX010000215.1:0-7197 GCA_035650835.1 Rudaea sp. | reverse complement strand
ACGAGCGGCGAACCGTGCATTTTGCGCAGGTGTTTCCGCGTTGACCGCGCCGCCGCCGCCGCGCGCCGTGGCATGAGTCCTGCTCCAAAGCCTTCCACAGGGGCATTCGCCCAGCGAACCCAACCAATTCAACGTAAGGATTCCGTCCATGCAGTGCTCTTCCTGCCGGCTCGATTCGGCGAACCTGCGCGAATATTCGCGCGTCGTCGACCTCGGTGATTATCGCAAGACCATCGAAACCGTCCACCTCTGCCCGGCCTGCCGGGTGCTCAATGCGCTCAATCCGAAATACGTCGCCGCTTGGCCGACCGCGGAGGCGATGAGCAAGGGCCGGCGCGGCTTCGTGCCGGTGACGCGTCCTCTCCCCGTCGCGGAGCGGGAACGCGCCGCCTGAGCGCGGCGATCAGGACGTCCGGATGCGATAGCACGGCACGTACGCGCTGCCCGGCAGCTTCATGCGCTGCTGGGCCACGAAGCTCGTCAGCAGGCGGTCGAGCGCGCGCATGATCTCGGGATCGCCGTCGATCTCGAACGGTCCGTTCGCCGCGATCGCGCGCAGCCCTTCCTCCTTGACGTTGCCGGCCACGATGCCGGAGAACGCGCGGCGCAGGTCGGCCGCGAGCAGGTGACGCGGCTGATCGCGATGCAGGTTGAGGCCGGCCATGTTCGCATGCGTCGGCCGGAACGGCTGCTGGAACGCGTGTTCGATCGTGAGCGCCCAATTGAAGAAGAACGCGTCGCGGCTGGCGATGCGGAACGTGCGCACGCGATCGATGGTTTCGAGCATGTGTCGCGCCGTCTCGGCCGGGTCGCCGACGACGATGCGGTAGTAGCGCCCGACGTCTTCGCCGAGTGCGAGCTTGAGGAACGCGTCGATCTGCTCGAAGTACGCGGCCGACTGCGGCGGTCCCGAGAACACGAGCGGGAACGGCAGCTCCGCATTGGCCGGGTGTAGAAGTATACCGAGCAGGTAGAGGATCTCCTCGGCCGTGCCCACGCCGCCCGGGAACACGACGATGCCGTGGCCCGTGCGCACGAACGCCTCGAGACGTTTCTCGATGTCCGGCATGATGACGAGGTGGTTCACGATCGCGTTCGGCGATTCGGCCGCGATGATGCCGGGCTCGGTGATGCCGATGTAACGCCGGCCGCGCATGCGCTGCTTGGCGTGGCCGATCGTCGCTCCCTTCATCGGGCCTTTCATCGCGCCGGGGCCGCAGCCCGTGCAGATGTCGAACCCGCGCAGGCCGAGCTCGTAGCCGACGAGCTTCGTGTAGTCGTACTCGTGGCGCGAGATCGAATGGCCGCCCCAACACACGACGAGATTCGGCTCGACATTCGGCCGCAGGATGCGCGCGTTACGCAGGATCTCGAACACCGCATGCGTGATGCCGTGCGAATCGTCGAGTTCGAAACGGCCGACTTCGATCTGCGTCGCCACGTAGGCGATGTCGCGCACGACGGCGAACAGGAGCTCCTGGATGCCGCGGATGATGCGGCCGTCGACGAAAGCCGAGGGCGGCGCCGCCGTGAGCTCGAGCTTCACGCCGCGGTCCTGCTGCAGCACTTCGATGTCGAAATTCGGATGGCGCTCGAAGATGCCGAGCGCATCGTCGTTCTCGCTGCCCGAGGTGAGCACGGCGAGCGCGCAGCGCCGGAGCAGCGCATGCAATCCGCCTTGGCTCGCGTCGCGCAGCCGCCGCACCTCGTTGCGCGAGAGCACGTCCATGCCGGCGACGGGGGCGATGCGCGTATTGACTCCTCTGGCGGGCATTGCGGCTCCTGGCTGGTATCGGTCGGAACCGCTTAGCTTAGCGCAAAAAAGAAGCCGGCGTCCTCGCGGACGCCGGCTTCGTGTCGCGTGCGTTCGGACCGGGATCGATCAGAACGTGTAGCGCACCGTCACGAGCACCGACCAGCGCGACTGTGCGAACTGGTCCTCGAGCTTGAGAGCGCCCGGCGCGTAGTTGCCGCCGGCGGTCGGCAAGCTGTAGACGTACTTGCCCGTGGCCTGGTCGATGCCCGAGAAGTTCGCTAGCGTGCGCGCGTACGGGAAGTCGATGTCGTGGATGTTGCCCCACTTCTTGTTGAGCAGGTTCGTGAAGTTCAGGATGTCGAACTTGATCTCGCCCTTCGCGTCGTTGAAGAAGCCCGGGATCTCCTGACGGAAGCTCAGGTTCACCTGGTTGACCCAGCCGGCGTGCGCGCCGTTGCGCTGGGCGACCTGGCCCTGATGGTCGCGCAGGTACGAGTTCGACGCGATGTAGTTGAAGAACTGGTTGATGACCTGCTGGCTCGTGCCGTTGGCGAATTCGACGTCGCCCTGGCGCGGGATGTAGACCGTGCTGAACGGGCAGTTGCTGGCCGT
Source organism: Rudaea sp. (assembly GCA_035650835.1). GTDB lineage: Bacteria > Pseudomonadota > Gammaproteobacteria > Xanthomonadales > Rhodanobacteraceae > Rudaea. Next base: position 4,829 of record DASRGX010000215.1, on the reverse strand, counting down.
CGACGTGCCCGCCTTCGTGCCGTAGCAGATGCCGCTCACGTCGTTGCCGAACACCCACGAATACGGCTGGCCGGTGTGGCCGTCGTAGAACGCCGACACGCTCGTCTGGTAGTCGCTGAAGAAGCGGTGCTGCCAGGTCAGCGACGAGACCACGCGGCGCTTGAAGTCGTAGTTGCTCGGCGAAGCGACGTCTTCGTTCGGATTGGTCACCACGTTCTTGTTGAGGTTCGAAGCCGCCTGCGACGACGTGCCCGGGTTGACCTCGGTGGCATGGCCCGTGACGAAACCGATGCTGCCGAACAGGTTCTCGTTGAACGGCTTCGAGAGCTGAAGCGCGAGGAAGTTCGCTTCACCCTTGTTGCTGTTCGTGAGGTAGACGACGTCGTAGTACTTCGTGTTGCGGTTCGCGCCGGGGCCGCTCGCGCTGGTGTACTTGCCGGTCGAGGCGTTGTACGCGTAGTACGGATTGGCCCAGTAGCTCGCACGGCCGTCCGGCAGCGTGCCGGTCGGCGCACCGTAGTTCAGGTTCTGATAGAGGATCGCGTTCTGGTTGTTGAGGTACTGATCCTCGGCCGTGAACACGAGGCCCCACCACGGCAGCTCGCGATCGAAGCCGACGCTCGCCTTGAGCACCGACGGCAGCTTGAAGTTCGGATCGGTCACGTCGACTTCCGGCGCGGGCGGCGTGCCCGGCGGCGGCGTCTGCGTGAACGGATTCGGATTGAACGTACCCGAGCCCGCGCCGGTCGTGTAGAGGGTCAGGCCGTTGTTGGTGTACGGGTTCGACAGCCACACGCCCGGCGTCACGCTCTCGGAAATGCCGATGCCGCCACGGAGCTGCGTCTTGTACTCGGTGTCGAACAGGTAGTTGAACGAGGCGCGCGGCTCGAGCACGCCCGAACCCGGCGTGCCGTTGTTGCGCACGCCGAACGCGCTCGTGAACGCGGCGTTGTAGAGCGGCTTGCCGTCCGCTTGCGGCAGGTCGTAGCGCAGGCCGTACTGGATCGAGAGGTTCGGCGTCGCCTGCCACGTGTCTTCGACGAACAGGCCGTACTGGTTGAGCGCCCACTGCGCGGCGATGTCGTTGATGCCGTAGCCCGGCGCCGGGTAGTACAGCGTGTAGGACTGGTACGTGCCGGCGGCGAAATCGGCGATGCTGTTGAATTGGTAGGCGCCGAACTCGGTGCGGCCGAACAGGTTGTAGAACTTGTCGCGCTGGAAATCGAAGCCGCTCTTGACCGCGTGGTCGCCGAACGTCCACGTGCCGGCGAAGAACGCCGTGGTCGTGTCGACGTTGAGCACGTTATAGTCGCGGAACTGGTCTTCGCCGAGCTCGACCGCCGCGTTCTGCGTCGCCGGATCGGCTTTGTCGACGAACACGACGATCTGCGGCTGCTTGGCGAGTACGGTCGGCGTCGAACGGTACTTGGCGTACGACACCGAGGCTTCGGTCGAGAAGTTGCTGGTCCAGTCGTCGTAGAAGTTGAGCACGCCCTGCTTGAGGTTGCGGTCCTGCGTGTACCAGTAGCTCGACAGGCCGAGCTGCGGCGAGCTGCCCGTGAAGTTGCCCTGGATGACCGGCTGCTCGCCCTTCGTCTCGTTGTAGCGGAAGCTCATGCGGTGGCCGTCGGAGATGTTCCAGTCGAGCTTGACGAGGCCGCGCTTCTCGTCCTGGTTCGCGCCGCCGGCGCCCGAGAGGTCGCCCGGCACGAGGCCGTAGCCTTTGGCGATCGAGGTGATCTGGTTGAGCTGGTCGGTCGTGATCGGCACGATGTTGTCCGCGCCGGAACCGATCGGGCCGAAGCCCGCGCCGCAGGGGCACACGACCTTCGATTCTTCGTAGTTGACGAAGAAGAACAGCGTGTCCTTGATGATCGGGCCGCTGAACGTGCCGCCGGCCGTCCACTTCTGCTTGAAGCCGTTGAAATCGGTGTCGTTGACGCCGTTGCCGGTCAGGTCCTTCGCGTTCGTGTAGGCGTAGTAGGCCGAACCGTGATAGTCGTTCGTGCCGCTCTTCGTGACGATGTTGATCGCGGCGCCGACGGCGCGCTTGTTCGTCACGTCGTAGTTGGCGGTCGAGATGTTGTATTCCTCGATCGCGTCGTAGGACAGCGGCTGGTTCTGCGACGGCAGCCCGTTCGCTTCGAGGCCGAACGAATCGTTGGTCGGCACCGCGTCGACGGTGATGTTGTTGTAGCGGTTGTTCTGGCCGAGCGCGGAGATTTCGCTGAACCCGCCCGCCGCGTTGTTGTTCTGCAGGATGATGAACGGGTCCATGCGCGCGATCTGCTGGATCGAGCGATCCGGATTCGGGATCACCTTGAGCTCGCGCTGCGAGATGTTCGTGCTGATGCCCTTGTTGTCGGACTGGAACACCTGCGCCGTGGAAGCCGCGGTGACGGTCACTCCCGAGAGCTCCGTCGCCGCCTGGCCGAGCGTGAGGTTGATCGTCGCCTCCTGCGCGAGTTGCAGGTAGACGTCATCCTTCTCCGCATTCTGCAAGCCCGACTTGGATGCCGTGACCTTGAACGGACCGCCGACGCGCAGGCCCTGCGCCGAATAGCGGCCTTCTTCGTTGGTCGTTTCGGTGCGTGTCGTGTTGCTGGGCACGTGGACGATTTCCACGCTTGCGCCGACGACGGGATTGCCCGCCGCGTCCGTGATGCGGCCGCTCAATGCCGCCGAAGTGTTCTGCGCGAACGCCGCCGGCATCGCCAGCAACGATGCGAGCAGCCAGAACAAGAGTTGCATCCCAAGTCGCTTGGTCATGATTCGTGTGCCCCATTGTGTGGCCAAAAACGACAGCCGTCCTCGCCCACACGCGAGTGGCGGCCGATAGAAGTCGAACAGATTTGGCGGAGGCCGGCGTCACCCCAACCGGCCATATTCCGCTTAACCACAGTTTAACAGGAAAATTGTGTCAGTTCGTTGACCCGGCTGCGGGCGCGACGCTCGCGCGCAAGTAGCGCTGGCGCTTCTCTGGCTTGAGGTACGTGAGGTCCAGCCGGATCAGACCATCGACGCAATGCCCGAACGCGGGATCGCTGCCAAAAGCGAGGAAACGTACGCCATCCGGCTCGCAAAGATCGGCATATTGCCGGTAAAGCACCGGCAGCGCGCAGTCGATCGCGGCCAACCGTTCGCGCAATCGGGCAAGCCCCTCGCAAACGTCCCGCCCCCGCCACTCGGCTGTGCCCGCCAGCACGACTTGCGCCGAGGGCGCGTACGGGTTGCGCGCTCGCGCGAGGTCGCGGGTTTCGCCGAAGTAGTGCGCGTGGCAGTGCACGACCCATTCGCGAGCCTCCGCCGGCAGCGCGGCGCTCAGCGACACCGGCCCGAACAGATAGCGCACTTGCGGACGCTGCGCGAGATAGGCGCCGATGCCTTGCCACAGGTAGTCGAGGCTGCGCGAACCCCAGAACGCCGGCTGCACGAAGCTGCGGCCGAGCTCGACGCCGGCGCTCAGGAACTCGTGCGCCGCGGGCGAGTAGTCGAACAAGGTCGACGAGTAGAGCCCGGCGACGCCGCGCGTCGGCAGGATCTGCGCACCCTCGCCGAGCCGGTAGGCGCCGACGATCGCGAGTGCATGCTCGTCCCAGAGCACGAGGTGGCGGTAGTGCACGTCGAAACGGTCGAGATCGCGCCGGGCGCCGGTGCCCTCGCCGACGCGCCGGAACGAGAGCTCGCGCAAACGGCCGATCTCGCGCAGCAGCGGACAATCCGGCTGCGCGTCGACGAGCAGGATGCGCTTGCCGTCGCGCGTGCTGCCGAGCACCTCGGCGCGCTTGAGCGCGTCGCGGATCGCGAGCGGCGACTCCGGATGCGCGATCGCGCGCGAGGTCGCGAATACGGTCGGTCGCCGCCGCGCCACCTGATAGACGTGGCGGCGCATCGACTGCGCGATGCGTTCGTGCGGAATGCCGTCGAACTCGTCCGCCGCCACGGTCTCGCCGACGCTGATCCCGATCGGCGCGCGCGCCGCACCGAACATCTCGCGCGCGAGCATCAGCGAAGACAGCGGCTTGGCCAGCATCGACACGCCGTAGAACGTCGGCGAATTGTGCGCGGCGATGTGCACGGGCAGCACGGGCGCGCGCGTACGCAGCGCCAGGCGCGCGAATCCCGACGACCAGGCCCCGTCGCGCACGCCCTGCGGGCTCATGCGCGACACCTCGCCGGCCGGAAAGACGACGAGCACCTGTTCGCGCTCGAGCGCGCGGTACGCCTCGCGCGCTCGAGCGTGCGCCGCGGCGCCGAACACGGCGACGGGAAGCAACAAAGTGGACAATTGTTTAAATTGCAAAAGTATATCGTTGCCGATGATGCGCACGTCGCGACGCACGGTGCCGATGAGGTGCAGCAGCGCCAGCGCGTCGAGCGCGCCGAGCGGATGGTTGGCGACGACGACGAGCCGCCCTTCTGCGGGGATGTTGTCGCGGTCGGTATTGGCGATCCGGTAGCTGACCTTGAGCTCGTCGAGCGCGCGCTCGATGAAATCGAAGCCCGACAGCGACGCACAGGCGGCGAGCGTGCGATTGATGCGCTCCTCGCACGCGATGCGGCGCAGCAGCTCGACCACGGGCCGCGAAAAGCTGCGCGCACGCCCTTCGGCCAAGCGCGGAAACTTGTCGAAAAACGTGCGTTCGACGCTGATCATGTCCGTTCACCGTGCGGATGGGACACGCTAGCGCGCGACTGTTACAGGCAGATTGCCTCGCGCTGTAGCAGGACCAAGCAGAGCTTCCGCTCGTCCTGACTTTTACAGCAGAGCTTCCGCTCGTCCTAACCTTCAAGCAGAGCTTCCGCTCGTCCTAACCTTCAAGCAGAGC
>DASRGX010000214.1:0-7099 GCA_035650835.1 Rudaea sp. | reverse complement strand
GCCGATCGGCACCTTCGGCATCATGCAGGCGAAAATTGCGGACATGTATACTTCTTTGCAATCTGCGCGCGCCTACGCCTACATGGTCGCGCAAGATTACGATCGGGGACACAAGTCGCGCATCGACCCCGCCTCGTGCTTGCTGCATGCCTCGACGAATGCCGTGCAGGTGGCGCTCGAGGCGATCCAGTGCCTCGGCGGCAATGGGTACATCAACGAATACCCCACGGGGCGCATCCTGCGCGACGCCAAGCTTTACGAGATCGGCGCGGGCACCAACGAGATCCGGCGCATGCTGGTCGGCCGCGAACTGTTCCACGGCAAATGGTGAGCGGGCGCGTGAGCGCTGCCGCACGGACGTGAGAATCCTCGTCACGGGCAGCGCCGGTCATCTCGGCGAGGCGCTCGTGCGCACGCTGCGTGCGAACGGCCGCGAGGTCTGCGGGCTCGACATCAAGCCGTCGCCGTTCACCGACATCGTCGCCTCGATCGCCGACCGCACGGCCATCGCGCGCGCGATGCGCGGCGTCGGAGCCGTGCTGCATGCCGCGACGCTGCACAAGCCGCACGTCGCCACGCATTCGCGCCAGGAGTTCGTCGACGTCAATGTGAGCGGCACGCTGAACCTGCTCGAGGAAGCCGCCGCCGCGTCCGTCGGCGCGTTCGTGTTCACGAGCACAACGAGCGTCTACGGCTTCGCGCTCAAGCCAGAAGCGGGAGCACCGGCGGTGTGGGTCGACGAGGATCTCGTGCCCGTGCCGAAGAACATCTACGGCATCACGAAACTCGCCGCCGAGGAACTCTGTGCACTGTTCAGGCGGAAATTCGCGCTGCCGTGCCTGATCCTGCGCACGTCGCGCTTCTTCCCGGAAGAAGACGACGACGCCGACACGCGCGCCGCCTACGCCGACGCGAACGTCAAATGCAACGAGTTGCTGTATCGGCGAACCGACATCGAGGACATCGTCGCCGCGCACGCGTGCGCGCTCGACCGCGCACTCGCGATCGGCTTCGGACGGTACGTGATCAGCGGGACGACGCCGTTTTCGCGCTCGGACGCCGCCCGAGTGCGCATCGACCTGCCGGGTCTCGTGCGCGAACGCATCCCCGATTATGAACCTGAATACGTGCGCCGCGGGTGGAAGCTGCCGGCCGGCGTCGGCCGCATCTACGACAATACCCGCGCGCGCGTGGAACTCGGCTGGCAGCCGCGGCACGATTTCCGGAGCGCGATCGCGAAACTGCGCGAATCGGGCGATTTCCGCAGCGATCTCGCGCGGACGATAGGCTCGAAAGGATACCACGCCGAAACGTTCGCAAGCGGCCCCTACCCCGTCGACTGAACGGCGCGCGGCGCCGAACCGCGAACTGGCGCGCAACGTGCTTGCCATTCAGGAGCGAAACTGCGCTACACTCGTTTCGCATCCACGAGGGGGTGGATCATGAATGCGGTCAGCAACAGCGTAGCGTTCGAGGCTCGGCAATCCGGGCCTCCGCCGTGGAACGTGCTGATCGTCGACGACGAGCCCGAAGTCCACGCCGTCACCAAGCTCGCGCTGCGCAATTTCCGTTTCGCCGATCGGCAACTGCGCTTCCTGACTGCGCACAACGCCGCCGAGGCCGAGCGCGTGCTGCGCGAGGTTCCCGACATCGCCGTGATGCTGCTCGACGTCGTCATGGAGACCGACCGCGCCGGCCTCGACCTCGTGCGCACCGTGCGCGAGAACCTCGGCAATCACTTCGTGCGCATCGTGCTGCGCACCGGCCAGCCCGGACAGGCGCCCGAGCACCAGGTCATCGCCGCCTACGACATCAACGACTACAAAGAAAAGACCGAGCTCACCGCGCAGAAGCTCGCCACGACGATGTTCGCCGCGCTGCGCAGCTACCGCGACATGCGCACGATCGAAGCCAACCGCCGCGGCCTCGAGCGCGTCATCAACGCTTCGGCCTACATCTTCTCGCACGAGCATTCGCAGCGTTTCGCCTCGACGGTGCTCGAACAACTCACGGAGCTCGTCGGTGTCGAGCGCGGCGCGCTCTATTGCAAGATCGCGCACCCGAGCGCCGAACTGCCCGAACACTTCCACGTCGCGGCCGCAACGGGCGAGTACCGCCCGTTCACCGATCGCAACGCCGACGAAAAGCTGCCGCGGCACATCGTCTCTTCGCTGCGCAACGCGTTCCTCGGCAAGCACCACGTATTCGGCGACGATCACTACGTGCTCTACGTGAGCGATACGCGTGCTTCGGAAAGCCTGCTCTACGTGGGCGAGAACTGGAACCTGAACGAGCTCGATCACCGTCTCGTCGAGGTGTTCTGCACGAACGTGTCGATCGCGTACGAGAACCTGCATCTGAACCGCGAGCTCTTCGAGAGCCAGCTCGAAATGATCCATCTGCTCGCGGGCGCGGCCGAGACGCGCTCGTTCGAAACCGCGAACCACGTCAAGCGCGTCGGCCTCATCGCCGAACTGCTCGGCCAGCTGTACGGCATGGACGAAAAGACGACGGAAGCGCTGCGGCTCGCCTCGCCCTTGCACGACATCGGCAAGATCGGCATCCCCGACGCGATCCTCAACAAACCGGGGCCGCACACGCCCGAAGAAACCGCCGTGATGCGCACGCATGCCGAGATCGGCGCGCGCCTGCTGCGGCACTCGAAGCGTCCGCTGCTCAAGCTCGCCGGCGAAATCGCGCTGTCGCATCACGAGAACTGGGACGGCAGCGGCTATCCGCGCGGGTTGCGCGGCGAAGCCATTCCCATCGGCGGCCGCATCACGATGCTTGCCGACGTGTTCGATGCGCTCGGCAGCCGGCGTTGCTACAAAGAGCCCTGGCCGATCGACGACATCCGCGCCTACATCGTCGAAGAGAACGGCCGCAAGTTCGAGCCGCGCCTGGTCGAACTCCTGTTCGAACATTGGGATCGCATCCAGGCCGTGCGGGAGCAGCTGCCGGACTGAGATCCTGCTCAAGCAGGGCATCCACCAGTTCGGCACCATGTCCTCGGAACAACATCAAGGTTGCAATCCGCGGCACCGCAATGCACGCTTTCGAGCCGCGGAAGCGCTCGGCACGCACATCTTCGCATCTGCAGAAAGATGCAAGGTCGGAATGTTCTCGACCGTTGCCCGAATGTTCTGGCCATGAAACGAAAACCCAAACTGCTGCGCCGTTTCGCCGGGTTCGACGTGATGACGAACGTGCTCGCCTCCGTTGGCCTGCGCTCGAAGTTGTTCTGTCGCTCCGAATGCGAAGCACCGTGGACCATCGTGGTGCGCCGCAGCCGCTTGTCGCATTTCCATATCGTCGAACGTGGAAGCGCTTGGTTCGAAGTGCGCGGACGGCCGCCTGAGGCGTTGGGCGCCGGCGACCTCCTGCTCGTGGCGCCGGGCCAGGAATATCGGCTCGTCGACCAACCGGGTCGCAAGACCGGCCCCGTCATCGAGCTCAGTGAAGCCGACACGCCTGGCCAGCACTTCCATCTGCGGCACGGCACGGGAGACGCGGTGACGGATCTCATCTGCGGATCGTTTTCGTTCGAGTACGACAACGGACATCCCGTGCTCGCGTTGCTGCCGAAAGTCATGCACCTTCGTCCGGGCAACGTCGCCGACGACGCGTCGTTGCAATCGACGATCCAAGATCTCGTCGCCGAAGTCTCGGCCATGCTGCCGGGAGCCGACATGATCGTCTCGCGCCTGATGGACGTGCTTTTCGTCCGCACGCTGCGCGCCTGGGTGGCGGAACAATCGGAGCGGGCGAATTGGCTGTCGGCCCTCGCCGATCGCAGGATCGGCCCGTCGCTGGCGCTGATCCACGAACGGCCGGCGGACGCCTGGACCGTGGAACGCCTCGCGAAGACGGTCGGGCTGTCGCGCTCGATCTTCACCACGCGGTTCACGCGCGTCGTCGGCGAATCGCCGTTCAGCTACATCACGCGCATCCGTATGCAACGCGCCGCGCAAATGCTGCGCGAAAGCCAGATGTCGCACGCCGCCATCGCGGAAGCCACGGGCTACGAATCGGAATCTTCGTTCAATAAAGCGTTCAAGCGGCACCACGGTGTCACTCCAGGCCAGTTCCGGCGCGCGCTGAACCGCCCTGCATCGAGCGAATAGACGTTCGACGTTTTCCGCGTCCCGAGAACGTCCGGACAAGCCACGAGAACACGCGGACATTGTCCGCGTGCATCGAGCACGCGCACTATTCGGACGCCCATGGCGAGCCGACATCGCCGGTGGAGCCCTCGAAGCACATGCGGGAGCGGTCCGACGATGGAGACGACAACGGGACTTCCGTTCGACGATGGCGGCGACGCGACCGTCGAGAACTCGCCGCGACGCCGCTTCCTTCGCCAGCTTGCAGCGGGCGGAGGGCTGCTCGTCGGACTGTCCGTGAGCGGTCGCGCCGCAACGCTCGTCGGCGGCGCGGATCTCAAGCCGACGGCGGCGCAAACCGCCGTGACGGCCTGGGTGCGGATCACGCCCGGCAACGAGGTGATGTTGATCGTTTCTCAAGCTGAAATCGGCCAAGGCATCAGCACGACCTTGCCGGCCGTGCTCGCCGACGAACTCGGCGCGGATTGGGCATCGGTGAAGCTCGCGACGGCGCCGTTCGACCCCGCATTCGGAAATCCCGCGCGCGGGTTCTGGATGTTCACCGGGAACAGCGAGAGCGTGCAAGCCTTCTACGATCACATGCGTCGCACGGGCGCCGCGGCGCGCAGCATGCTCGTCGACGCTGCGGCGAATCGCTGGCGCGTTTCAGCGAGCGAATGCGACGCGCAGGGCAGCGCCATCGTGCACCGAGCGAGCGGACGCCAACTGACGTTCGGCGATGTCGCTGCCGATGCGGCGAAATTGCCGGTTCCCGAAAAACCGCCGCTCAAGGCGGAAACGGCGCGCGGCGTGGACGGCAAGGCGCTTCCACGCGTCGACGTGCCTGCGAAAGTCGATGGCACGGCGATTTTCGGCATCGACTATTCCGTGTCCGACATGCTGGTCGCAGCGGTGCGGACGGCGCCGGAAATAGGCGGAAAGCTCGCATCGTTCGACGCCAGCAAGGTCAAGGACATGCCGGGCGTCGTCGCTGTCCTGCCCTTGCCGAACGGCGTCGCGGTGGTCGCGAAAAAATATTGGCAAGCGCGGCGGGCATTGCTCGCGATGCCGATCGAATTCGATGCCGGACCGAACGCCGCGCTCGATTCGGCCACCGTACGCGCCGAGTATCACGCGCGCCTCGAGTCCGGACCCTTTGCGACTCCCGTCGATGAAGGCGACGCGGACGCAGCGCTGGCCGACGCCGAACGGATCGTCAGCGCCGATTACGAAAACCCGTTCCTCGCGCACGCGACGATGGAGCCGATGAACTGCACGGCCGCGGTGACCAAGGACCGTTGCGAAATCTGGGCGCCGACGCAAGGGCAGAATTTGGCTTTTTTCGCGCTGAAGCAGGCGCTCGGCTTGCCCGACGACCGCATCGTCGTGAACCGCACTCCCTACATCGGCGGCGGCTTCGGCCGGCGCTTGCTACCCGATTTCGTCGTGCAAGCCGCGCTGATCTCGCGATCGGTCGGGCGGCCGGTGAAGGTCATCTGGGATCGCGAGGAAGACATGCGGCGCGATTCGTTCCGACCGGCCAGCCTCGTCCGGCTGCGCGCCGCGATGCGAGCGGACGGACTGCCTTCCGCGCTGGCAGCGCGTGTCGTGTCGCCGACGATCCTGCTGCCTGTCTTCCCGGCGATCCAGCCGATGATCCAGGAAAAGAGAATCGATCCGAGCGCTCTCGAAGGCATGTTGGAAATGTCGTACGCCTTCCCACGCCGGCGCGTCGATTTTCATCTGCTCGAAACGCCGATTCCGAGCTCGGTGCTGCGCACGACGGGTTTCGGACCCAACACGTTCGCGCTCGAGAGTTTCGTCGACGAGCTCGCGCACGCGGCCAAACAGGACCCGTATCGCTACCGGCGAAAGCTGCTGGCCGGCAATACGCGCGGCCTCGCGGTGCTCGATCGCGCGGCGAAGATCAGCGACTGGGGCAAGCCGCTGCCGAAAGGGCACGGTTGCGGAATGGCCTATGCGAACGCGTTCGGCTCGTTCCTCGCCACGGTGCTGGAAGTCGAGGTGTCGAACGATGCCGTTCGCGTGCACCGCGCGTGGATGACCGTGGATTGCGGGCGCGTGCTCGACCCCGGCATCGCAACCCGCAACATCGAAGGCGGCACCGTCTTCGGCCTCGCCGGCTGCAAGAGCGAAATCACGTTCGCGCGTGGCAGGATCGAGCAGGAGAATTTCAACCGCTACACGATGCCCTATCTCGCAGAGACGCCGCAGATGCACGTCGAATTCATCGACGGTGGCGGCGCGCTCGGCGGCGTCGGCGAAATCGGCCCGGTCACCGCTCCCGCCGCATTGGCGAACGCGATCTTCGCCGCCTGCGGAACGCGCATCCGTTCCCTGCCGCTCGCGCGCAACGGCTTGCACCTGGCCTGAGGAAACGTGAAATGTATACTTTGACCGTCAACGGCGTCTCTCATGATGTTGACGTTCCGGCCGACACGCCTCTGCTCTGGGTGCTCCGCGAGGAACTCGGGTTGACCGGCACGAAATTCGGCTGCGGCGTGGCGGCCTGCGGGGCGTGCACGGTGCACCTGGAAGGCGGTGCCGTGCGTTCCTGCTCGCTTCCCGTCGCCGTGGCGAATGGGAAATCGATCACGACGATCGAAGGCTTGGCGAAAAACGGCCTGCACCGGCTGCAACGGGCCTGGATCGCCGAGCAGGTCCCGCAGTGCGGATACTGCCAATCGGGCATGATCATGTCGGCAGCGGCGCTCCTGAGCGAAATTCCGCATCCGACCGATGCCGATATCGATCGCGCGATGACGAACGTCTGTCGCTGCGGCACGTACGCACGCGTTCGCAAAGCCATTCGTCTCGCTGCGGCGGAGGACGGCTCGCGGTAGGATTGGGGCGACATGGTCCCGCAAAATACCGTCGATCCGCCTTCGCCTCCATCCGAGGCTACGGGCGCGACCTCGCCCTCCGCTCGCCGCGACGCCGGCACGGTCGTGGCGATCGTCCTGAGCTCGTTGGCA
>DASRGX010000213.1:0-7204 GCA_035650835.1 Rudaea sp. | reverse complement strand
GCCTCGGGTGCGAGCGTGACGATCACGACCACCGCGACGATCAACGCCGCGGGCGCCTTCGACAATGCGGCGACCGTGTCGGCCACCGAGCCCGATCCGAACCTCGCGAACAACACCGACAACACCGGCAACGGCGGCACCGCGGGCGCTTCTGCCGACGTGTCGATCGACAAGACGCTCGTGACCACGGGACCGTATGTGGCAGGCCAGACCCTCACGTACACACTCCTCGTCGCGAACGCAGGACCTTCGACCGCGACCAACGTGCAGGTGACCGACACGCCGACGAACCTGACCATCACGAACGTGAGCGGAGGCGGTTGCAGTGCGCTGCCGTGCACGATCGCGAGCCTCGCCTCGGGTGCGAGCGTGACGATCACGACCACCGCGACGATCAACGCCGCGGGCGCCTTCGACAATGCGGCGACCGTGTCGGCCACCGAGCCCGATCCGAACCTCGCCAACAACACCGACAACACCGGCAACGGCGGCACCGCGGGCGCACCGCAGCTCACCGTGACGAAGACGGCGAGTCCGACGACGTTCACGGTCGGCGTGCCGGCGAGCTATGACGTGACGGTCACGAACACGGGCAACGCCAGCACGAGCGCCGGCATCACGCTGGCGGACGCGCTGCCGAGCGGTATCAGCCTGACCTCGGCGAGCGGCGCGAACTGGAATTGCACGGGCACCACGAACCTGAGCTGCACGTTTGCGGGCTCGCTCGCACCGAGCGCGAGCACGACGCTGACGCTGAACGTGGCAGTCGCGGCGTCGGCGGTGAACGGCAACAACACGGCGACCGCGAGCGGCGGCGGCGATCCCACCTGCCCGGCGACGGCGCGTTGTTCCGGCACGGTCACCGTCGGCGTGACCGCGCCGCAGCTCACGACGACGAAGACAGGCACGCTCGACAACACCGTCGTCGCACCGAGCAACCAGAGCAACCCCGGCGACACGATCGCGTACACGATCACGGTGGCCAATTCGGGCACGGGCACGGCAACGGCCATCACGATCGTCGACCCGTTGCTGCCGACGCTCAATTGCACGATCGGTGCTTCCGCCGTGAGTCTGCCGACCGCGCTCGCCGCCGGCGCGTCGCTCGTCTGCACCGGCACTTACGCGCTCACCGCGACCGACGTGTCGAACGGCAGCGTCTCGAACACGGCGACGACCAGCGCAGGCAACGTGTGCAACCCGACGACGGCCGGCTCGACCTGCGCGGCGAGCACGAGTACGCCGCTCGCCGTCGTGCCGGTGCTCAGCACGACGAAAACGGGCGTGCTCGACAACACAGTCGTCGCGCCGAACAATCAGAGCGATCCCGGCGATCAGATCCATTACACGATCACCGTCGCGAACAGCGGCAACGGCGCGGCGACCGGCGTGAACCTGAGCGATGCGAAACTGCCGAGCCTGACCTGCACGATCGGCGGAAATCCAGCCACTCTGCCGACGACGATCGCCGCCGGCGCGACGCTGACCTGCACGGGCACCTACACGCTGACGGCCGGCGACATCTCGGCCGGCAGCGTGACGAACACGGTCACGGTGTCGGGCACCAATGCATGTCCGCCGGGCACCGGCTGTACGGGCACGGAAATCACGCCGCTCGGCCAGGTGCCGGTGCTCGCCGTGACGAAATCCGCGACGCCGACGCCGTTCGTCGTCGGCCAACCGGCGAGCTACACGATCACCGTAGCGAACAACGGCACGGCCGCCACGAGTGCTGCGATCACGCTCAGCGACACCCTGCCGAGCGGCATCACGCTCGCGACGGCCAGCGGCACGAACTGGAACTGCACGGGCACGAGCGCTCTGAACTGTACGTTCAACGGCACGCTCGCCGCAGGAGCGAACACGGTGCTGACGCTGAACGTCGATGTCGCCGCGTCGGCGACGACCGGCAACAACAGCGCGACCGCAAGCGGCGGCGGCGACTCGACGTGTCCGGCGGCCGCGCGCTGCACGGGCACTGTACCGGTCGCGATCACCGTGCCGCAGCTCACCGTCGGCAAGACCGCGACGCCGAATCCGTTCGTCGTCGGCCAGCCCGCGAGTTACGCGGTCACCGTGACGAACAGCGGCTCGGCGACCACGGTCGGCAACATCGTCGTCACGGACACGCTGCCAACCGGCATCAGCTTGGCCAGCGCAAGCGGCGCCAACTGGGGATGCACGGGAACCGGCACGCTCGCGTGCACGTTCACGGGCACGCTCGCCGTGAGCGCCAGCACGACGCTCACCCTCGACGTGAACGTCGGCGCATCCGCGACGAGCGGCACGAATACGGCCACGGCGAGCGGCGGCGGCGATCCGAGCTGCCCAGCCGCGGGTCATTGCTCCGGCACGACCACCGTCAACGTGACTTCGCCCCAGCTCGATGTGACGAAGACTGCGACACCGACGTCCTTCACGGTCGGGCAACCGGCGAGTTATGCGATCACGGTCACGAACAGCGGTACGGCCGCGACGATCGGCAACGTCACGATCAGCGACGCATTGCCGGCCGGCATCACCTACGTGAGCGCGACCGGCAGCAACTGGTCGTGCACGGGCGCGCCGAACCTGAGCTGCACGTTCGCGAGCACGCTCGCTGCGGGCACGAGTACGGTGCTGACATTGAACGTGAACGTCGGCGCATCGGCGACGAGCGGCACGAACACGGCCACGGCAACGGGTGGCGGCGACCCGACGTGTCCGGCAGCGCCGCACTGCTCGGGCACGGTGATCGTCGGCGCCGGAGGACCGCAGCTCGCCTTGACCAAGACGGCCACGCCTTCGGCGTTCGTCATCGGCCAACCCGCCAGCTACACGATCACGGTCCGCAACAACGGAACGGCGAGCACGGTCGGTGCGATCCTCGTCTCCGACAGCCTGCCCGCCGGTATAACGTTGCAGACGTATACCGGCAGCAACTGGACCTGCAGCGGCACGACGTCGCTCAACTGCAGCTTCAGCGGCACCTTGGCGCCGGCCGCGAGCACGGCGCTGACGCTCGACGTGCAAGTCGGCAATTCGACAACGAGCGGCAACAACACCGCCACGGCAAGCGGCGGCGGCGATCCCAACTGTCCGGGGGCGGCGAACTGCACCGGTACGGTGCCGGTGAGCGTGACGCAAGTAAGCCGCAGCGTGACGCCGACGCCGCTCGACGCGCGCTGGATGCTCGCGCTCTTGAGCTTGCTGCTGGTCGGCGTCGCCCTGCGCCATCGCACCTTGTCCGAGAAGGATTGATATCATCCGCGCGGCCGGCATCGTGCCGGCCGCTGGCGGATAGATTCCCGGAAGGCGTGCGTGCGGAAAAAGCAGGACCCCGAACTCTTGCGCCGATTGCTGCGCGCGAAGGATCGAATGGATGCCGCGTCGCACGAAGAGTGGCCGGTGCGCCGGCTCGCTCGCGTGAGCTGCGTTTCGGAAGCGCATTTCGCGCGCTCTTTCGCCGAGGCGTTCGGCGTGCCGCCGCACCGTTACCTTCTGACGCGCCGCATCGAACGCGCGATGGCGTTGCTGCGCGACACCGACCTGCCGATCATCGATATCGCCTTCCAGACCGGCTGGAAAAGCCTCGGCACGTTCGGACGCACGTTCCGCGACGTCACGGGCGTGAGCCCCGGTGACTTGCGAACGCAACAGAAATCCGTGCTGCACGAACTCGAACGAGTGCCTGCCTGCTTCGTGAGCGCCGCGCAGCGCCCCGGCCTCACGATCGCAGTTTCGGAGAAGCGACGCCGCGAAACGCGAGGTATAAAAGGCGCACCTTGAAGAAACGGAGGTGCTATGAGCCAGGGTGTCGGAGTGGTCGGTCTCTACGTTCGCGACCAGGATGAAGCGCTCGAATTCTACGTAGGCAAACTCGGGTTCCGCGTCCACACCGATGCGCGGAACGGCAGCTATCGCTGGCTGACGGTCCAGCATCCGGAGCAGCCCTCCTTCCAGCTCGGGCTGTTCGCGCCCGAGCAGCCGACGCTCGATGCGGAAACCGTCGAGGCGATGCGCGAGATGGTGGCGAAAGGTGCGATGCCGCCGCTCGTGCTGGTGGTCGACGATTGCCGCGCCGCCTACGAACGCATGCGCAAGCAGGGCGTGGAATTCACGCAAGAGCCCATGGAGCGCTACGGCAGCGTCGACGCGAGCTTCCGCGACCCATCCGGGAACGGATGGAAGATGATCCAAGCCCGCTGAACTCGCGCCATGTGCTCGATGCTCTCGCCCACGATCGTGGCCTCGCTGCTCACGCGCGCCGCCGATCCGATCGGCCCCACTATTCCGATGAGAACCGCCATGAACTCGAGTGACTGGATTCGCCGCTTCCACCGCTGGACGTCGATCGTGTTCACCACGACGGTCGCCGCCAATTTCGTCGCGATGACGAAAGGACCACCGCCGGCCTGGATCACGTATTCCCCTCTGCTCCCGCTGTTGCTGCTTCTGTTGAGCGGCCTGTACCTGTTCGTACTGCCTTATGCCAGAACATGGCTCGGCGTACGACGCGGCAGGCAGGCAGCGCATGCGCAGTCCATGGCGGCAGCGCTGCCGGAATAATTCGCGCAGCCCTGCGCAGCCGAGCAGTTGCGGTACGGTTCGCCGCGTCGCCGTATACTCGGTGGATCGTGGAGGTTCACCCATGGGGCTGCTTCCCGTCTTGCTGTTCATCTCGGCGTGCGGGCCGGGCGGCGCCGACGCGCGCGGCATACCGCTGGACCAGCGCATCGAGCGAGCGCGAGCGGAGTTGACGCGATGGGATGCTTCGCGCGCGCATCGCCCGGTCGAGTCGGCAGCGGCAGTGGAGCGGCTGTTCGAATTGTTGTACCAGGCCGGCCAGCTCGACACGGACGAAGCGCAGACGCTCGCCGAACGCGATCTCGTCGCGCATGGCGATGCCGAGCACGATCCGATCGGACACGCGCTGGCGCTCGACCGCCGCGCGCGCGTAGCACTCGCGCAGGCCGACTTCGCCGCTGCCGAACGCGTCGCGCAGCAAGCCGCGAGTCTGCTGCAACGATCCTCGCCCGACGACGACGCATCGGCCAGCGTCGAGGTCACGCTCGGGCGCGTGCTCACGGCACAGGGCAAACGCAGTGAAGCGAATGCGCTGCTCGAGCGCGCCGTCGCCGCGCTCGACGCGCGTGGCATCGTCGACATGCGCCTGCATGCGGCCTTGCAGATGCTGCTGTACAACTATTCCGGCAGCAAAATCACGCAGGCGCAAGCGGCGTTCACGCGCGCGCTCGACGTGGCCAAGACGCTCGAGGGCGCCGACGGCCCGCTCGCCGCGGACGATCGCGTGCTCGAATCCTTCGTGCCGCGCTTGCACGGCGACCTCGCCGCCTCGATGACGCTCCTCGAACAGGCATTGCCGGTGCTGCGCGACGCCAGACCGCGGCCACGCGGCGCCTATGCGCGCGCGATGCTTGCCTATGCTCAGCTGCAACACGTCAGCGGCGACGACGCACGCGCGGAAAGCATCTATCGCGAAGCGATTGCGCTCGAAGAAGCGCAGGCCTCGGAACGCGGCTACCGACTCGCTGCGCTGGATGCGGATCTCGCGATCGTCCTCGCTACGCACGGCCGCCACGCGGAGGCGGCTGGCGTGGAGGAGCGGGCGCTGGCGTTGTTTCGTCATCTGCTCGGGCCCGATGCACGGCGCACGCTCGTCGTCGAAGAGCAGCTGGCGCGCGACTACGTGCCGCTCGCACGACTCGACGAAGCAGCAGTCCTGCTGCGTCATGTGCTCGACGTGAACGAACGCGATCCGAACACGCGCGATCCCTATACGTTGCGCGCACCGTTCGACCTCGGCGAGATCATGATCTGGCAGGGCCGCTACGCGGATGCGGAACACTGGTACCGGCTCGGCTTCGAGCATGCCGGCAAGCACGCGATGCTCGACGGCGATTATCCGCGTTCCGACACGGCGGGTTTGGCCGTGAGCCTGTGGGCGCAAGGAAGGGACGACGAGGCGTTCGATCAGGCGCAGCGCGCGGCGCAGCAGTCGCTCGGCATGGTGCGGACGGCGGGAGCCGACCTCGATGAGCATCACACGATCAGCTTCCACAGCTCGCTCGCCGGCACGGACTTCGATTGGATGCTCGCGATCGCCGCGCACAGCGGCAAGCCGCAGCAGGCGCGCGCCGCATGGACGTACGCCTTGGAATGGCGCGGTCTCGCGACGGCGATGACCGCGCAGCGTCTCGCCAATGCGCGTCGAGCGAACGATCCCGACCTCGAAGACGCATGGAAGGAATGGAGGCGGCGCAACGAAGCGCTCGTCCAGGCGCGCATCGAAGTCGCCAACGCCGCGTCGCCCGACGCAATCGCCCGGCTCGACGACGCGGAGCGTACGTTCGAGCTCGCGGATCGCGCATTGGCTCAATATGGAAGCACGACGGGCCGTGTTGCGCATGCGGACCTGACGGCGTTGCTCGCGGCGCTGCCGCGAGACGCAGTGCTCGTCGATTTCGAAGAAAGCGAAGCCAGCGAACCCGGCGATCTCGGGCATCCGCGCGACCGGCAACACGGTCGTCTTTACGCGTTCATCGCCGCTCGCAGCACGCCGCCGCGCGTGCTCGATCTCGGCGCGACCGCGCCGCTGCGCAACGATGTCGAGGCGTGGCTCGCCCTCGTGCGCGATCGGCACGCCGATGCGCACGCGCGCGACGCGGCCGGCATGCGCGTACGCGAGCGTGTATGGGACGCGATCGCACGCGAATGGCCGCAGAAGCGCGTGCTCATGGTGCTCTCCCCGGACTTGCAACGTCTGCCATTCGCCGCCTTGCCGACCGGCGATGGGCGGTATCTCGTCGAAACGGGCTACGCGTTCCACATTCTCGATCACGAACGCGATCTGCTGCCGGCGCGAACGCCTTCGCGCAACGCGTCGCTCGTGCTGGTCGGCGCGCCGGATTTCAGCAGCGACGCGGCGACAGCGTCGGATGCCGCGCGCGGCATGTGCGGCGGCCTGCGCGGTGCGGTGTTCGCGCCGCTGCCCCATGCGGCGCGGGAAATCGAGGCGCTGCACGATCTCTGGCTGCAGCGTCACACCGGCATCGCACCGACGGTGTTGACCGGCACCGACGCGACCGAGGCGCGTGCGCGCGCCGCGTTGCCCGGCAGCCGCATCGTCCATTTCGCGACGCACGGGCTTTATCTCGGCGATCGCTGCGAACCTGCCGTCGCCGATGCACGCAGCGTCAAGACC
>DASRGX010000212.1:0-6982 GCA_035650835.1 Rudaea sp. | reverse complement strand
GGCGGCAGAACTCGAATCGGCCGCTGCCCGACGCGCGCGCCTGTTCCAGGGCGACGTGGCCGGCGCGCAGCAGCGTTTCGCTGTTGTCGCCATCGGTCGGGAACAGCGCGATGCCGATGTTGGCCGAAACGGACATCGCATCGCTTCCGGTTTTCACGCGCCAGGCCAAGGCGTGCAGCACGGCGCCCGCGACCGCGGCGATCTGGTCGGGCGCCGGCAGATCTTGCAGGATCGCGACGAATTCGTCGTCGGAAAATCGGCCGATGGCGTCTTCGGCGAATCCGCAATGGCTCAGGCGTTGCGCGACTTCGCGCAGCAGCCGATCCGCGGACGCGTCTTCGACGGCGTCGCGGAACAGGTCCAAACGGTTCACGCCGATGAACAGCAACGCGAGCGTGCGCTGGGCGCTGCCTGCCTGCGCGAGGACGTGTTCGAGCCGTTCGAAGATCGTGCTGCGATTGGCGAGCCCGGTGACCGGATCGAACCGCGGAGGACCCCGCGCCTCCGTCGCCACCTGTTTGAGCAAGCTCAGATCCGACAGCACGACCGTGACGGCAGCGCGTTGCGGCTGTGCGCTGTCGGTCGGCGCGACGCGCAGCCAAATCGGCAGGGCGGTGCGTTCGTCGAGGAGGAAGTCCACTTCGCCGGCCCAGCCTTGCGTGAGCATGGCGAAGTCCACGCGCTCGCCCGCCGCGGTACGCAGTCTCGCGCCGAGCAGTCGCGTCAGAGAAGCGCCGAGCACACGCCCCCATTCGAGGCCGAGCAGCTTGCAGGCTTCCGTATTGCCGGCCACGACGCGGAGCCGCGCGTCGGCGACCAATACCGCGTCGTCGACGGCATCCAGGATGCTGTTCGTTTCGCGCTGCCAGCGGGTAGGCGCACCGCGCGCCAGGAAATCGGTCACGCGTTCGTACCAGCTCGCGCGCGGCGCGGCGACCGTCGCGCGCTGCGACACGGGCCCGTTGCGGACCAGGTGCCACATGCTGTCGGACAGCCTGCGCGCCATGCGTGACACCGGGTGGATACGAGGTACCGATCGACCCAGATCAGCCGAACTCGGCCGAACCTGACGCGCTCCAGCGCCCGTTGACTCCTGACGGATCGCAGCGCTCCGCAGTCGCGGGAAACTGATCTCGCGCAACGTCGGACTGCCGCGTGTATGTTATTCAATACAGGCGTAGACTGTGTCAAGCGAGCCGACTCACCGGCGAGCTGGAGTTTGCAGATTCCTCACCGCGAGGGGGTGCGAATATGCGCAAGGTGTTGATTTGCGATGACTCTCCTGCAGAGCTCGCTAATTTGAACGGCATCTTGACCGATGCCGGCTGGCAGACGTTGACCACGACGAGCGGGGCCGAAGCGATCGCCCGCGCGAAATCGGAGAAACCCGCGCTGATCCTGCTCGACATCATGATGCCGAACATGGACGGCTACGAGGCGTGCCGCACGTTGCAAGCCGATGCGGAAACGCGCGCGATTCCCGTCGTGTTCGTGTCGGTCAAGAACCAGAAAGCCGATCACGTCTGGGCCAAGCTGCAAGGTGCGAAGGCGCTGATCGGAAAACCCTATACGCCGGACCAGATCTTCGAGGCCGTCAAGGCCTACGCCTGATCCGCCGTATCGGCTCGGCGCGACGCGTCACCGACACGCGGTGGTCACTGCGGTGACATCGCCCGACACGACGTTGCCATCGGCCGACCATCCCGCGAGCGTGACGTACCACGTCGTCGCCGCGCCGGCACCCGCGAATGGCAGATCCCCCAAGGGCCGCCCATCGGAGCGAAATGCGATTCGATCCTGCGCGGCATCGACGCGCATCGTCACTTCGTGCCAGCCGCCGACGGCCTCGGCGGTGCCGGCGCGGAATTCGCTGCGGCGCTGATCGGTGCACGCCGGGGCGGCAAGCGCGGCGCCGCGCGTGGCGTAGAGATAACACGACACCCACTCGCCGGGACGGTCCGCGCGCGAGACGATGATGCCGACCGTGCCCTCGCTTGCCGCGACGGGCGCGTCCAGGCGCACACGGGCGGAGACGCACTCGACGTGCGTATCGCGCAGCTCCGCATAAAGACCGTGCTCGCGTTCCTGCGTTTCGATGTGCAGCGCGCCGCTCCGCTGTTCCATGCGCATGCGCGCGTCGGCGCGCGTCGGACGCCAGCGCGAGGCGTCGTAGCGGTACTCGAAGCGCGGATCGTCGAACGCGTCGGCAAGTCCTGCGCTCGGCGTAGCCGGCGGCGCCGGGGAGACTGGCGTCGGCGTCGCGGGCGAGGCGGCCGCAGCCGGCGCGACGGATGTCGATGCCGGTGCTCGCCACGGCTGCCAGAATGCAAGCGCCGCGAGCACGGCCACAGCGACGACGCCGGCAAGCGCCAGCACCGGAACGCGCGGTTTCGACGTCGGCGCCGCCGCACGTATCACCGTCGTCGGCGGCGGCGCGCGTTGTGCCGGGTTTTCGCTGTCGACCGATTCGGGCACCGCATCGCGGATCGCCGCGGCGAATTGTGCGGCATTCTGGTAGCGGTCCTTCGGATCTTTCGCGAGCGCCTTCGCGATCACGGCATCGAGCGCGGCGGGTAGCGCCGGATTCAATGCATGCGCGGACGGCACGGGCGTTTCGCGATGCGCCCGCAGCCACTCGGTCGGCGAATGTTCGCGGAACGGCAAACGGCCCGTCGCCATTTCGAACAGGATCATGCCGGCCGAATAGAGATCGCTGCGCGCGTCGTACTGGCCTTGCGCTTGCTCCGGCGCGAAATATTCGGGCGTGCCGACGGCATAGCCGACCATCGTCAGGCGCTCGGCGCTCGCGGTCAGCGCGATGCCGAAATCGGTCAGCACGCAATTGCCGCGTTCGTCGAGCAGGATGTTCGCGGGCTTCACGTCGCGATGCACGACGCCCTGCGCATGCGCATATTCGAGCGCGGACAAAAGCTGCAGCATCACGCGGCGCACCATCGGCAACGGCAGCGGGCCGTCTTCGCGCGCGATGAGATCGGCCAAGTCGCCGCAGCGCACGAGCGGCACGACGAGGTAGTGCCACGGCCCGTCGCATCCCGCGTCGATGAGCCCGAGGATGTGCGGATGCTGCAGGTGCGCCAGCAGCTTGGCCTCGCGTTCGAAGCGCGTTTGCAAGCTCGGATCGGATTCGAGCGTGAGCACCTTGAGCGCGACGTCGCGTTCCGTACTCGGCTGGCGCGCCCGGTATACTTTTGCCATCCCGCCGGCGACGAGGCGTTCGGTGATGTAGTAGCTGCCCAGCGACTGACCCGGCTTGAGATCCATCGGCGGCTCCCCTGACGAACGTCAGTGTAGCTCGCTCGCCGAGTCGGCGGAATCGTTCGCAGAACGTGCGGCGCCGCCGTGCCATACTCGGCTTGTCCGGAGTCGACGCATGACCTTGATCGCCCGCATCTGGTTCCTCGGTGCCACGCTTGCCGTCGCGTGCGCGGCGCACGGCACTGGCGCGCGGCTGCTCGTGCCCGCGTACGCGAATCCGTGCTGCGCCGGCGGCCCGGCGCTGTGGAGCGCCGTGAACGCGTTCGCGACGGCGCATCCGCAGGAAGTGGCCGTCGTGTTCAATCCTGCAAGCGGTCCCGGCGCATCGCCCGTCGATGCGAACTACGTCGACGCCTCAGGGCACGGCCCGCTCGTCGACCTCCTCGCCACGGGCGCGCCCGTCTACGGCTACGTCGCGACGACGAATGCGGCGAAGCCGCTCGCAACCGCCGAGGCGGAAGTGGCGCTGTATTACGATCCGAACTATTGGCGCGGATTTCCGATCCGCGTGCAGGGTATCTTCTTCGACGAAATGTCGAACGATCTCGCCAACGTGCCCTACTATCGAGCGCTGCGCGACGCCGTGCGCCAGCACGACGCGATGGCGTACATCGTCGGCAATCCCGGCGTCGGCGACACGATCAACCCGAGCAGTCAAACCCTGTATACCGATGCCGATTTCGGCACGGTGTTCGATGCCGTTCTGGTTTTCGAGGACACCGACAGCGCCTTCGCGAGCGGCTACGTCGCGCCTCCCTGGCAGAACGTCAGCGGTGCGGCCGCGCTCGCGATGGTCGTGCACACCACGCCCGACGCCTTGCACATGCGCGAAGCCATGAGCCGCGCCTTCACGCGCAACGCGAGCTGGCTCTACGTCACCGACGCCGTCGAGCCGAATCCTTACGACGTTCTGCCGCAGTTCTGGACCGAGGAAACCCTGCTGCTGCCGCAGCTGATCTTCGCCGACGGCTTCGATTGACCCGGCGCGACTCTCGACCGGCCAGTGCGTCATCCTGCCGCTCCGCACTCTTGTATCGTCATGTGGTACGGGATGTACAACAGGAGTTCCGATGCGGACGCGCGCGCCCATTCGATGCGGCTGCTCAAGCCCTCGATCTGCACCTTGCAGCCCGCGCCGACGGTGCTGCGCACCTTGGCAGTGTCGGTGGCGATGGCCTTGACGAGGTCGTAGCGGAAGCGCTCGGGCCGCGAGAGGCTGAGTGCGGTTTCGCTGCCCGTATCGATCTCGGTGCGGCCGACGCGCTCGGCTTTTTCGACGAACGTGCGCAGGGCGCGCGTGAGCTCTTCGGCCTTCGCGGGCTCGCCGCCGATCGGCGTGCGCACGGACAGCGACACCTTGCTGACGTCGGGGCGCTTGTCTTCTTTCGCGAGCGGCACTTCGAAGCTCTGCGCGGTCAGCTTGCGCGGATAGGCATCGTTGTAGACGAGCTCGAAGCGCTTGCCCGCGCCGGCGAGCATCTTCTCGATCGTGGCATAGATCTCGCGCTTGCGGCCGTCCTCGCTGCGCGTGTCGTTGACGAGCGTGATCTCGAGCAACAGGTAATCGCCGGGGACCGTGACGGAAACGGCGGGTGTATCGAGCAAGTCGCGATAGCTGATGCGCGAGCCCGTCACGACGATCGTCTCGAGCGCCTGACCGCCGTCTTGGGCGAGCGCGGGTGGCGAGCACGCGGCGAAACCAACGCAAGCGAAAACCAGGCGCAGCACGGACCGATGACGCATCGCGTTCCCCTCGTGGATGGACTCCACGCCGTGGAACGCAGCGACGCGCATGGCGGGGTTAGCGTCCCGCAGCAGGCCGCGGCTACGACGTTGCCGGCGGCGAACCGCACTCGGCGCTCAACGTTCCGGAATAGGCGAGAATGCGCCCGCAGAGCGGCACGTCGAACGCGACTTCGAACGCGTAGCCGCCCTCGACGATGCGCTTGCCGGCGCGCGTGCGCGGCAGCAGGCACAACGGAACCGGCAAGCCGCGCCAGCGAGCGCGCAGCGGTCGCCACTGCCAGCCGCCGTCGACGACGTCGACGGCGAGATCGAGCGCGAACGGCCCGGTCGTTTCGCGCCAGCAGCCGCTCGGCCAGCAGCCAACGGGTTCGAAATGCGAACGCACGACGGAGCCGTCATCGAAGCGCCGGACCCATTCGAGCGAGCGCGCGTCGTGCACGATGCGCACCTCGAAACCGCGTTCGGGCCGATCGATGGGGATGCCGATGCGGCGAGCGAGGCGGCGCCCGAGCCAACCGGCGATGCCGCTCCCGACGAAAATGCGGACGCTGCCGCGCAGCGAGGAGTCGGCGCGATGCAAGGCCTGTAGTTTCGGATCGAGCGCCGCGAACTGCGGACCGAACCACCGCACGACCGCATTCTCGGCGCCCACGATCGTCCTCCCATCCACGCGCAGCATCGTAGCGCATCCGATGCTTCTGCAGAGCTCGGCGCCGGCGAGCTGCGCCGTCGCCGGCACGATGCGTGAATGCCCGAGCGCGATGAGCGAAGCCTTGATCCATCCCGAGGACTGGCACCGGCTCCTCGCCGGAACGACGCCCTGGCTGTTCCTGATCGAAGTCGCAGCGCGCGCGTTGCTGGTCTATTTCGCGCTGATCGTCGCGATGCGCGTGCTCGGCCGGCGCGTGGCCGCGAAGCTCACGTTGTTCGAGCTCTCGATCGTCGTCACGCTCGCTGCGACGGCGGGCGCCGTGCTCGAATCGCCGAACCGCGGCCTGCTGCCCGCGGCCGTCGCGATCTTCGTGACGGTCGCCGTGCAGCGCGGCATTGCGTACTGGGGGACGCGGCGGCGCTCGATCGAACGGCTCGCGACCGGGCCTACCGTGACGGCAGTCGCCGACGGGCGCATCATGGTCGACGCGACGCGCGCGGAGCTCATATCGA
This sequence comes from Rudaea sp., assembly GCA_035650835.1. Classification (GTDB taxonomy): domain Bacteria; phylum Pseudomonadota; class Gammaproteobacteria; order Xanthomonadales; family Rhodanobacteraceae; genus Rudaea. Next base: position 796 of record DASRGX010000212.1, on the reverse strand, counting down.
ACGAAAAGCTGTTTTGCCGGCTGCGCAATCGCGGCGTGCAGCACTTGGGCGAAGTGAGCCGGTTGTACATCGAGCCGAGCGGCGCGTTCTCGATCGTGCGCGCGACCGATCCCAAACCTGGACTCTCGGTGCTGCCCTACGTCGACGAAACGCTGCGCCGCGAAGCCGCCTGCGCCGAGGTGCAGGTGTGCGCGACATGCGGGCATCGCGCCGAGTCCGCGCATGAGCGCGCCCACGCCTGCCGTTACTGCGGTTCGACGCAGTGGACCGTCGCGGCGAAGCGTCTCGAGCAGTGAGATGGACCCCGCCGACGCCTTGGTCAGCATCGCCGACGTCAAGCGGATTCTGCTCGGTACGGCGCCCTGGTGGTTCCTGTTCGAAGTCGCGGTGCGTGCGCTCGTGCTCTATGCGATGCTGCTCGTCGCGATGCGGCTCATGGGCAAGCGCGTCGCCGCGCAGCTCAGCACGATCGAACTCGTCGTCGTGCTCACGCTCGGCGCCTCGGTGGGACCGCCGATCCAGATGCCGGAGACGGGACTGCTCTGCGCGGCCGTCGTGCTGACGATCGCGCTCGTCGTGCAGCGCGGGATTTCGTCGTTCTCGATCCGCAGCCGCCGCTTCGAAAACCTGACGCAAGGCGTGGTCACGATCATCGTCGAAGACGGGCGTCTCGTGCGCGAGGCGCTGTCGGCCGCGTCGCTGTCGCGCGAGAAGCTGTTCGCATCGCTGCGCTCGTCGGGAATCCTCGAACTCGGCGAGCTGCGCCGCGTCTATCTCGAAGCCTCGGGACAGCTCA
>DASRGX010000211.1:0-3714 GCA_035650835.1 Rudaea sp. | reverse complement strand
CGGCTACAACGAAGCGATGCTGCTCTACGTGCTCGCGCTCGGTTCGCCGACGCATGCGATCGATCCCTCCGCATGGAAGGTCTGGTCGGAGAACTACGACACGACCTGGGGCAATTTCCAGGGCCAGGAGCATCTCGGTTTCGGCCCGCTGTTCGGCCATCAGTACAGCCACGTCTGGATCGATTTCCGCGGCATCCAGGACGACTACATGCACAAGCACGGCATCGACTACTTCACGAACAGCCAACGCGCCGCGCTCGCCCAGCATGAATACGCGATCCACAATCCAATGCAATGGAAGGACTACGGCAGCGATATCTGGGGGCTCACGGCGTGCAACGGACCGCGCCCAGGAGCCCGGCCCGGCGAGCCCGACCGTTACGCGAACGATCCCAAGACGTTCTACGGCTACATCGCGCGCGGCGTGGGGCTGCGCGGCACGATCGACGACGGCACGATCTCGCCGACCGCGGCCGTATCCTCGATCGCGTTCGCGCCCGACATCGTGATTCCGGCAATCGAGGCCATGGAAAAGCGCTACGGCAACTACGTCTATACGCGCTACGGCTTCGTCGACGCCTTCAATCCGAGCTTCACCTACGCGGACCGCCCCTTGCGCACGGGCCGCATCCTGCCCAACATCGGATGGGTGGACAATCTCTATCTCGGCATCGACCAAGGACCGATCATCGCCATGATCGAGAACTATCGCAGCGACTTCGTCTGGAAGGTGATGCGCAAGAACCCGTACGTGCAGGACGGGCTCAAGCGCGCCGGCTTCGCGGGCGGCTGGCTGGATCATCCGGCAAAATGAACCTCGCGCGCGTGCTACGCGTATGCCGCTTCGCGATCGCGGCATGCGCGTGCGCGGCCGCGGCAGGTTGCGGCGCCGGATCGGGGACCACGCTCAAATTCTGGACGATCGGGCGCGAAGGCGAAGTCGTCAACCGCCTGTTGCCCGAGTTCGAGCGCACGCATCCCGGCGTGCACGTCGAAGTGCAGCAGATCCCGCTCACCGCGGCGCACGAAAAATTGTTGACCGCGTTCGCGGGCGACGCGCTGCCGGACCTCTGTCAGCTCGGCAACACGTGGATCCCGGAGTTCGCCGCGCTCGGTGCGCTCGAGCCGTTGCAGCATTACGTCGACGCTTCGCGCGACGTGCGGAGCGGCGATTATTTTCCGGGCATCTGGGACACGAACGTCATCGACGGCACGCTTTACGGCGTGCCGTGGTACGTCGACACGCGGCTGCTGTTCTATCGCACGGACCTGCTCGCCGCGGCCGGGTACGCCGCGCCGCCGCGCGATTGGGACGAATGGCGGCGCGCGATGGCCGCGGTCAAGGCGCACGACGGCGCCGGCAATTATGCGATCTTCCTGCCGCTCAACGAATTCGAGCCCTTGCTGGGCCTTGCGCTCCAGCAGCCCGATCCCTTGCTCGCCGACGACGGCACGCGCGGCAACTTCGAAAGCACGGGCTTTCGGCGCGCACTCGGCTTCTACGTCGAGATGTTCGAGAACGGCTGGGCGCCGCCGATGAGCAATACGCAGATCTCGAACGTCTGGGACGAATTCGCGCGCGGCTTCTTCGCGTTCTACATCACCGGACCGTGGAACATCGGCGAGTTCAAGCGGCGCCTGCCCGAAGCGTTCCGCTCGCGCTGGAACACTGCGCCGCTGCCCGGTCCGAACGGGCCCGGCGCCGGCGCGGCGGGCGGCTCGAGCTTCGCAATTTTCCACAGTTCCACAAATAAACGGCTCGCCTGGGAGCTTGCCGAATTCCTCTCCGCCGTGCCGCAGCAGGAAAAGTTCTACGAACTCACGGGCGATCTGCCCGCGCGGCGCAGCGCATGGGACTTCCCCGCGCTCGCGAACGAGAGTTACGCGCGCGCGTTCCGCGACCAGCTCGAGCGCGTCAAGCCCACGCCCAAGGTACCCGAGTGGGAACGCATCGCGCAGGAGATGCAGCTCATGGCCGAGCGCGTCATCCGCGGCGGCGAGCCGATCGACCGCGCCCTGCGCGAGTTCGACGCGACGACCGACGCGATCCTCGCCAAGCGGCGCGCGCTCATCGCGCGCAAAGGCGGCGCGTCGTGACCGGTCGCGCCGCGGCGTGGACGTTCGTCGGGCCGGCGCTTGCGGTCATCGCGATCTTCTTCGCGGTGCCCGTCGTCGCAGCGCTCGCGCTGAGCTTCACCGATTTCGATCTCTACGCGCTCGCCGACCTGCGCAATCTGCGCTTCATCGGGCTCGGCAACTACGTCGACGTGCTCGGCGCGCCGTTGTTCTGGAAGGCGCTGTTCAACACGCTGTATTTCGTCGGCGTCGGCGTGCCGCTGTCGATCGCCGCCTCGCTCGGCGCGGCGCTGCTCGTCAATTCGCCGCTCGCGCGGCTGCGCGGCTTCTTCCGCACGGCGCTGTTCGCGCCGGTGGTGACCACGGTCGTCGCCGTGGCCGTGATCTGGCGCTATCTGTTCCACACGCGCTACGGACTCATCAACTACGCGCTCGGCCATCTCGGCATCGCGCCGATCGACTGGCTCGGCGATCCGCATTGGTCGATGCCTGCGATCATCGTCTTCGCGGTGTGGAAGAATTTCGGCTACAACATGATCATCCTGCTCGCCGGTCTGCAGGGCATCCCGGCCGATCTCTACGAAGCCGCGCGCATCGATGGCGCCTCGTCCTGGCAGCAATTCCGCTACATCACGCTGCCTTCGCTGAAGCCTGTGCTGATGCTCGTGACGATCATCACGGTCGCGGGCTATTTCCAGCTGTTCGCAGAACCCTACGTCATGACGCGCGGCGAACCGCTGCAGAGCACGGTCAGCGTGCTCTACTACATGTTCCAGGAAGGCTTCGAATGGTGGAGTCTCGGCCGCGCGTCGGCGATCGCGTTCCTGCTGTTCGCGGTGACGCTCGCGGCGACGCGCGTGCTGCTCGCGCTCTCGCGCCGCGGAGAGCGCGCATGAAGACGCGGCGGTCCGCGGTCCTCTTCGTCAACGCGGCTCTCGCGCTGGCCGCCGCACTCGTGCTGCTGCCGCTCTTCTGGATGCTGTCCGTCTCGTTCATGCAGCCCGGCGAGGCGAGCGCGTTTCCGCCGCCGCTTTTGCCCGCGCATGCGACCTGGGCGAACTACGCGGAGCTGTTCCAGCACGCGGGCATGGGACGCTATCTCGCCAACAGCCTGCTCGTCGCGGCGGCAGTGACGCTGCTCTCGCTCGCCTTCAATCTGAGTGCGGGCTACGCCTTCGCCAAGCTCCGTTTCGCGGGACGCGAGCGCATCTTCCAGATTCTGCTCGGTGCGCTCGTGATCCCGGCCCAAGTCGCGATGATCCCGCTGTTTCTCATGATGAAGTGGCTGCATCTCGTCAACAGCTACGGCGGCGTCGTGGTGCCGGCGCTCGCCTCGGTATTCGGCATCTATCTCGTGCGCCAGTATGCGCGTGCGATCCCCGACGAAATGCTCGAAGCCGCACGTCTCGACGGAGCAGGCGAATGGCGCATCTTCGTCCGCATCGTGCTGCCGCTCTTGAAGCCGATCGTGGTCACGCTCGCGATTTTCACGTTTCTCGCGAGCTGGAACGATTTCATGTGGCCGCTCATCGTCCTGAGCGACCAGGCCTGGCAGACAGCGCCCGTTGCGCTCGCCGGACTCTCGCGCGAACACGTGCAGGACAACGAGCTCATGATGGCGGGCTCGGTCGTGACGAT
>DASRGX010000210.1:0-2743 GCA_035650835.1 Rudaea sp. | reverse complement strand
CGAGCAAACCGCGTTCCTGCGCCCTGCCGACGACGCCGATCCGCGCGCAGTCGACGAAAAACTCGGGAAACAGCGTGATCACGTCGATGCGCATCCACGCCGCTCCTAGAACTCCGGATCCCAATCGACCGTGATGCGGCCGGCATCGAGATCGACGTCCAACACGAACTGGCCGGTCACGAACGGGATCAGGCGCTCGCGCTCGCCGTCGCGCACCGCGAGCACGTCGTTCGCGCCGGTCGCGAACACGTGGCTGACGCGACCGAGCGGCGTTCCCTGCTGCGTGACGACCTCGAGATCCTCGAGATCGGTCCAGTAATACTCACCGCGCTTGGGCTTGGGCAGCTTCGAGCGCCAGACGCGGATCTCGGCGCCCATGAGCGCCATCGCCGCATCGCGATCGGCGACGCCGGGCAGCGTCGCGATCATGCCCTTGCCCTGCTCGCGCCCGCGGACGCCGGAGATCTCGATCTCCGCGCCGTCCTTGCGCACGAGCCACGGCTGATACGCGAAGATGCGCGCGCGCGGCTCGGTGTACGATTCGAGCTTCACCGCGCCGCGTACGCCGCTCAGGCCGACGATCTTGCCGAGCACGACGAGACGGTCGGCGCGCACGGCTCCGACCCTCGCGCAATCAGGCCGCGTTGGCCTGCTTGCCGGCTTCCTTCATGAGCAGACGCACCTTGTCGGTCATCTGGGCGCCCTTGGCGACCCAGGCCTTGACCTTCTCGGTGTCGAGCTGCAGACGGACGTCCTTGCCGGAAGCGATCGGGTTGAAGAAACCCACGCGCTCGATGTTGCGGCCATCGCGCGCGAAACGCTCGTCGGCAACGACGATGTGATAGAACGGACGCCCCTTGGCGCCGCCGCGGGACAGGCGAATCTTGACCATGCTGTTCTACTCGAATGGGTACAAAAAAGGTACGACGTCGTTGTAATTCTTGAGCCGGACGCACCTCGCAAACCAGAGAGGGTCGGCAGCCGCATATTGTAGCCGGAAAATCCGCTGCCTGACAACGAGTTGTAACCGGCGGTCGCGACTGCCTCAGGGCACGAAGCCGCGAATGTCGAAAGTGCCGCGGAAGATGCCGTCGGTCGTGCCCGCCGGCGCGCCCTCGGCGATCCAGTCGTAGATCAGCGCCTGCTGATCGGGCGTGAGCGTCGTCATGCCGTCCGGATAGCCCTGGTAGGGCATGCGGACGCCGACGCCGGGCGTGTCGCAATTGACCTTCTGGAACAACAGACTCTGCTCCGGGTGGCCGGGTACGACATAGATCAAGGTCGAATCCTCGTTGCTCGGCACGTCGACGAGGTGTGCCCACGACGCGCCGTCGGTGAGATCGAGATGCCCCGAAGCGCCGCTCGCCGGGCTCGTATGGCAGTCGACGCAGCCGGCCATGCCGCCGTTGCTCAGGAAATTGTCGAAGATGCCCTGGATCGCCGCGCCGTATTGGATGCCGCTGTAGATCGGCGGCACGTCGGCGATGCTCGTGCAGCCGCTCGGCGCGACGCCTGCGCGCGCGGGAGCGAGCGTGAGTCCGGCGAGCCCACTCGCCACCGCCGCGGCGAGCACGAGCACCGTGCGTCGCCGCGGCCGTCCGTTTCGCACGCGCGAGGCGTCCATGCCCGAGCCCTCAGATGAAGCCGAGATTGTTCGTGCCGAATCCATGCAGGTTCGGGAAGATCGTGCCGAGATTGGTGCTGCTCACGCCGAGCCATTGCGCCAAGGTCGCGGCGTATTGATCGACGCTGATGCCCGGGATCATCTGCCCGCGCGAGAAATTGTTCGGCGCGGTCAGGCTTTGGTTCGGGAATCCCGAGATCTTGCCGAGGCCGTCGCTGTAGAGCTTGCCGCCGTTGACCGCACCGCCGAACGCGAATTGGACTCCGCCCCACCCGTGGTCCGAGCCCGAACCGTTCGATTGCAGCGTGCGCGCGAATTCGGAAGCCGTGAACGCCGTTACCGAATTCTGCAAGCCCTGTACGCCCATTTCGGTCCAGAACGCGCCCAGCGCATCGTCGACCTGGGTCAGCATCCCGGCGTGGTCGCTCGTGCTGGCGGCGTTGCTCGACATGAGGCCCGAATGCATGTCGAAGGTGCCGAGGCGCACGTAATAGATCTGCCGGCTCGCGTAGTTCGAGGCGACCGAGAGCTTGATCATCTCGGCGACGATCTTGAGCTGGTTGCCGAGCGACGTGGTCGGGAACGCCGTGGTCAGCGTGGTACCGGAGAGTCCCGGGCTCAGCATCGCGAACAAGTCGCGCCCGCGGCTGAACACCGCGTCGTACTGGCTGGCGAAATCGTTGGCGTACGTCGCCCCGAGCAGATCGTTCAAGGCCTGGTTGCGCAGGCTGTTGTTGCTCGCGCCGCCCGTGCAGGTCGGGTTGCAGACGCCGCGCAGCGTCGTCAGACCGCCCGAGGACATCTGATACGGCACGACCACGTTGCCGACCTCGAACCGGTTCGCTCCGGAAACCGAGACGCACAACGAGAGCTGCGGATTGCTCGTGTTGTTCGCCCCCTGCGATTGCAGATCGTCGCCGCAAAGGCCACCCCATCCCAGCGTGGAGTTCGCATTCGTGTTCGCCTGGTGCCAGAGGTTCTCCTGATCGGCATGCGAGAAGAGCTGCGGCGGACGCAGTGCCGGGTTGCCGGTGTAATCCTGCATGTTGATCGGCTGCACGAGCGTGCCGAGATTGACGACGAACGCGAGCTTGTTCTGCTTGTAGATCGACGCGACGT
>DASRGX010000209.1:0-9145 GCA_035650835.1 Rudaea sp. | reverse complement strand
GGCCGCACGAATCGCTTGGCGACCTGCCACCAAGCACATTCCGGCGTGCCGTCGAATCAACGTGGAGTTCTCTTAACTCGGTGTGACGTTGACGGGGAAGGTTACGACCGGTCTTTTACAACCCCACGCTCGAAAACCGAGGAGCGAAGCTCCGCGAGGGAGACGCGGACCTGATCTCCAGACCCTCCTGCCGCCAAGACGTTAGCGAGCCTTTGCTCGTAAATCTCGCATAGAGTGCGACGAACGCCTTCGGTGTTCTTGCCCATGCCTTGCAAATTCGCAAGCATCACTGCGTCCGAAGTGTCCAAAAAGCATGAAGAGGCTTCATCGTTCTGGCCTGCGCCGATGCAAAACGTGATCGGCTTCAGCTTCAGGTGAATTGTGCTGGGAAATTCCCAATCTTTTGCCTTGGTGCACTCGAGCGTTAAGAACTCATTCTTTTTGCGTAGCACGTATTCTGCGTCTAGCGCTGCACGAAGCGCGCTGCTGCCGCGCCCGCGCTTTTGCGCTTCTTCCCCCAAGCCGACGTGATGCACGACCAATACGCAACAGCCCCAGGGTACTCGTAGGAATCTGTCCAGATGCGAAATGAAGTGCCCCATGTCGGTTGCGCTATTCTCGTCCCCCTCATAGTTGCGCGCCAAAGTGTCGACAACAATTAATGCAGGCTGTGTGCCGAATTGTCTGGATAGACGCTCGCATTCTGCGCAGACAGCGGACGCATCGAGAGGGCTCGTCAGCACGGCAGCACCGTCGCTGACAAACAGCGGAGCATCCCTAAGGCTTTTTTGCTTTGCGATTTCCCAAGCGCGCAATCGTCTAAGCAGGCCGGCGCGCCCCTCGCCGACGATATAGAAGACGCCGCCTTGTTCAATGTCCAGATCGCACCAGACCATTCCAGTTGCTATACAACAGGCCCAGTCGAGAGCAAGGAATGTCTTCCCGCAGTTGGGCGCCCCTATCAGAGCCGCAAGAGAGTTCTTGGAAAGGTAGTTTTCAATTAGCCATGGAATAGAAGTTGTCGACGACAACAGATCCCGCGCCGGAGAAAATGAGACTCGACGAGCCGCAGTCGGAGGGGGAGACGGAAGGTTTGAGATTGCCATCGGATTCTTCCACCCTAGACGCTGAGCGCGGGCGAATACAGCGGCGTAGCCGGTGCGCTCGGGCCGGAACGTGCGCCAAGCATGCTCGGCGGCTTCGAGGTCAAATTTTCGGCTCTTGCTTGACCACTCAAGCCACAAGCCGCGACCGACGTGACCGAGTTCATGTAGGGCGTGCCCCACCGCCACCCAATCAGAGTAGTCGTCCGAAGGTATGGCCAAGAGTGCGCTCCGCAGCTCCGCGATTACCGAGTCCGCTACTTCCGTCTTTCCTGCCGTCATGGCCGGCAACTGAAAAACGTTAGCCGCCGGTTCTGTCCCAAACGCGGCGAGGACTTCTGCAGCAGCGTATGGAGGTCGCCACGAGCAGTAGCGCAAACGCGAATGCACGCGCGTTTCGTGCTTACAGTGCAGGAACCCAGGGACCCGCATCACCCTAGGCAGGTCGCAAACGGTGGAGTCACCGTAGAATTGCTTTGCGATCGCCTTTTGAACAGACGCAAACTGTGGTAAAGGCATACCGTCAACAATCCAGTACGCATGCCATCGATTGTTGCTTGACTCCACAACAACGTGTGGTTTGATCGGGCCGGTCATGACGGGCTCGATCGGCGAGCCATCGAGGTCTACAAAAACTGCTCGAATCCGATCAATCTCCCGCGCCGTCTGCCCGCCGCTGTTCACCACAACAAAGACGCCAGCACCAGAAAGGTTCCGTTGTGCGAGTGCAGGCCAGCAGCTTTGGATGTTTCCTTCTAGGCCACCGGCGAGGGGGTCGGGACCCTGTGGCTTGCAGTCGCTGAATGTCCGGAACTGGAAACTCTGAGCGAGGGGGTCGAGGCGATAGAGAAAGGTTGCGGCTTCGGCGCACGGGTTCGGTACGGCGGAGCCAACATAGTCTGGAGAAGGAGCGCTATTCATGAGCGCACTCCTCTGCAGGAAAATATTTTTCCAGAGCGACCGCGAGTGCACTGTTTCCGGTCGCAAACGCGGATCTGTTGCGCCAGGAGAGAGGGAGATAATCTACGACAGCATCGATTGCCCCGCCGAATTGGGAATTGTGCGGTGGTTTCAGTAAGTTAGCTATTGATTGCTCGGGCTGCGGCACAGTATGTCGACGCGGCAGATCTTGCAGCAATTTGATGTTCCGAGCGTGCGAAATGCGGCGGATATCTTTCTTATCCATGCGCACCTCCGCATCGAGATGCTGTGATGCAGGCTTTCGCCCAACAGTCCAGCTCGGATTCAAGCCACGCGGAGCTTCGGCCTAATTTGATCGGCGAGGGGAATTTGCCAATCTTGATCAGCGCATAGACTTGGCTGCGACTAAGGCCGCAGAGATGTAGCACTTCTTTCAGACGCAAGAGACGAGTTGTCATGCCTAGGCACCTCTTGGAAAGGTGCCCCCCATGATCGTCATGGCAGTCTCGGCGTCACGACACCGAATGCGGGCATTTGGCGTCTTGACTTCGCGTGCCGAGTACTATCGACCTCTGCGTGATTGACGACCCGCCTCTGGCCCGCTCGGGAACAGGTAGTTCTCCTCCTCTATGTTCCTCTCCTTCAGAAATGCGCTCCAATGCCTTTGAAGCGTTCGTGGATCCTTTTCCAGTTCGACGGCGGCATCCATGATTGCATCATCCCAGCTCGCTGCCCCTTTGAAGGCTGCTTGGTGTATCGCCTCGATAGCAATGTAGAAGGCTTTCTTGCCTTTTCTTCCGTCGATGATCTTCGAAGCATCGTCACCGCTCGCGAGAGCATCGAGAATGTCGGCTGAGAGGTAGAGCGTGGACGAAGATACGCCGTACAGCCGTCGGTCTTTGTGCTCAACGTGAGCTTGCATTCGAAGCAGCTTCGCGAAATCGGAGAGCCTCTGAGCGATGATTTCGTCTGGTGATTTCCGCCGCGCCACTTGGCTTACCCCTCAATCCGAAGGCGTAAGGCGTCGAGATAGTCCGCCCAGGCCTGCATCATCTTGACTCGCTCGGGTAAATACTTGGCTCTGTTGTAGGCGCGCCTTACTTCGTTGCGCTCTGCATGTGCCAGCTGTCGCTCAATCACGTCCGACGGCCAGCCTTGTTCATTCAGTAGCGTGGAAGCCATGCTTCTAAATCCGTGCGCCACGATCTCGCTACCGCTGTAGCCGAGGCGACGAAGTGCCGCGTTAACCGTGTTCTCTGACATCGGACGCCGCAAACTGCGGGCTCCAGGGAACACATATTCCCCGCTGCCCGTCAGCGGATGTAGCTCGCGCAGGATCTCAACTGCTTGCCGCGAAAGTGGCACGAGATGTGGGGCATCCATCTTCATGCGTTCGGCGGGTATGCTCCATAGAGCCTTATCGAGGTCGACTTCGCGCCACTCGGCCCGGCGCAGCTCGCCCGGCCGAACAAAGACAAGCGGCGTGAGCTTCAACGCGCAGCGCGTTACGAACTGACCATCAAAACCGTCCATGGCTCGAAGCAGCTCGCCGATCTTTGCGGGCTCGACGATAGCCGCATGGCTACGCGTTTTGGCGGTCGCCAAGGCCCCGCGAAGGTCGGGGGTAGGGTCGCGTTCTGCCCTGCCGGTAGCGATTGCGTAGCGAAAGATTTGGCCGCAGCGCTGCTTTACCCTATGTACGGTCTCGATCTTCCCTGTGGCCTCGACGCGTCGTAGAACCGTCTCCAGAAGTTCGCGCGGCGTAATGTCAGCGATCGGCTTAGTTCCCAGCCACGGGAACACCCATTTTTCGAGCAAGGCAGTCGCCTTCTTGAGCGTGACCTCATCCAGCTTCGATTGTTGTCGGATAAGCCACTCGCGCGCGATCACCTCGAAGCTGTTCGCTGCCGCCTCTCGCTGAGCGAATTCTTCGGCTTTGCGCTGGACAGACGGGTCGATGTTTTGGACGAGCAGCGTACGCGCTTTGTCGCGCGCGTCGCGCGCCAATCGAAGCGACATGTCCGGGTATGCGCCGAGCGATAGCAACTTCTCCTTTCCGGCGTAGTAGTACTTGAAGCGCCACAGGCGAGATCCCTTCGGAACGCGCGCCGAAGGAGGGTTCACGAGCAGGAATAATCCGTTCGAATCGAAGAGTTTCGTGGGCTTCGAAACGGGCTTGAGGTTACGCAACGCAGTATCGGTAAGGGCCATAGGGGTATCCCTCCTGATGACACAGCTTACACCCCGCCACGTACCCCTGGTGATGGGGGTTTTGGGTGGACTCCGATGGATGGCGGCAGACACTGCAAGCATAAAAAAACCCGCATTTCTGCGGGTTTTCTGAACTTTTCCGGATCTCTCCGGACTTCTAATTGGCTCCCCGAGACGGACTCGAACCGCCGACCCAGTGATTAACAGTCACTTGCTCTACCGACTGAGCTATCGGGGAAGGGTGGAGTGAGCCGTCTATTTTCTTGATGTTGGGCGTACTAGTCAAGTTGCCGGGCGCGGCTTATGCATGGGGCCGCGGCGGGTTGCGGTTGCGCCTGCTTTGGGCGGGGGCGTAGAGTGGGCTTGGGGAGTGGGCGGCGTGCTCGGGCGGGCGCGGCGCCGTCGCCGGCTGGCTCGATGCGGGGTGCTATCCCAGAGGAGAGCAAGCCATGCGCATCACCCATACGGCCGCTGCGGCGGTCATCGGTCTGGTTCTGGCGGGGGCGGCGGGATGCGGGTCCGCGCCGGCGCGGTCCGAGTCGTCCTCGTCGGCGCCTGCATCGCAGGCGCTCGCATGCCGTCCGCCGCCGACCCGCAAGGAGATCGAGGATCTATTCGATCGGTGGAACCGCTCGCTGCAGACGGGCGATCCGCGCGCGGTGGTCGCGAACTATGCGGAGCGCTCGATCCTGCTGCCGACGCTCTCGAACGTGCCGCGGGTCACGCCGGCCGAAAAAGAGGAATACTTCAAGCATTTCCTCGAAAACAAGCCCTCGGGCGTGGTCACCTACCGGTTCTTCGAATCGGGCTGCAACAGCGCGTTCGATGCGGGTTTGTATACTTTTACCTTCGCGCGCACGGGACAGAAGGTGCCGGCGCGCTACACGTTCACGTATGCCTGGGACGGCAAGCAGTGGCTGATCACGAGCCATCATTCCTCGGCGATGCCCGAACCCGTGAGGTAGCTTCAGATTCCTTTGCAGGCGGCGGCCGCTTCGGCGGCGGACGCGGGTGCCGTGCGCGCGCGTCCCGCGTTGTTGACGACGACGGTGCTCGCGTACTTGGGTCCGCGCCGGTCGCAGAGCGTGAACGTGAGGTTGGTGCCGCCTGCGCTGCCGTCGTAGCGGTAGACGACGCGCTCGCGGCCGGCGCTCGTGGCGACGGCGATGCCCTCGAGCGGCTCGGTGACGGCGAGCAGCGGCTCGTCGGCGTCGCGCTTGCCGTCGCCGTCGACATCCTGGAACACGATCCACCCGTGCTGCCACCACGGCGTCGCCGTGCAGTGGCGCCGATCGTCGCTCGGGCACAGCACGACCTCGCTCATGCGCGTGATCGCGGCGGCGCGCGCGAGATCGAGCGAGGCGAGCAAGGTGGTTTGCGCGGCGTGGGCGCGGTTGCCGCCGATGAGCTTGCCTAGCGCGGGCAGGCTCGCGGCGCCGAGCACGAGCATGATCGCGACGCCGAAGATCGTTTCGACGAGGGTGAGGCCGCGCTGCGCGGCGAGACGGCGAGGTTGCATGGCGATGGCTCCGTTCAGGATGGCGCCATGCTAGGCAGCGCGCGTGCGGTGCACGATACGGCGCCGTCGCAGCCGTGCGTAGGAAAATGCCGACGGCTTGCATTCTCGCCTCGGCGCCTCGACATCGTGGGATATCCCCACGGACTATAATCGGCTGTTCGCCGAGGCTACCGCATGACCGATCGTTTCGAACTCGTCGCACCGTACCGTCCCGCCGGCGATCAGCCGGGGGCGATCCGCCGCCTCATCGACGGTTTCGAGGCCGGACTCGCGCACCAGACCTTGCTCGGCGTCACGGGTTCGGGCAAGACGTTCACGATCGCGAACGTCGTCGCCAGCGTGCAGAAACCGACGCTCGTGCTCGCGCCGAACAAGACGCTCGCCGCGCAGCTCTACGGCGAATTCAAGGAGTTCTTCCCGCACAACGCGGTCGAGTACTTCGTGAGTTATTACGACTACTACCAGCCCGAGGCCTACGTGCCTTCGAGCGATACGTACATCGAGAAGGACGCGAGCATCAACGAGCACATCGAGCAGATGCGGCTCTCGGCGACGAAGGCGCTCATCGAGCGCCGCGATGCGCTGATCGTCTCGACGGTGTCGGCGATCTACGGCCTCGGCGACCCCGGCGAATACCATCGCATGGTGCTGCACCTCGTGCGCGGCGACCGGCTCGATCAGCGCGAGCTGCTGCGGCGTCTGACCGAGCTGCAATACGAGCGCGGCGACTACGAGCTCCACCGCGGCAGTTATCGCGTGCGCGGCGAAGTCGTCGACGTGTTCCCGGCCGAGAACGAGATCGAAGCGATCCGCATCGAGCTGTTCGACGGCGAGATCGAGAACCTGTCGATCTTCGATCCGCTCACGGGCGCGGTCCTGCGGCGCATTCCGCGCTACACGATCTACCCCGGTTCGCACTACGTGACGACGCGGCGCACGGTGCTCGACGCGGTCGAGACGATCAAGGCGGAACTCAAGGAGCGCCTGGAACAATTATACAAAGCGAACAAGCTCGTCGAGGCGCAGCGGCTGCAGCAGCGCACGCAATTCGACATCGAGATGATGGCCGAGATCGGCTATTGCCAAGGCATCGAGAACTACTCGCGGCATCTGACCGGCCACGCGCCGGGCGAGCCGCCGCCGTGCCTATTCGATTATTTGCCCGCCGATTCGCTGCTCGTCGTCGACGAATCGCACGTGACGGTGCCGCAGCTCGGCGGCATGTACAAGGGCGATCGGTCGCGCAAGGAAACGCTCGTCGAATTCGGCTTCCGCCTGCCTTCGGCGCTCGACAACCGGCCGCTTAAGTTCGAGGAATGGGAACGCCGCGCGCCGCGCACGATCTTCGTCTCGGCGACGCCCGGCCCGTACGAGCTCAAGCACTCGCAAGGCAACATCGTCGAACTCGTCGTGCGGCCGACCGGCCTCGTCGATCCCGACGTCGAAGTGCGTCCGGTGCGCACGCAGGTCGACAATTTGCTATCCGAGATCAACGATCGCGTGGCGATGGGCGACCGCGTGCTCGTCACGACGCTGACCAAGCGCATGGCCGAGAACCTGACCGACTACCTCGAAGAACACGGCGTGCGCGTGCGCTACTTGCACTCGGACATCGAGACCGTCGAGCGCGTGGAGATCATCCGCGACCTGCGCCTCGGCAAGTTCGACGTGCTCGTCGGCATCAACCTGTTGCGCGAAGGCCTCGACATGCCCGAGGTGTCGCTCGTGGCGATCCTCGACGCCGACAAAGAAGGTTTCCTGCGCTCGACGGGCTCGCTGATCCAGACCATCGGCCGCGCGGCGCGCAACCTGCGCGGCAAGGCGATCCTCTACGCCGACGTGATGACCGCATCGATGCGCGCGGCGATCGACGAGACCGACCGCCGCCGCCAGAAGCAGATCGACTACAACCAGGCGCACGGCATCACGCCGAAGTCGGTCGTCAAGAAAATCACCGACATCATGGAAGGCGCGCGCGCCGATGCCGAAGCCGAGCGCCAGGGCGGCGGCCGCCGCGGCCAGCGCCGCATCGCGGAGCCTGCGACCGACTACGCCGCGCTGCCGCCCGAGCGGCTCGCCGCCGAGCTCAAGAAGCTCGAGGCGAAAATGTATAAACATGCGCAAAATCTCGAGTTCGAAGAAGCCGCGAAGGCGCGCGACGAGCTGCAGCGCGTGAAGGCGCTGGGCTTGATCGGGTAGGGAGCGCAAGCGGGGCACGAAAAAAGATAGTCTTCGCGTTCTTCGTCGTTCTGGCTTTTCGGGCGGTTGTCACCTTTTCGGCGAATCGGCCACTCAAGAGACGTGTCCTCACCGGAGTCCGCCATGACCGTCTCGACCATCGACGAATCGCAGCTCGTCGCGCAAAGCCTCGCCGGCGATCGCCAGGCTTTCGGCCGCATCGTCGCGCGCTATCAGAACCTGATCTGCTCGATCGCCTACGCCGCCACCGGCAGCGTGGCGCAGAGCGAGGATCTCGCGCAGGAAACGTTCTTTTCTGCGTGGCGGCAGCTCAAGGAACTGCGCGAACCGGCGAAGTTGCGGGCGTGGCTTTGCGGGATCGCGCGCAACCTCGTCAACAACAGCCGTCGGCGCGCGGTGCGCGAGCCGACGTACGCGGCCGAGCCCATCGAAGCCGCCGGCGAGGCGCCGACGCCGCAGCCGCCGCCGGCCGAACAATCGATCAGCGACGAGGAGCAGGCGATCCTCTGGCGCTCGCTCGCCGAAATCCCCGAGGCGTACCGCGAACCGATGGTGCTCTTCTATCGTGAGCACCGTTCGGTCGAGAGCGTCGCCGAAGCACTCGAGTTGAGCGAAGAGACCGTGCGCCAGCGCCTCTCGCGCGGGCGCAAGCTGCTGCACGAACAGGTGCTCGCCTTCGTCGAGGGTGCGCTCGAACGCAGCTCGCCCGGCAAGGCGTTCGCGATCGCGGTCGTCGCGGGTTTGCCGGCGTACACGGCGACGAGCTCGGCGGCAGCAGTCAGCGTCGGCGCCGCCAAGGGTGGCGTCGCCGCGAAGGTGGCCTTCGTTGCCGCGCTGTTCAACTCGCTGCTCGGGCTCTTGATCAGCATCCCTGGCACGTTCTTCGCCGTGCGCGCGGCGCTCGACGGCACGCGCTCGACGCGCGAGCGCGCGTTCGTCGCGCGGCAGAGCGCGATCATCCTGCTCGGCGCGGCGGCGTTCACGCTCGCGCTCGTGCTCGCCGTCGAATTCACGCCGTTCCTCGACGCGCAGCCGTGGGCGTTCGGCGTGGTTGCCGTGGCGATTCCGGCGACGTGGACGATCTGGCTCGTGCGCCGGCTTCTCGTCTTGCAGCGCGGACAAGCGCAGATGCGCGCGGAAGACGCGGAGCGCAACTCGACGGACGCTGCGCCGGCGCAGGAATTCCGCAGCC
>DASRGX010000208.1:0-7353 GCA_035650835.1 Rudaea sp. | reverse complement strand
ATGTCGGCCAGCACGATGGTCCGGCCCGCCCCACAACGGCGGGCCACCGAGACCCCCATGCCGCCGACCCCGATGATGACCAGAACGTCGTTGTTCACGGCTTATCTCCAATTCGGCAAACAGGGACCCGCGGCGCGTTGGGCGATATGAGAACATTATTCTCACAGACCGAGAGTATGAGTTGCAAGAAGGGAAATAGCGATGCAGATCAGCGGTAGTTCGGCCATAGTCGTCGGCGGCGCGGGCGGCCTGGGTGAGGCCACTGTCCGCCGGCTGCACGCCGCGGGAGCGAAGGTAGTGATCGCCGATCTGGCCGACGAAAAGGGCGCGGCGCTGGCCAAAGAGCTCGACGCCCGCTACGTCCGCACCGACGCGACCAAGACCGAAGACGTCAACGCGGCCTTGGCGGAGGCGGAATCGCTTGCCCCGCTACGCATCTCGGTGGACGCGCACGGCGGACCCGCCAGCGGCGGACGGCTCATCGGCAAGGACGGCTCACCGCTGGACCTGGATGGCTTCAAGACGACCATCGACGTGTATCTGACCGGGGTGTTCAATGTCCTGCGGCTGGCCGCAGCGGCCATCGCTCGGCAGGAGCCGCTCGACGAGGGTGCCCGCGGCGTCATCATCAACACCGCATCGATCGCGGCCTACGAAGGCCAGATCGGCCAGGCCGCGTATTCGGCATCGAAGGGCGGCGTGATCGGCATGACCCTGCCGATGGCGCGCGAATTCGCCCGCATCGGCGTGCGCGTGATGACCGTCGCTCCGGGCGTGTTCCACACGCCGATGGTCGACGGCATGCCGCAGCAAGTATACGATTCCCTTTGTGCACAAGTGCCCTATCCTTCCCGCCTGGGTACGCCCGAGGAGTTCGCGAGCACGGTGGCCTTCATTCTCGAGAATCGCTATCTCAACGGCAGCGTGATCCGTGTGGATGGGGCGATTCGGTTGGCGCCGAAGTGAACTGAGACGGGGATTGGGGATTTGGGATTCGGGATTCGTAAGAGCATCTCGGCCACTCCTTCCAATCCCTAATCCCTAATCCCCATTCCCCAATCCCGCTCTCTCCCCCATGAAAGCCTTCGACATCAAACGCGGCAACGTCATCGAGCACAACGGCAAGGTCTGGCAGGTGCGCGAAGTCGAGCGCAGCGCGCCGACGGCACGCGGCGGCAACGTCACGTTCCGCTTCACGCTCTACAGCGTCCCGGGCGGGCAGAAGCTCGATCTCTCGGTGCGCGCCGAGGATGAGCTCAAGGAGACCGAGCTCACGCGACGCGCCGTCAACTATTCGTACAAGGACGGCGACGCGTTCGTGTTCATGGACACCGAGAATTTCGCGCAATACACGCTCGGCGCCGACGCGGTCGGCGATGCCGCCGGTTACATCGCGGACGGGCTCGAGGGTTGTTACGTGCAGCTCATCGACGATCAGCCGGTGGCCTTGCAGCTGCCGCCGAGCGTGACGCTCGAAGTCGTCGAGACGGCGCCCGAACTCAAGGGCGCCACGGCGACGAAACGTCCGAAGCCGGCGCGGCTCAATACCGGCATCGAGATCCAAGTGCCCGAGTACATCACGACCGGCGAGAAGATCCTCGTCAGCACGCTGACGGGCGAATTCTCGGGCAGAGCCTGAAACGGCCGAGCCGCTCGCTCAAGCCGAACGATTCGCCTCGAGCCAGGTGCGCGCCATCCTGCGCACCGATGCATCCATCGTCGCATCCGCGGCCACGTCGGCGATTTCGCGCCAGGCGAGCGCATGCGATTCGTCGCCGACCGTGAACCGCTCGCTTCCTGTCGCGCGCACGACGAAACGCACGTCGTAGTGGAAGTGCTCCGGCTCGGCGCCGCGCGCGGGAATCGCGTGACAATCGAGATCGAAAATTTCCGCATCGACGACGAGATCCGTCAGTCCCGATTCCTCCTCAGCTTCGCGCAGGGCGACGCGGGCGAGATCGGCATCGCCGTCGGCGTGGCCGCCGAGCTGGAGCCAGAGCCCGAGCTTGCGATGGTGCGTGAGCAATACGCGCCGGCCGTCTGCGCTCACGAGCCAAGCCGAACCGGTCAGATGTCCGATCGCGAGTTCGCGATGCGCGGCATCGGCGTGCCGGCACACGAACTCGATGAAGCGATCGGCCGCCGCCGCACGCTCCGGATGGCGCGCCGCGAAACGTTCGAATGCCGCGCGCCAGGCCTGCTGCTGCGGTTCGAGGGCGCCGCCTGCCGTGTCCTGTCCGTCCATGACCGCCTCCGCTTGCCGCCATCGTTGGTGTCGCGTATGTTACCGCCGCTGCGGCGCCGGCCGGTGCCGCATACGAGAACCGCATCGCAGGCATCCTCGCCCGGGTTGCCGTTTGGCGGCTTACCTGGATCACCGTGGGGAGGATGCAATGATTTTCTGGCGCGTAAAGCCGCTCGACAAGATTATCGAAACCGCCGAGAAAAAGTCGCTCAAGCGACAGCTCGGCCCGATCCAGCTCACGCTGCTCGGCATCGGCGCCGTGATCGGCACCGGCATCTTCGTGCTGACCGCCGAAGCCGGACAGAAGGCCGGCCCGGGCATGATGCTCGCGTTCGTGATCGCCGCGATCGTGTGCGGTCTCGCGGCGCTGGCGTACGCGGAGCTCGCGGCCATGGTGCCGGTGTCGGGTTCGGCGTATACCTATAGCTACGGCGTGCTCGGCGAATTCATCGCCTGGGTCGTCGGCTGGGCGCTCGGCCTCGAATACGGAATCGGCGCGGCGGTGGTCTGCGTCGGCTGGTCGGGTTACATGAACGGCTTGCTTGCAGCAAACGGCTATGGCTTGCCGGAAGCCCTGCGCACGGGCCTCTACGCCGGCGGCTCGTTCAATCTTTTAGCCTTCCTGATCGGACTCGCCGTCACGGTGCTGCTCGTCATCGGCACGTCGAAGAGCGCCCGCGTCAACGCCGTGCTCGTCGCGATCAAGATCGCCGCCCTGACGGCGTTCGTCATCTTCGCTTTTCCGGCCGTGAAATCGAGCAATTTCACGCCGTTCCTGCCGGGCGGATGGGGCAGCCCGCTCGGCGGCGTCGGCGTGCTCGGTGCGGCCGCGTCGATTTTCTTCGCGTATGTCGGCTTCGACGCCGTCTCCACGGCGGCCGAAGAGACGAAGAATCCGAACCGGAATATCCCGATCGGCTTGATCGGCTCGCTCACGATCTGCACGATCTTCTATCTGCTCGTCGGCTATAGCGCCGCCGGTTCCGTCGGCGCGCAGCCGATACTCGGACCGAACGGCATGCCGCTCGATCCGGGCACGCCGGAAATGACCGCCGCCTGCGTCGATTCCCAGGCCCTTGTATGCAGCAAGGAACCGCTCGCGCACGTGCTGCGCGTGCTCGGGTTCCCGACGCTCGGCAATTGGATCGGCATTGCGGCGATCCTCGCGCTGCCATCCGTGATCCTCATGATGATGTTCGGCCAGACGCGCATTTTCTTCACGATGTCGCGCGACGGTCTGCTCCCCGAGCCGCTCTCGAACGTGCACCCGACGTTCCACACACCGCATGTGATCACGATCATCACGGGACTCGTGGTGTCGATCTGCGCTGCGCTGTTCCCGGTCGGCAAGCTCGCCGACACGTCGAATTCGGGCACCTTGCTCGCGTTCGCCATGGTGGCCATCGGCGTGCTGATCCTTCGCAAGAACCAGCCGGATCGCCCGCGCCCCTTCCGCACCCCGCTCGCGTGGATCGTGTGCCCGCTCGCCGTAATCGGCTGCCTGTTGCTGTTCGTCAATTTGAGCATGACCGCGAAAGTCGTGTTCCTCGTCTGGGGCGTGATCGGCCTCGTCGTCTACAGCCTGTACGGCTATCGCCGCAGCCACCTCGCCAACGGCACCGTCGGCGGCTGAGGCCGGCGATGTCCCGATCCTCGCGAAGGCCGGTGCGCACGCGCCGGCCTTTTGTTTAAACGAGTTGCGGATTTCCCATGCTCGATCAATTGCTCGCCAAGAAAACCGATTTCGCCAACGACGCCGACAGCGGGGACGGGCCGCGCCTGGCGCGTACGCTCGGACCCGTGGGCCTGACCGCCATCGGCATCGGCGCAGTCATCGGCGGCGGTATCTTCGTGATCACGGGCAACGCGGCCGCGACGAACGCCGGTCCGGCCGTGCTGCTGTCGTTCATCCTCGCCGCGGTCGGCTGCAGCTTCACTGCCTTGTGCTACGCGGAATTCGCCACGCTGATCCCCATGTCGGGCAGTTCGTATTCGTACGCCTACGCGACGCTCGGAGAACTCGCGGCGTGGTTCATCGGCTGGAACATGGTGCTCGAATATGGCGTGTCGGCCTCCGCCGTGGCAGCGAGTTGGACCGGGTATTTCGTCAGCCTGCTCGAGGAGGTCGGCGTGCATTTACCCGCCGTGTTGACGAATGCGCCGCTGGCCTATTCGGACGACGGAGGACTGGCAATCACGCACGCGTGGATCAACTTGCCCGCGGTGGCGATCGTGATGTTGCTGACGTGGCTGTGCTACATCGGCATCAAGGAGTCCGCCGGCATGAACACGGCGATGGTGATCCTCAAAGTCGCGCTCGTGCTGCTCGTGATCGGCGCCGGCTGGCATTACGTGAATCCGGATTTGTGGCATCCGTTCATTCCGGAAAACCAGGGGGCCGAGAAGTTCGGCTGGTCGGGCGTGTTGCGCGGCGCTTCGATGGTATTCTTCGCCTACATCGGTTTCGAGACCACCTCGACGCTGGCGCAGGAATCGAAGAACCCACAACGCGACCTGCCGATCGGCACGATCGCGTCGCTGACCATTTGTACACTTCTATACATCGGCATGGCGGCGACGCTGACGGGCTTGGTCTCCTACACCGAGCTCGGCACCGCCGAGCCCGTCGTCACGGCCGTGAAGGCGCATCCGGAACTCGGCTGGCTGCGCGTCGTGGTCGAGATCGGCGCACTGATCGGCCTGTCCTCGGTGATCCTGTGCATGATCATCGCGCAACCGCGCATCTTCATGATCATGGGCCGCGACGGCATGCTGCCGCCGACGTTCTCCAAGATTCATCCGAAGTACCATACGCCGCACATCAACACCTTGATCACGGGCGCCGGCATCGCGGCGCTCGCGGCCGTGTTTCCGCTCGATCTGCTCGCGAATCTGGTGTCGACGGGAACGTTGATCGCGTTCTGCGCGGTCTGCATCGGCGTGCTGATCCTGCGCCGCACGCAGCCCGACACACCGCGCACGTTCCGCGTCCCGTGGGCGCCCGTGACGTGCACGCTCGGCGTATTGAGCTGCTTGGCCCTGCTGGTCCCGATCCTGATCAACTGGCTCAACTTGTCGCTGATGATCGCCTGGACCGTGCTCGGCCTCGCCATCTACTTCGGCTATGGCTACAAGCACAGCAAGGTGCGGCGCGCCTGACGTCTCAGGCCTCGGGCTCCTCGACGTCGAGCTTCACCACGGCCGCCGCCGACTCATCGCCGGATTCGCCTTCCGGCAAGGCGCCGGCGCGATCGAGCAATTCCTTCGGCAGGCTCTTCTTCGCCGGCGCGCCGAGCTCCTTGAGCTTCTGCACCTTGAGCAGCACGCTGCCGCGTCCGCCTTCGGTGAGCCGGCGCACGAGCCCGCTGTGCGCATCGCGGGCGCGGTCGAGCCGGGTGCCGACGTCCTGGATGCCTTCGATGAGCGCCGCGAAATTGTCGTGAAGCTGTGCGGCGAGCTGCGCGAACTCCTGCTGGTTGACGCTGCGCTGCTCGATGCGCCACAGGTGCGCGACCGTGCGCAGCGTCGGCAGCAGCGTGCTCGGGCTCATGAGCGAGACGTTCTTCGCGAGCGCGTAGCCGTAAAGACTGTCGTCGGCGCGCATCGCTTCGACGAACGCCGCTTCGATCGGCACGAACATGAGCACGAAATCGAGCGTACGCAGCCCTTGCAGGCCGGCGTAGTCCTTCGCCGAGAGGCTGTCGATGTTGCGCCGGATCGAAGCGAGGTGTTCCTTCAACGCCGCGGCGCGCGAGTCGTCGTCGGTTGCGGCGACGAAACGGTCCCAGCCGATCAGCGAGACCTTCGCGTCGATGACGATGTCCTTGTCGTCGGGCAGGCGAACGATGACATCGGGACGCTGCTGCTTGGAGCTGTCGGCCGTGAACAGGCTGAGCTGCGCGACATAATGCCTACCGGACTGCAGGCCCGCCATTTCGAGCAGGCGCTCGAGCACCATTTCGCCCCAGGCGCCGCGGGTCTTGCTGTCGGCTTTGAGGGCCTGCGTCAGGTTGACGGCATCCTCGCTGATGCGCTGATTGATGTTCTTGAGCGATTCGATCTCGTGCTTGAGCAGCGCGCGTTCGCGGCTCTCCTTGTCGTAGACCTCGGCGACGACCTTGCGGAAATCGCCGAGTTGCTCGCGCAACGGGGCGAGCAGGTTGCCGAGATTGCTTTGGTTCTGCTCGGTCAAGCGCTGGCTCTGCTGATCGAGGAGCTCGCTCGAGAGCAGCTTGAAGCGGTCGGCGAGCCACGCTTCGCGCTCGGCGGCGGCCTGGGTCTGCTCCGAAAGGCGCGTGCCGAGCGCGGTCGCCTGCTGTTCGGCGCGCTGGCAGGCCTCGTTCCAGCGCTTGGCTTCCTCGCGCGCCGCCGCGAGCTCCGCCTCGATCTGCGTCAAGCGCTCGAACCGGCCCGCCATGGCGGCGCGGTCCTCGGAAATCTCGACGATGCGCCGCCGCGCCTCGGCGAGCTCGCGCTGCGCGGCGTCGATTTCGTGCTGCAGGCGCCGGCGCGCCTCGAGCGAACTGTCGCGCTCGTTGGCGAGCTGCGAGACTTCGACGTCGCGGCTTTCGCGCCCGGCCGCATAGCCTCCGCGGCGGCCGAGCAGCCAGGCGACGAGCGCGCCGGCCAGGAACGCGAGAACGGCGACGAGCGCCGGAAACGCGAGCTGATTCATGCGATCTCCATCGATTCCCCGTGCATGGCGCCATTGTGACAGGCACGCATCGCAATTGGCGAGACGCTGCGGAAATTTCGCCGCAACGCGACATCCGTTATAGTTTCGGCATGCACGCCGCTCACATCGCCGACGCCTCGTTCGATCCCGCGCGCCTCGCCGCGTGCGCCGAAGCCATCGCCGCCGCCGGCCGCAAGCTCGGCGCGCAAGGGCTGACGCCTGCGACGAGCAGCAACTTCTCCATGCGCATCGACGACCGCCACGTCGCGATCACGATCTCGGGGCGCGACAAGGGCGCGCTGACCGCGGCCGACGTCATGGTCGTCGACATGGACGGCCGCGCGGTCGGCACGAGCGCGCGGCCTTCGGCCGAAACCCTGCTGCACACGCAGATCTACCGCGAATTTCCCGACGCGCGCGCAGTACTCCACAC
>DASRGX010000207.1:0-2682 GCA_035650835.1 Rudaea sp. | reverse complement strand
GCGGCGATGTAGCCGTACACGTAGCTTTGCAGGCGGTCGCGCAGGGCGCTGCGCAGCGTTTCGTAGATGGCCTGGTCGAGCGCGAAACCCGTGAGTCCCAGGAATGCCGCCAAGGCGATTCCGGCCGCAAACAGCGATCGCGCTTGCAGGGAGAGCGGGCGCCGCGACATGGCTGAATTGTGTACTTATTCTGCGCGCGCGGCGTCGGTCTTTTCCGTCGAGCTGTCGTTGCGGGCGATCGCGAAGCGGTAGCCGCGGCCGCGCACGGTTTCGATCGGCTTCAACGTGTTGTCGGGATCGAGCTTGCGGCGCAGGCGCCCGATGAACACTTCGAGGACGTTCGAATCGCGGTCGAAATCCTGCTGGTAGATGTGCTCGGTCAGGTCGGCCTTGGAGACGAGTTCGCCCGCGTGCAGCATGAGGTATTCGAGCACCTTGTATTCGTAGCTCGTCAGATCCGCGGACTGGCCGGCGACTTTCACCGTCTGCGCGGTCGTGTCGAGCACGATCGGGCCGCATTCGAGCATGGGCTTGGTCCAGCCGCTCGCGCGGCGCACGAGCGCGTTGAGCCGCGCGAGCAGCTCCTCGACGTGGAAAGGCTTGACGAGGTAGTCGTCGGCGCCGTGCTTGAAGCCCTGCACCTTGTCCTGCCAGCTCGCGCGGGCGGTCAGGATCAGGATGGGATAGCGCTGCCCGGCGGCCCGGATCTCCTGGATCAGCTCCATGCCCGAGCGCTTGGGCAGGCCGAGATCGATGATCGCGATGTCGAACGGCACCTCGCGGCCGAGATAGAGCCCCTCCTCGCCGTCGGCCGCCGTATCCACGGCGAAGCCCTCCCGCTTGAGGCGCGCCGCGAGCGTCTCGCGCAGCGGGGCTTCGTCTTCGACCAGCAGTATGCGCATGTTCGTCCGTCCCTTCGTTTCGCGCCCGGTTGCGAGCGCGGACTGCCCGCCTTCTAGCCCTCCGCCGGTACTTCGATGACACGCACCTGGCCGTCGTGGGTCAATACTTTGATCCGGTACACCGTCTGGCGGCCGTTGCGCTTGGTCTCGGCCGAGAGCACCTTCCCGTGCGTCTCGCGCTCGACCTTCGCCACGGCCTCCTGCAACGTCATCGCCGCTGCGAAGATGCTGCCCGATGAGGCGGCGAGCAGCATCCCGGCAATGGCATAGCGTATCTTCATCGCACCTCAATGATAGCTTGCGCGAACGCGGCGCAGGCATTGCGACGCACCATACTATGGCTGCACCGATTTAATTCACGCTGAACGCGCCGGCTAGAATATTTCGCCGACGCAGCAGCGCAAGCTGCCGCCCGCCTTCTCGATTTCACTGAGCGCGACGCTGCGCGGCGCGAATCCCCATCCGGCGAGCGCTGCGCGCTGGTCCTCGCGCAGCGCAGCGGCGGCCCGGGCGCTCATCCAGACGGCGTCGTCCGACAATGCGATCGCGTTGCCGGCGAACGCCGCTTTCTGCGCCGCATCGAGCATGAGCGTGCGCGGCGCATAGACGGCCGCGATCGCCTCGGCGTCGGCGCGGTCGGCGAAGCCGTCCGGCGCCATGACGGCGGCGCGCGATGCCAAGATGGCGAGCACGACGTTGGCGTGATATTCGCCGGGAGCGAGCTCGAAACAGAACATGAGCTCGAGACCGAAGGCGGCGTGCATGGCACGCGCGCCGGCCATGTCGCAGCGCTCGGAAAGGCCGCAGAAACCGATGCCGCGGGCGCGATCGATGACGAGCGAACCGGTCAGCTCGGCCACCACGGGTTCGCTCGAGAGATCGAGCGTCTCGTAACCCAGCAAGTCGCCGAAGAAAGCGCGGATGTCGCCGCGGGTCGCCTCGCGGCGGCGCACGGCATGGCGCATGGCGCCGACCACGAGACGCCCCGGCGCCGTCGCGAACACGTTGTTCGGGAACACCGCATCGGGCGTTTCCGCATCGCCCGGGAAGACGATCGTCGGCAGGCACTCGCGCAGCGCCGCGGCGAGCGCGGCGTGCTCGGCGAGTGCGCGCTCGGCGTCGGCCCGTTCCTGCATCGCCATGTAGCGGTTGTCGCGCGCCGACTCGGCGGCGAGCGAGAAACCGTAAGGAGCGACGAGGAAGGCGGCGCGAGGGGTCGCCGGGCGCGAGGCCGGAAAGCGCTCGGGCGTATACATTGCGGCAAATTCCGCGGCGCTCGTGACGATCATGCCGCCCTCCGTTGCGCATGCTCGCGCAATGTCGCCACGGCCGCGTCGAGCGTCGCGAAATCCGCCCCGGGCCGACGCATGTGCTCGCTCAAATGGCGGCGGAAAGCGCGTGCGCCGGGCTCGCCGAGGTACAGCCCGAGCAGATGCCGTGCGATGTGGTGCAGGGCTTCGCTGCGGGCGAGCTGATCGGCGATGTACGGCGCCATGCGCTCGAGCACGGCGTGCCGCTCGGGCAGCGGCGTCCCGAATAGCGCCGCTTCGACGCGGGCGAGCACGTAGGGATCGTGATAGGCGGCGCGCCCGAGCATCACGCCGTCGACCTCGGCGAGGTGCGCCGGCACGGACTCGGCGTCGACGATGCCGCCGTTGATGACGATCGTGAGCGCGGGAAATTCGCGCTTGAGCCGGTACACGCGAGCGTAGTCGAGCGGTGGAATTTCGCGGTTCTCCTTCGGGCTCAGGCCGTGCAGCCAGGCCTTGCGCGCATGCAC
>DASRGX010000206.1:0-22680 GCA_035650835.1 Rudaea sp. | reverse complement strand
CATGACACTGCCGTCGCCTGTGACCAGCGCGATGCGCGCCTTGCGCGACCACCAGTTGTGGGCGATCAGGAAATCGTAGTAGCTGAGTCCGTGTTGCGACAGCACCTCGCGTTCGGCGGCGGACTGCTGTGCGGCATCGAGGCTCGGCGCGCCGCGTTTGCGCATCTCGGCGAAGAGCGTCGCCGCCGTATCGATCGGATAGGGAGGATCGAGCTTCAAATCCTGGCCCTTCTCGTAGGAATCCGCGAGATCGCGACCATACGCTGCGAGCTTGCCCTGACTCGCGCGGAAGAACTCGGCGCTGTAGCGTTCGGCGAGCGCCGGGTTTTCCTGCATGCGCGCCGTGAACGTCGCCGTCATGCGCGTGAGCTGCGCTTCCGTCAGATGATTCTTCGCGAGCAGCTTCGACTTGCCTTTGTCGCCCGCGAACAGGAGCTGGTTCTGCAGCGCGGCGTAGCTGTCGAAGCCGATTTTCTCCACGGGCGCCAAGGCGGCGGCGTCCACGTCGCCGGCTTCGGGCTTGAGCGCTTCCGCGAGCCGCGCGTCGGCGACCGCTTTGATTTCCGACTGCGCGGCCGCCAGCGCTTCGGCGTCGACCAGAGGTGCGACGGGGCGTGCGAGCAGGTCGGGCGGCGGCGCGAGCTTGGCGATCTGCTGCTCGGCGGCCTGATAGCGCTTCGCGCTCGTCGGATGCGTGCTGAAGATCGCGGCCTTGCTGTGACTTTCGAGTTCACCGAGGTGCCTCTGCAGGCGCAGCATGCCCTCGGGGTTGTAGCCGGCCGCGATCATCCAGCCCACGCTGAGCCGGTCGGCCTCCATTTCCTGGTCGCGGTTGAACTTGAGGGCCACCAGGTTGCCGGCGCCGACACCGACGGCCGCTCCTGCGGCGCTCGCAGCAACCTCGCCGCCGTGGCGCCCGAGCTTGGCGCCGACGATCGCACCGAGGATGCCGCCGACCACGCGTGCACTCTCCTGCTTGCGGCGCCCGGCACGTATGTGGTCCGCCTTGTGATGGGCGAGCTCGTGACCGAGCACGGCCGCGACGGCATCGCGGTCGCCGTCCATGATTTCGAGCAGGCCTTCCTGCACCACGACGATCTTGTCGCCTTCGACTTCCGTCGCGAAGGCGTTGATGTCGGGGTTCGTCGAGTAGACGAGCTTGGCCTCGATCCCTGCCTGTTTTTCCATGTCGGCGTAGATTTTCTCGAGCTCCTGCGCCTGCGCTCGCGGTTCGGCCTTGCCGGCCTGGGTCGCGATCGAATCGACGAAGTAATAATGGACGTCGGCCAACGCCGGGACGGTGGTACATGCCAGGCCGAGGGCGGCCAGCAGAGCGATGCGTTTCATGGTGAGGCGTCCGTTTTTCAGGGCGCGGAATGCTCCCGCGCCGATACAAACGCCTGCGAAACGCCCAACCGGACATTTCGTTGTGACGGAAACGTGCAGTTGAGGGCGAAAAAAAGCGGCTCATGGCCGCAAAAAACCGCGGCGCCAGGACGGCGCCGCGGGGTTCGCAAACGCTCAGCGCCGAGTCGCCGGTTCGCTGATCGTGAATTCGCCTACGTCGACGCCGAGATCGACGCCCTCACCCGCGCCCGCGAGCGCCAGCGAGACGGTGCCCTTGGTCACGACTTGGGCATTGCCGGATTTGACGATGCCGGCGTGCGCCTCGCCTTCGGCGTAGCGGCCGAGCACGTCGGTGATGTTGAACACGTTGCTGAAACGGCCGGTGCCGTTGTCCACGCGCGCCTTGCCGACCGTGAGGCCGGCGCCTTTGGCATCGATGACCACGGGCATCGAGGAACCATCGGCGCACGTGACCGTGCCGCGGCCCTCGGCGTGCTTGTAGATCACCGACCAGCCCGTCAGCGAGAAATGCAGCTTGCAGCCGAGATCGGCCGTACCGGCAGCTGCGTGCACAGGCGAGGCCTGCATACCCGCGGCGAGCAGCGCCGCACCCACAACGCCTGCAATAGTCCTAGTTTTCATCGCGTTCTCCTTCGCTGTTGATGGAACGGACATCGGCTGCGCTAAAACGCAGAGATGCCCAAGATCGCGCCCACGACCGCGAGCAGCAGCAGCACGAGGAAAACGGTGAAGATGATCTTCGCGATTCCGCCTGCGGCGCCCGCCACGCCGGTGAACCCGAGAGCGCCGGCGATTAGCGCGATGAGGGCGAAAATGAGTGCCAGCCTTAGCATCGAATTCTCCTTCCTTAAGCCGCGCCGCGCCCATCCGGTGCGGCAAGCAGATCGTTCCAACAGTCGTGCCAGGCAATGGGTCTCGGAAAACGCTGATTTGCCGATTGTTTTGCCGCCGTTTCGGTTGCGGTTTGCAAGCCGGCGAGGCGCGTTCGTGCGCTTTGCACGACGGCAACGGGCGCGCCCGTTCCCTCGCGCCGCGCGTGCAGGCTACACTTCGGGCGCGATCTTTTGAGCGGGGAACGACTCGATGACCGTCAGTGCCAGCGATCTTGCCAAGCTGTACCCACTCGACAAGCTGCGGGCGGAGAACTTGGAGCAGCTCGCGCGCGAGGCGTTCGAAGAGGAAGTCGCCAAAGGCGCGGTGTTGTTCAAGGCCGGCGACACCGACGAGCACACGATCTTCCTATTGGCCGGCCGCGTGCGCGGCGATTATCCGGATGGCAAGCAGAAGGAGATCGACGCGAGCACGCTGCAGGGACGCTACGCGCTCGGCGATCTGCAGCCGCGGCGGTTCACGGCGACGGTGACGTCGTTCACGGCCACGCTGGTCAAGATCGAACGCCGCTACATGGAGAAGATCCAGACGTGGGACCAGCTCTCGCGGTCGGAGAATTTCCGCTACTACGATCCCTCGCCGGACGCGAACCGCTGGGTGTTCCGCCTGCTGCAATCGCGCGCGCTGCACAAGCTGCCGACCGGCAACATCGAACGCATGTTCCAGCGTTTCGAGGAGATCGACGTCAAGGCCGGCGACGTGATCATCCGCGAAGGCGAGGAAGCGGACTACTACTACGCGATCAAGGACGGCGCAGCGTCGGTGTCGAAGAGTCTCGAAACCGGCAATGCGATCGTCGCCTACCTCGTGCGCGGCGATACGTTCGGCGAGGACGCGCTGCTCGCCAACACCGTACGCAACGCCACCGTGACGATGATCAAGGACGGCAAGCTCATGCGTTTGGCGAAGAAGGCGTTCGACGAAGTGCTGAAGCCGCCGATCGTCGAGTGGCTGACGCCCGGCATGGCGTCGATCATGGCGCGCCAGGGCGCGGTCGTGCTCGACGTGCGCATGCCCGAGGAGCACGCCCAGCGCGCGATCAAGGATTCGATCAATGCGCCATTGTATACTTTGCGCGAAAGCGTGGCCGACTTCGACAAGACGAAGAGATACATCGTCTATTGCAACACGGGTGAACGCAGCGCCGCCGCCGCGTTCATCCTGTCGAAGCTCGGCTTCCAGGTGTTCGCGCTGCACGGCGGGCTTTCCGGCATGATCCGGCAGCTCGAGAAACAGGCATGAGAGCCGGGATTGGCGATTCGAGATTCGGGATTGGAGCGCGCTCCGCGGCTCTTGCGAATCCCGGCTCTCTCACGGCATGACGCTGTCGCCGATCACCACGATGTCGGCGGGGCGCTTCGCAAACAGCCCCACGCACACGACGCCCGTGATCTGGTTGAGTTCGGCCTCGAGCCCGACGGGATCGGTAATTTTCCAATTGTGCACATCGAGCACGATGTTGCCGTTGTCGGTGACGACGCCTTCGCGCCAGACGGGCTGCCCGCCGCGCTTGACGAGCTCGCGGGCGACGTAGCCGCGCGCCATCGGGATCACCTCGATCGGCAGCGGAAAGCGCCCGAGCACGTCGACGCGCTTGCTCGAATCGATCATGCAGACGAAGGTCTTCGACGCCGCGGCGACGATCTTCTCGCGCGTGAGCGCCGCGCCGCCGCCCTTGATGAGCCGCTTGTGCGGATCGCATTCGTCGGCGCCGTCGACGTAAAGCGCGAGTTCGCCGACGGTATTGAGATCGACGACGCGGATGCCATGCCGCTCGAGCCGCGCCGTGCTCTGCTCCGAGCTCGATACCGCGGCGTCGATGCGGCCGCGCATCGAGGCCAGCGCGTCGATGAAATAGGCCACCGTCGAACCCGTGCCGACGCCAACGACGCTGCCTTCCTCGACGTAGCCGATCGCGCGTTCCGCGGCGAGGCGTTTTTCGCGTTCCTTGTCCATCGTGCTGGCCTATTCGAGAGCGAGGATGAAATCCCAGTGCGCCTTCGAAACCGGCAGCACCGACAATCGGTTTCCCGGCTTGAGCAGCACGAAATCGCGCAAGGCCGCGTGCGCTTTGAGCTCGGTCAGCGGGATCACGCGTTTCAGCTTGCGCTTGAATTTCACGTCGACGAGAAACCAGCGCGGCGACTCGCGCTTGCTGGCGGCATCGAAGTAGTCGCTCCGCGGATCGAACTGCGTCGGATCGGGATAAGCCGCGCTCGCGACTTCGGCCAGCCCGGCGATGCCGGGCACTTCGCAGCTCGAGTGATAGAAGAACACGCCGTCGCCGGCGCGCATGCCGTCGCGCATGAAATTGCGCGCCTGGTAGTTGCGCACGCCCGTCCACGGCTCGCGCTTCTTGCGCGCGAGGTCCTCGATCGAAAACTCGTCGGGTTCGGACTTCATGAGCCAATGATTCATGCCGCTATTCTCGCATGGAGACGAACGATGGCGTCGTCAATTCGCCGCTCCTTCGCTGCACGCGATCAGCTCGCGATCGGTCGCCACGAAATCGAGCGGCACATCCCAGGTTTCGGCGCCGATTTCCGCCAGTTCCTGGAAGTGATAGGCGATGCCGACGAGCACAGGCACGGCGGGACGCGCCTGGCCGCGCAGGAACGCGAAACTGCGATCGTAATAGCCCGCGCCGCTGCCCAGGCGATTGCCGCGCCGGTCGAAGCCGAGCAGCGGCACGAGCACGAGATCGAGATCCGCGGCGGCGACGAGGCTTGCGGAATCGGCTTCGGGTTCCGGAATGCCGTAGCGATTTGCCCGCACGGGCATGCCGGGCTCCCAGGCGGCGAACGTCAGCGTGTTTCCTTCGGCGAGGATCGGCAGATGGTAGCGCTGAGCGCGGCTCTTGAGACGCGCGACGGCAAGGTTGAGCGGCACTTCGCCGTTCACGGCCCAGTAACCCGCGACGCGTTCGTCGACGAGGAACTCGGGCAGCTGCTCCAACGTGGAAGCGATGCCAGCGGCCGCCGCGATGCGCTCGGCCGGGCTCAGGGCCTGACGCGCCGCACGCATGCGCGCTCGCACGTCGATGCGGTTTACACGTGGGGAGTTCACTGCGGGCAACACGCCGCGCACGAGAGGGAAGTGGCGCCCTCCGCGATGCCGGTGCACACCAGACGACCTTGATCCCGAGGATCAGGTGGGAAAGCTCGCTGGTCTTCAGGCTTTCCGCTCGCGGCGGACTTGCTCACGGACTCAGACACTGCCATCCCGGGGTCGTATATAGGAACAAGGCAATATGTTTGGATGTGCTGTCGCACACCGCAGGGGACGCCGCGCTATTTTACCGGGGCGGCCAGCACGCCATCAAGTTTCGCGCGCAGCTTTTGCAGATGTTGTGCCAGGTTTCCTGCTTCCGATTCGCTGCGCTGGCGCAATTGCATGAGCTCGTGTGCGATGTTGAGCGCCGCCATCACCGCGATGCGGTCGACCCCGGCGGAGCGCGCAGCGTTGCGCACTTCGCGCATCTTGCCGTCGAGATAAGCCGCGGCCGCGATGAGCCCCGAGCGCTCCTCGGGCGTGCAGCCGATCAGGAACTCGCGATCGAGGATGCTGACGGCGACGGGTGCGTCGGCGTTCATGCGCCGTTCTCCAGCGAGCGTAGACGCGCGATCATCGCTTCCACGCGCGAGCGCGCCTGCTCGTTCTTGGCGAGCAGGTTCGAGCGCTCCGCAGCGAGCTGTTCCTGGCTCACGCGCAAGCTGCGATTCTCTTCGCTCAGACGCTGGCAGAGCTCGAGCAGCCGATCCAGGCGCTCCCCGATTTCTGTGAGATCGGCCAGCGTGGAATTGGTCTCTCCCATGGCACGGACTATAGGCGGCGGCAATAAGGCGGTCAACGCACCGTCTGCCGCGGACGTTCCGGCAGGCGCGTGCGCTCGAAATTGCGCAGGAAAGTGTAGCAGGCGGCAGCCGGCAGCGGCGGCGAGAGCCAATGCCCCTGGATTTCGTCGCAGCCCTGCTCGTGCAGGTATTCGAGCTGCTCCGCCGTCTCCACGCCTTCGGCGACCACGTTGAGGCCGAGCGAATGCGCCATCGTGATGATCGTCTTCGTGATCGCTTCGTCGTCCGGGTCGGTCGTGATGTCGCCGACGAAGCTGCGGTCGATCTTGAGCGCATCGATCGGCAGGCGCTTCAAGTAACTGAGCGAGGAATAGCCGGTGCCGAAATCGTCGATCGAGATCGCCACACCGAGCGAGTGCAGTCGATCGAGCGTGTGGATCGCAAGCTCGGCGTTGGCCATCAGCACGCTCTCGGTAAGCTCGAGCTCTACCTGGTTCGGCGCGAGATCGAGCTCGGCGAGTATCTCGCACAGGCGCTGCGTCAAGTCGTCGCGCAAGAGCTGCAGGGCCGAGAGGTTCACCGACATCGTGATGCCCGTGAGACCGCGCTCGCGCCAATCGTGCAGCTGCGCGCAGGCGCGGTACATGACGAATTCGCCGATCTTCACGATGAGGCCCGCTTCCTCCGCGAGCGGAATGAACACGCTGGGCGGGATTTCGCCGAGCTCCTCGCTGTTCCAGCGCAACAGGGCCTCGACGCCCGTGATGCGATTCTCGTCGAGACTGAGCTTGGGCTGGTAGACGATCGAGAGTTCGTCGCGCTCGAGCGCCATGCGCAGCGCGCCGATCATGCCGGCGCGGCGCCGCGCCGACTCGTCCATCGCCGGCGCATAGAGCATGTACGTGTTGCGGCCGGATTCCTTGGCCTGGTACATCGCCGTGTCGGCGAATTTCATGAGATCGGTCGGCACCTGGCCGTGGTCGGGATAGAGGCTGATGCCGATCGACGGCGAGATCACGACTTCTTGCCCGGTGTCGAGCGCGAGCGGACGCGAGAAGACCTCGAGCAGGTTCTGCGCGAGCGTGACGAGCTCGTCGGTGTGCTGCACGTCCTCGAGCACCACGGTGAATTCGTCGCCGCCCAGGCGCGCGACCGTGGCCGAATCGCGCACGCTGTTGCGCAACAGCGCGCCGACCGCCTTGAGCACGCGGTCGCCAGTCGCGTGGCCCATCGAATCGTTGACGTGTTTGAAGCGGTCGAGATCGAGGAACAGCACCGCCACCTTGCGCGCGGTGCGGCGCGCGCGAATCACCGCATGCGCGAGACGCTCGCCGAGCAGCGTGCGGTTCGGCAACCCCGTTAGCGTGTCGTAGTTGGCGAGATAGCGCAGCTCCTGCTCGGCGCGCTTGCGGTCCGTGATGTCGTTCATGACGCCGACGAAATGCGTGCGCTGACCCGTAGCGTCGCGCACTTCGCTGATCTCCAGCCAGCACAGGAACTCCTCGCCGTCCTTGCGCCGCTGCCACAGCTCGCCGTGCCAGTGGCCGCTGCGCACGAATTCGGCGCGCATGCCCAGGTAGAACTCGGGCGGATGCTGCGCGCCGTTGAGCACGGCCGCCGAGCGGCCGATCACCTCGGCTTCGGTGTAACCCGTCATGCGCGTGAACGCGCGGTTGATCGACGTGAAGTTGAACTCCATGTCGGTCACGCAGACCGCCTCGCTCATGCTGTCGATCACCTCGGCGGCGATGCGCCGTTCGCGTTCGGCGGCGCGCGAGGCGGTGATGTTGCGCGCCGTGCCGCACATGCGCAGCGGCTGGCCTTCCTCGTCGCGTTCGACGATCTTGCCACGCGTCAGCACCCACACCCACTCGCCGTTCTGCCGCCGGACGCGGTGCTCGGACTCGAAGAAATCCTTGCGGCCTTCGAGGTGATCGGACAAGCGTTTTTGCACGAGCGGCAGGTCGTCCGGGTGCGCCGCCTGGCGCCACTCGTCGGCGGGATTGCACTGCGTCGTGCCGGCGGCCGTGAGCTGACCGGTCGGCGTGCGGTGCACCACGTCGGTCCGCATGTCCCAGTCCCAGAACTCGTCGCCGGAGCCCCACAGCGCCAGACGCAGGCGGTCCTCGCGCTCGCGCAATTGCTGATGATGCAGGCGTTCGCGCGCGCGCCGCGAGCGATAGCCGAGCCAGACGAGCCACAGAACGAACAGGATCACGGCGGCGTAGATCACGCGCACGCCGGTAGAGGACCACCACGGCGGCGTGACGGTCAGCTCCAGGGTCTTCGCGGCGTCGTTCCAGACGCCGGCATGGTTGCTCGCGCGGACCTCGAAGACGTACTCGCCGGCGGGCAGGTTCGTGTAGGTGGCCTCGTGGCGCGTCTCGGCCTTGACCCAGTCGTCGTCGAAGCCGCGCAGCCGATAGACGAATCGGTTCTGCTCCGGCGCGGCGTAGTCGAGCGCGGCGAAATCGAAACGCACGAGCCGCTGCGTCTGCGCCACGGTGATGTGTTCGTCGACCGGCAGCTTGCGTTCGCCGTTGGCGAAAACGCCCGTGATGACGACCGGCGCGGCGAAGTCGTCGTGCGCATCAAGCGAGGCATCGAACAGATTGATGCCGCGCACGCCGCCGAACACGAGCTCGCCGTTGGCGCGGCGGAAACTCGCGCCTGCGTTGAATTCTTCGGATTGCAGGCCGTCCTTGAGCGAAAACGCGCGGAATTTGCCGAGCGCGCGATCGAAACGCGCTATACCGCGGTTCGTGCTGAGCCACAGGTTGTAGTGCGCGTCTTCGAGGATGCCGTAGATCGTTGCGCTCGGCAGGCCGTTGCTCGTCGAATAGTGCACGAAGCTCAGATTGGCCGAGCCGGGCACGTCGACGCGGTTGAGCCCGCTGTGCGTCGCGATCCAGATTTCGCCGTCGCCGCTTTGATGGATGGCGCGCACGAGGTTGTCCGACAGCGAATTCGCGTCGGTCTGGCTATGGCGGAACGAGCGCATGCTGCGCTTCGCCGGATCGTAGACGCTGAGCCCGTCGAGCGTGCCGATCCAGATGCGGCCGTTCGCGTCTTCGCAGAGGTCGAGCACGAGGTCGTGCGCGAGGCTGTCGGGCTCGCCCGCACGGTGACGAAACAATTCCCAGCGCGACGTCTGCAGCGAACTCGGCGGCCACCAGTGCGCGAGCCCCTTGCCGTAGGTGCCGAACCACATGCTGCCGTCGTGGGCCGCGATCATCGTGCGCACGGCCGAGTCGGGCAGACCGTTGCCGTTGAGCGGATCGACGGGCAGCGCACTCGCCTTGTGCGTCTCGGGATCGAGCAGGAACGCGCCGTGATTCGTCGCGACCCAGAGCTTGTTGCCGAGCGCGCCGGTCAACCCGCTGACGTGCCACTGCAGATCGCCGCTCGGCGGCACGGCGTAGCCCTTGAACGCGTCGTCGAAATATTCGAACGTGTCGCGCGCGGGGTCGTACCGCTTGAGGCCGTCGCCGTCGGTACCGAGCCACAGGCGGCCGCTCGCATCTTCCCAGATCGAGCGCACCGTATTGGTCATCTGGTTGCGCGCGAGCGAGGGATCCCTCACGTAGCGGAACAGCGCGCCTTCGGGATGCGTCGTCGCCACACCGGTGATCTCGCCGCCGACCCAGAGCAGGCCCGAGCGGTCGACGAGCAGCTCGGTCACGAAATCGTCGGGCAGCGAGCCCGGCATCGCGGCGTCGTGGCGCAGCACCTGCGTCGTTGCGGAGCGCGGATCGTAGACGACGAGCCCCGCCCCGTTCGTGGCGAGCCACAGCCGGCCGAGCCGGTCCTCGGCTACCGCGCGGACTTGCGGATCGTCGGGGCGTTCGTTCGGCGCAGGCCATAGCCGTTCCGCGGTGTCGTGCTCGGCATCGATGCGGTAGAAACCGCTGCCCGCGCCGGCGTAGATGCGGCCATCGGCGGCGATGAGCACGCAAAGCGCCGAGGGCAACAGACGGGCCGCCACGGCTTTGCTCACGTCGCTGTGCGCCGGCATGCGCAAGAGCCCGGCCCCGGTGGCGCTCCACAGCGTGCCGTCCGCCTCGCGCGCGAAGCCGACGACGCTCGCATCGGCGGCCTGGCCCGAGGGGAAACGATAGACGTCCCGGCGGCGTCCGCTCGCCATGTCCATGAGTTCGATGCCCGAGGCCGACCCGATCCAAAGACCGCGGTCGGGATCGAACAGCAGTGCGCCGATCGCGTTGCGCGGCTGCGCATCCATGCCGGCGACCTGCGCCCGGGCGACGATCTTGCCGTTCGCCGGGTCGAGCGCGACGAGGCCGCGCGTCTTGCCGCCGATCCAGAGCCGGCCGTCGGCGTCCTGCGCGAGCGCGGTAACGAAACTTTCGGGCAGGCTCTCCGGGTCGTCGGCATCGTGCCGATAGAGCGAGTAGGCGTAGCCGTCGTACTGGTGGAGGCCGCCCTGCGTGGCGAGCCAGATGTAGCCCGTGCGGTCCTGGAAGATGCGATTGATCGTGTGCTGGGCGAGCCCGCGCTCGCTGTCGACGTCGTCGAAGTAGTAACGCCGCACGGCGGCGCCCGCTGTCGTGGAGACGGCGAAAATGAGGATCAGCCAAAGGACAATCGGCCAACCTCCGGTCGGCAGTCGTGCAACATCTGGACGCGCCGGAAGATGTGGCATGCTGGATGTGCTGTTCACCCCGGTCCAGTCTAGGCGCGGGCGGGCGTTACGGCAATATGCGCAAAGTCGGCGGTGCGGCGGGTGCGCTGCTAGAATGCGCGGATGCGCAACAAGACCGCCACTGCCGCGGGCCACCCGGTCACGCACGCCGAGCTCGGCGAGCTCCTGGCGTCGCTGCGCTTCGGCATCGGGGCGAGCGATCTGCACGGCTCGCTGACCGGCTATCTGTGCGGCGGCGGCGTGGCGGATAAGCGCAGCTGGCTGGCCGCGCTCGAGCTCGATGCCGAGCGCGCGGCCGACACGCGCCAGTCGCAGCACGTGTTCGCGCAACTCTACGAGCAGTGCGCCGCCGGACTCGACGATCCGGCAGACGGCTTCGAGCCGTTGTTGCCGCCGGCCGATGCGCCGTTGGAGCGCCGGGCGGAATCGCTCGTCGAATGGTGCCGCGGTTTTCTGGGCGGCATCGGTTTGGCCGGCGTCTCGCGCCGGCACGGCCTCTCCGACGACGGCGCGGAGATCCTCAAGGATTTCGGCACGATCGCCTCGACGCATTTCGAATACGCCGACGACGAAGAGGACGAGACCGCACTGACCGAGGTCATCGAGTTCATCCGCGTCGGCGTGCTGCTGCTGCACGCCGAAATCGCGCGTACGCCGCGCGGCGGCGCGACCTTGCATTGACGATGACGGGACCCATGCTCGATCGCAAGGAGTTCGCCCGCCGTCGCAAGCAGTTGATGCGCATCATCGGCGAAGACGCGATCTGCATCGTGCCGGCGGCGCGCGAGCGCTTGCGCAACAACGACAGCCATTACCCGTATCGGCAGGACAGCGACTTCCACTATCTCACGGGCTTTCCCGAACCCGACGCCGTGCTCGCGCTGATTCCCGGGCGTGTCCACGGCGAGTCGATCCTGTTCTGCCGCGAGCGCGACCCCGAACGCGAAGCCTGGGACGGTGCGCGCGCCGGCCAGGAAGGCGCAGTCGGCGATTACGGCATGGACGATGCGTTCCCGATCGGCGACATCGACGACATCCTGCCCGGCATGATCGAGGGTCGCTCGCGCGTTTATTACCACTTCGGCCGCGATGCGGATTTCGACATCGAGCTGATCGGCTGGGTCAATCGCGTGCGCGGCCAAGTCCGGCGCGGCGCGCGCGCACCGCACGAATTCGTCTCGCTCGGACACGTGCTGCACGACCTGCGCCTGTACAAGACGCGCGACGAGCTCAGGATCATGCGCAAGGCGGCCAAGATCGCCGCCGCCGCACATGTGCGCGCGATGCGCGCCGTGCGCCCCGGCATGAACGAGCACGAGATCGAGGCCGAGCTCCTGCACGATTTCCGCCGCAACGGCGCCGTGCCGTCGTACGAGCCGATCGTCGGCGGCGGCGCGAACGCGTGCGTGCTGCACTACCGCGCCAACAACGCAGAGCTCAAGGACGGCGACCTGCTGCTCATCGACGCCGGTGCCGAGTACCAGTGCTACGCGTCGGACATCACGCGCACGTTTCCGGTCAACGGCCGCTTCTCGCCCGAACAGCGCGCGCTCTACGAGCTGGTGCTCGAGGCGCAGCGTGCGGCGATCGCCGAGGTGCGGCCAGGCCGGCCGTTCGGCGCCTATCACGCCGCGGCGGTCGCCACGATCACGGCCGGACTCCTGCGCCTGGGCCTCCTGCGCGGCAGCGTCGAGAAGAACATCCGCGAGCAGACCTATCGCCGCTTCTACATGCACAAGACCGGTCATTGGCTCGGCCTCGACGTGCACGACGTCGGCGATTACCGCATCGACGGCGAAGACCGCGAGCTCGAGCCCGGCATGGTCGTGACCGTGGAGCCCGGCATCTACATCGCGCCCGACGCGAAGGGCGTCGCCGACAAGTGGCGCGGCATCGGCATCCGCATCGAAGACGACGTCGTCGTCACGCGCGCGGGGCCCGAGGTCATCACGCTCGACGTGCCCAACGATCCCGATGCCATCGAGGCCTTGATGGCATCGGCGAGCAAAGAGCCGGAAGCTGCCGCCATGAAGTACACGAAGAACACGAAGAGTTCCAGGGAAAAGAAAACAGCATGATCAGTTTTTTTGTTCTTCGTGCCCTTCGCGTTCTTCGTGGTCCGATCTTTCTTTTCGCTGCCGCTACGACTTGTCAAGCAGCGACCGTGCCCGTGCATTTCGGGCTGTTCGGCGACGTGCACACCGCGATGCCGGCGGGCGAGGCGGTGCGCACGGTGGTGCTCGTCTCGGACGCGGACGGCTGGAGCGCGCGAACGGAGGGTCTTGCAACGGCGCTCGCGGCCGACGGGGCGCTCGTGTTCGGCATCGACTTGCCGGCCTATCTCAAGCAGATGCTGTCGATCAAGGACAAGTGCTCGTTTCCGGCGGCGCATTTCGAGGAAATGAGCGACTGGATGCAGCGTCACCAAAAAGTGACGAAGTTTACTTATCCACTTTTGGTCGGCGACGGCGCGGGCGCGACGTTCGCGTATGCCGTCGATGCGCAGGCGCCGGCCGGCACGTTCGCGGGACTCGTCACGCTCGGTTGGGACGCCTCGTTCCGCTTGCCTAAACCGATCTGCAAGGGCGACGCGGGCGCGATCACCGCGCCGGACGGCAACGGGAAATTCCGCATCGTGCCGGTGCCGAAGCTCGCGAATCCGTGGCTGCCGCAGCCGTTCGCGCCCGGCGCGCGCACGGTGGGTGCGGTGGCCAAGCTCCCGGAATTCGCGCGGCGCGTGCTCGCGCAGCCGCGCGGCGGCGCGACCGAACCGGGCGCAGCGCTCGTCGCCGATATCGCCTGGCTCTCGCGGCCGGTGAACACAGCACCTCCATTGCCGCAGGACGTCGCGGACCTGCCGCTCGTCGAGGTCGCTCCGCAGGGCGCGTTCGCCGACCGCATCGGCATCATCCTGACCGGCGACGGCGGCTGGGCCGGTCTCGATGTCGCCGTGGCCGACCAGCTCGCCAAGCGCGGTATCGCCGTCGTCGGGCTCAACACGCTCAAGTTCTTCTGGCAGACGCGCAAGCCCGAGGAAGCCGCCGACGCGCTGACGCGCATCATCGGGCATTACGGCGCCGAGCATCCGCAGGCCGATTTCGTCGTCATCGGCTATTCGTTCGGCGCCGCGCTCGCGCCTGTCGTCATCAACCGGCTGCCGCCCGAGGCAGCGAAACGCGTCGCGGCGCAGGTGCTCATCTCGCCCGATCCGGAGGCCGTGTTCGAGATCCACGTCGGCGACTGGTTCGGGTCCACGCATCACGAAGGCGCGATTCCGATCGCACCGGAGATCGCGCGCACCAAGGTGCCCGTGATCTGCGTGCACGGCAGCGACGAGGAC
The DNA here is from genome assembly GCA_035650835.1 of Rudaea sp. Taxonomy (GTDB): domain Bacteria; phylum Pseudomonadota; class Gammaproteobacteria; order Xanthomonadales; family Rhodanobacteraceae; genus Rudaea. Next base: position 8,627 of record DASRGX010000206.1, on the reverse strand, counting down.
GACAGCTTTTGCTTCACGCTGGCCGGCAAGCCGAACGTGCGCCAGCTTCCGTTGCCGGGCGGACACCATTACAACGGCGACTACGACAAGCTGGGAGCCGCGATCGTCGGCGCCTTGCCCGCGCGGCGCAGTAACTGATCGCGTCGCCGGCTTAACCCCGCACGCAGCACTGTCCCGTTACACCTCCTGGGTTTCCACTGGAGGAAAACGTATGGCTCGTGTGCCCGTAATCACTTCGCCGTGCCCGCTGCGGTTCGCATCGATACCGACGGCCGGCCGCGATTTCTGCGGTCAGTGCAAGCGCCGCGTCCACAATCTCGATGGGATGAGCGATGCGCAGCGCGTCGCGTTTTTTGCGAATTGCTCGGGCGAGGTCTGCGTCAGCTACAGCATCCGCCGCTCGGGCGCGCTCGCCGGTGTATTGGGCGTTGCCGCGAGCGTCGCGGCATTGGCGTCGTCGTCGCCTGCCGCGGCGGCGGAAACGGAGCCCTCCGCGAGCGCGCCGCAGCCTGTCGTCACAGGCCCGACCTGCGACCCGAACGCGCGGGCGCAGACGCTCGACACGATCGTCCTGACCGGCGGTACGAGCAAAGCCGAGCACGTGCAGTGGGTCGACGAGAGCGAGCTGGCGAAAACCGCGCCGCCGACGATCGGCGACGTCGGCACGGCCGAATGGCTGCCGACGCCGGCCGAGTTGAAATAAGCGCCGGCGGCCGAGACTCGCGTCGGCCGCCGATTCAGGGTTCGCGCGCCGCGGCGTCCTTCCTCGGCGCGCGCACGACGCCGGCTTTTTCGATGCGCAGCAGCGGCAGTTGGGCGAGCAGACGTTCGAAATCCTCGGGCACGCCGCTGCCGACGGCGAGTGCGATGTGCGTCGCATCGAAATCGCCGAGCGCAGCGTCGTAGCTTTTCCAGCGCGCGCCGTTCCAGGCTTGCACCCACATGTGCGGCACGAACACGTCCTTGCGGCCGCTGAAGCTGTCGGAATAGGCGAGGCCTGCAACGACCCGCGCCGGGATGCCTTGCGCACGCGCGAGCGCCGCGAGCAGCACGGCAAATTCCGTGCAGTCGCCCGCGCCGGTGTGGAGCGCCGTCACGGCATCGGCGTAGCCGAGCAGGTCGCTGCTGCCGCGCATGTGTTGCATGACCGCGTTGGCGAGCTTCTGCATCCGGTATTCCGTGCGCGCACTGCGTAGCACCGAGTCGAGCGCCAGGCCGCGGATTTCCTTGTCGTCGCTGCGCACCCAGGCGTTCGGTGCGGTATAGCGCGCGAGCTCTCCGGCAGCGGGCGCCTCGGCGGCGCCGCAATCGTCGCAGATCGTCACGATCGCGCGCGCGCCGTCGAAGGCGACGGCCTGTTCCGATGTACCGACGATTTGCGGCGTGCCGCCGTCGGTGCGCGCGATCATGTACCGCAACGTGTGGTGACGCTCGGACGAGGGAATCTCGACCGGGGAGCTCACCATCATGTAGCGCATCGCTTCCATCGGCGCGACGACATCCGCTTCGCAATCCTGCGTGCACGGTCGCCAGGTCAGGGTGGAGCCGAGCAGGCGCGCGTCGAGCCGCTCGAGCTCGCCGTTCGCATCGAACCAAAGGTCCTCGCCACCGGCGCTCATGCCGCCACCGCTGCGCAGATGGATTGTGCTGCCGGTGGGCGTCGCGTCGTCATCGACGCGCTGTACGCGCAGCGGGCCGGCGCTGCGGCGCGCCGGATCGAACACGGTGAACGTCGCGCTCGATTTTCCCGACCGCTGCAGCGTCGCGAGCAGCGCCGTGCGGTCGGGTGTCAGCAGCGCATCGTCGGGCAGGGAAATGCGCTGCGGCGCGCCTTTGACGGGTTTCACGACTAGCACGCTGCCCGCGAACGTCCCGCGCCAGGTCTCGTTGACGGTGCCGGAGGAAAGCGAATAGTCGTATTCGAGCGCGCCGCCATCGGCGCCCTGCCGCACCGCTACGCGCCGCTCGATGCGTGATTTGCGCCCGAGCTGCCGCACCGCGATGACCACGCGCTCGCTGAGGCGCACACTGCCGTCCGTGCCGGCGCTGCGCTCCTCGCGCACGAAGCCGGTGCGTACGCCGTCGCTCTTCAGCGTGAACCAGTGCACGTCGGCCATGCCGGCGTGCGTGACGACGCTAAGCATGATGCCGGCCGCCCAGCGCAGCGACGGCAGTCCCATCAGTGCACCAGGAAACGCCGATATCCGCCCGACACGAGCGCAGCGATGTCGGTGAGCAAACCGGGAACCCACAATCCGCGCGGATACGCGAGATAGGCGCCGATCCATTCGGGTTTGAATTTGTCCTTGTACTTGCGTACGCCCTGGTAGTTGTAGAAGCGATTACCGAATTGGAACGCGAGCGCGGCGAGGCGCTCGTTCACGCGCGCGTACGGGTTGTCGCCGACGCGCGAGAGCGGGGCCATGCCGAGGCTGAAGATCTCGTAGCCCTGGTCCTGAGCCCATTGCATGACTTTGGCGAACAGATAGTCCATCGTGCTGCGCGGCGTGTCGGCCACATGGCGCATGAGATCGACGCTGGCATGGCCGCCCGGGCCGTACGGCGGCAGCACGTTCGCGAAGGCGATGAGCTCGCCCTCGCGATGCACGAGCGCAATCGGGCTCCACGCGAAGTACTCGGGATCGAACCGTCCGAGCGAAAAGCCTTTTTCGCCGCCGCCCTTGTCGGCGAGCCATGCGTCGGACACGCGTTCGAGATCGCTGAGGAGCGCCGTATCGAACGGCGGGTATACGAGTTCAAATGTCAACTTTTCCCGTTGTGCGCGGTTGCTGGCCTGGCGCAGGTCTTCCCAGCGCTTGCCGGCCAGCGAGAACTCCTCGAGCCGGACCAGCGCGAGCTCGCCGAGCTTGAACAGGTCGAAGCCGTGATCGTGGTAGCGCGAGAGATCGGGCTCGAGCACTTCGTAGAAGACGGGCACGCGATCTTGCGCGTCGGCGAAGTGGCGGAAATCGAGGATCGCGCGGTCGATGCCCGCGTCCGTGCCGCACGGCGAGCCGAGCGCGACGAGCCGGTCGCGGATGCAGCCGTACGCGATCACGGCCTGGTGGTCGGCTGCCCAGAACAGGTGCTTGTCGCCCATGAACGTCAGATGGGCGAACTCGCCGCCGCCGTGCGTCTCGTAAAGCGTGCGTGCTCGTTCGAGCTCTTCGCGGTTCGGCAGCACGAGGCGCGGACGCTTGACGGCAAACACCTGCCAAATCAAATAAATCACCAAGCCGAGCAGCGCGGCGGCGAGCCCACGGCCGATGCGCGAGGTGTGCTCGCCGAAACCGACGTAGAACAGATCGAACGAATCGTCGCCGAGCACTTGCGCGACGCCGATCGCGAAGAAGACGAGCACGCAGATCAAGAGCCCCGCATACCAGCCGAGCGTCGTCGCCGAGGTCAGCGTCATCGCGCGGCGCGTGAACACGCGCTTGCGCGAGCGCAGCAGCGTCGCCACGGCGAGCAGGAACAGCGCCTCGCCGAAGTGCAGGCCCTTGGTGACGGCGAGGCCGGCGCTGATCAGCAGCAGCCACTGCGCGACGCGATAGGCCAGGCGCAGGCGCCCGTCGATGCCGCGGGCGAGACCGAGCAGCAGCACGCCCGATACGATACTGAACCAGTTCGAGCTCTCGACGGCGAGAATCGGTAAATGCGCGCGCACGACCTCGACGTGTTCGCTGACCGACGGCATTGCCGCCGAGGCGAGCTGCATGGCGCCGGCGCCGAACGTGAGCACGGCGAGCAGGCGCGTGCCGAGATCGGCGAGCAGCGTCACCGGCAATCCGAGCACGCCGAAGAGCGGGTGTCCGGCGAGGCGCTTGCGTAGCCGGTTCACGAGCGGCAGACGCTGGCTCAGCATTTCCGAGCCCAGGAACAGGCTCACGAGCAGCGGCAGCAGGTAATACGCGATGCGGAACAGCAGGAGCCCGGAAACGACCGGCGCATGGTCGTAGCCGCCTTCCGTGAGTGCGAGCAGCATGAGGCCGTCGAACACGCCGAGCCCGCCCGGCACGAGGCTCACGAGGCCGAGCGTGGTCGCGCCGGCGAACGCGCCGAGCATGAGCCCGGGCTTGACGTGCGCGCCCGAAAGATAGAGGCAGGCGTACAGCGTGCCCGCGGCGAGCAGCCAGTCCACGAACGAGATCAGCGTCAGTTCGAGCTTGAGGCGGAGCGGCGGCAGGCCCATCTCCTCCGGCAGCCAGCGCATGAGCGTGCGCCGCGACGTCAGGAAAAAGTATAAAGGTATATAAAGCGCCGCGGCGATCAGGATGGCGAGCGCGGCGATCTTTTGCACGGTGCCGCTCGTCACGGGCAACGAGCTCGTGACGAGCGTCAGCACCACGAGCAGGCTCAGGCCCAACGGCAGCGACAGCGCCTGCATGCCGATCAGCGCGGCCGCGCGCGGCAGCTCCACGCGCTGCGAGGTGAGGCCCATGAGACGCACCCCCGCGCCGATGGCGCCCGACAGGTTGAGCGTGTTCGCCAGGCTGTTCGCGACGAAGGCCAGCCGCAGGTAGTCGCGCGAGCGCAGGCTGAGCTTGAGCCAGCGACCGATGACGATGTCCACGCAACCCGTGAACGCGACGCAGACGCATGCGAGCGCGGCGACCGCCAGTGCGGGCAGCGTGGGCACGTCGAGCAGCGTGCGTTGGATCTCGGGCAGATCGAAATCGCCGAGCCCGCGCCAGACCAGCCATACCGTGAGCGCGAGAAACGCGCACGGCACGATGAACCGCAGCCGCGCAAGCCACGGCGTGTGCGGCTGCGGTGCGGAGATGGCGCTTTGGGGCTGGCTCACGGCACTGAACTCGTTCCTCTCACGGGCTCGCACCGCCGGATGCCGCGCGCGGTGCCGCCGCGCCGTCGAGCAGCTCGGCGAGACCCTGGCGGTATTGCGGCATCCAGTTTTTCGGAACGGAGAAGCCGTGGCCGACGTGCGGCAGGCTCACCACGTGTCCGCCGCGCACCTTGTCGACGAACGCGACGGTATCCGGCGGGTTGCAGACTTGGTCGATTTCGCCCTGGAGCACGATCCACGGCGACTTCACTTCGCGCACGGTGTTGAAGATCGGCGTGTAGGGCGGTTTCGGCATCTTCGTCGCGGTGAGACCGCCCGCGCCCTCGCAGAAGGGCTTGTGGATGATGAGGTCGGGACAGAAGCCGAGCGTCATCGCGCCGCCGAAGCGCGCGTCGCCTGCCTGCGCGAGCGCGGCGTACGCGATCGTCGCCCCCGAGGAGTAGCCGATCAGCACGGGGCGGAACTGCGCCGGCAGCTTCATTTCGGCTTTGACCTTGTCGCCGATGCGATCGAGGAGCTGGGCCGCATCGCTGCAGCTCGCCGAATCGGACTCGAGCGTCTTCAAGAACGTCGGCGTGCTGAATCCCGCCACCCAATAGCCGAGATCGGCCGCTTCGTGCGCCATGTCCCACACGCCGAGGTTCCAGCCGCCGTCGCCCGAGGCGAACAGCGCGAGGCCGCGCGCCTGACCATGCGGCGCGTAGACGGTGACCTCGCCCAGACCGTTCATCTCGAAGATGCGCGCGGCTGCGGGATCGTGCGCCGGCGGCTTGGGCTTGCTCGGCGCCGCTTTCGCGGCGGCCGCTGCGTTCTTCGCCTTGAGCGGCGTGGGCGCTGCGGTGGTTTTCGCCGCCGCGCGCGGTGGAGCGGGCGGATCGGCATGGACGACGGCCACGGCCGCACACAGCGCAGCCGCCGCCATCAAGCGCAATGACATCGTGGGATCTCCTGGAATCGCGCTCTCGGCGCTCGTTCGTTGTTGCGGTGCGATTATCGCACGAGTGCACGTTGAAACGGTGTCAGTGATACCCCGCTTCGGCGGCCACCTTGCCGCGAAAGACGCGGTAGGAATAGAACGTGTAGCCGAGCACGGCCGGAATCATGAACGAGGCGCCGACGAGCACGAACATCTGGCTGCTCCGCGCGGCGGCCGCTTCCCAGATGCTCAGCGAAGGCGGCACGATGTTCGGCCAGATGCCGGCCACGAGCCCGAGGAATCCCAAGCCGAAGAAGCACAGCGCAAGCACGAACGGGGCGAGCTCGCGGCCGGCGAGCACGGCGCGCCAGAGCAGGACGGCGTTGAGGGCCGTCAGCACGGGCACCGGCGAGAGGTAGAGGAAATTCGGCCACGTGAACCAGCGTCGCTTGAGCTCGGGATCGAGGAACGGCAGCCAGGCGCTCACGAGCAGCATGAACGCGATGACGCCGAGCATGAGCGGGCGCGTGAGATCGAATGCGATGCGCTGCAGGCGCCCGTCGGTCTTGAGTACGATCCAGGTCGCGCCGAGCAGCGCGTAGCCGAACACGACCGCAACGCCGGTCAGCATCGAGAACGGACTGAACCAGGCGAAGGCGCCGTCCAGGTACTTGCCGCCCTTGAGCGGCATCCCCTCGACGATCGCGCCTAGGATCACGCCCTGTGCGAAGGCGGCGAACATCGATCCCGCGTTGAACGCGAGCCCCCACAACCAGCGCGAGCGCTCGGCCTTGAAGCGGAACTCGAAGGCCACGCCGCGGAAGATCAGGGCGATGAGCATGAGCAGCACGGGCAAGTAGAGCGACGAGAGCACGATGGCGTAAGCGCGCGGAAATGCGGCCATGAGCCCCGCGCCGCCCAGCACGAGCCAGGTTTCGTTGCCGTCCCAGATCGGTGCGGCGGTGTTCATCATGAGATCGCGCTGACGCTCGTCGTCGGCGAACGGCGTGAGTATGCCGATGCCGAGCACGAAGCCGTCGAGCAGGACGTACATGATCACGGCGAAGCCGATGATGAAGAACCAGACGACCGGCAGCGTGTCTGCAAGGTTCATGGCGAAGCTCCCGGCCGCTCGGAGCGCCCGTCGGCGGCGGACAGCGGCCGCGCCGGCGTCTGCTCCGTGCCCCCGCGCGGCGGCGCCGCGACGGGGCCCGCGCGCAGCAGCTTGACGAGATACCAGATGCCGAAACCGAAGACGATCGCGTAGACGCAGACGAAGGCGACGAGCGAGGTCGCGACGCTGCCGAGCGCCACGCCGCTGAACGCGTCTGCCGTGCGCATCTGGCCGTAGACCACCCATGGCTGACGGCCGATCTCGGCCGTGTACCAGCCGCAGAGCACGGCAAGGAAGCCCGCGGGCGTCATGCACGCGCAAAGGCGCAGGTACCAGCGCGACGAGAACACGCGCCCCCGCCACCAGAGCACGAGCCCAGCCAGCGCCTGCACGAGCATCGCGAAGCCGATGCCGACCATGAGCCGGAACGCGAAGAACACCGGCTTCACGGGCGGGCGCGCATCGGGCGGGAAGTCCTTGAGGCCTTTCACCTCGCCGTCCCACGCGTGCGTGAGGATCACGCTGCCCACGCGAGGCACGTCGAGCGCATAGCGGTTCGTTTCGGCGGACTCGTCCGGAATCGCGAACAGCGTGAGCGGCACGCCGCGCTCGGTCTCCCAGCGCGCTTCGATCGCGGCGAGCTTCGCCGGCTGATACTCGCGCACTTCGAGGCCATGCATGTCGCCGACGAAGATCTGCAGCGGCGCGGTGATGGCGATGAAGCCGAGCGCGCAGCGCAGCATCAGCTTGGCCTTCTCGACGTGGAAGTCGCGCAGCAGATACGTGCCCGCGATGCCGGCGACGACGGTTGCCGTGGTCAGGAACGCGCCGAGCACCATGTGCGGCAGACGGTACAGGAACGAGGGGTTGAAGATCACGGCCGCCCAGTCGACGGGGTAGAACACGCCGTCGCGCAGTTCGTAACCGGCCGGCGTCTGCATCCAGCTGTTGGCGGAGATGATCCAGAACGTCGAGATCAGCGTTCCCAAGGCCACGGCGCAGGTCGCGAGAAAATGCGTGCGATGGCTGACGCGGCGCCAGCCGAACAGCATGACGCCCAGGAACGTCGCCTCGAGGAAGAACGCGGTCAGCACCTCGTAGTCGAGCAGCGGTCCGATCACGTTGCCGGCGGCGATCGAGAACTGCGACCAGTTCGTGCCGAACTGGAAGCTCATCACGATGCCCGACACCACGCCCATGCCGAAGGACACGGCAAAAATGCGCAGCCAGAAGAAATAGAGATCGCGGATATGATCTTCGCGCCGGCGCAGCCACAAGGCCTCGAGGAACGCGAGCCACCAGGCGATGCCGATCGTGAACGCCGGGAACAGGATGTGGAACGAAATGACGAAGCCGAATTGCAGACGCGAGAGGAATTCGGCGTCCGACATGGGCGATCAGCCGCCGAGATCCGCGGAGCGGCTGCGGTCCCGCGATGGTCCGAGATGCGCGTCCATGCGCGTCATTGTACCTCGCCGGCAGGTCGGCGACGGCGCGGCATGCTGCCGCAGCGCTCGCCACGGACGCGCGCAGAGCCTTCGCAACCAAGGCACCGCCGATGCGGTTACGATCGGGCTTCAACCCGGAGAGCGGAACATGCCGAATCACCTGCGGATACGGCATTTGCGTGCGGTTTCTCGTCCTGATCGCTTGCGTCGCGGCGGCGCACACCGTCGCTGCGGCCCAGAGCTATGTCACGTCGGGCGACTGCGACGGCTTTCCGCGCGTGCATCTGGCGACACCGCCGGGCACGTGCATGGGGCTCGTCGCCGCGCATCTCGGCTTTCCGCGCG
>DASRGX010000205.1:0-6225 GCA_035650835.1 Rudaea sp. | reverse complement strand
CATTGGCACAAGCACGACGACGAGGACGAGTTCTTCTACGTCGTGAGCGGACGGTTCGTGATCGACTTCGAGCATGGCAGCGTCGATTTGCATCCAGGGCAGGCCTACGTCGTGCCGAAAGGCATGCGCCATCGTCCGCACGCGCCCGAGAAAACCGTGATCCTCATGGTGGAAGGCAGCGGCATCGTGCCGACCGGCGATACGTGATTCACGCTAGGGCCGGATCATGACCTTGATCGCCTCGCGCTCGTTCATCGCGCGGTAGCCGTCCGGGACACCGTCCAGCGCGGTCACGCGATCGAATACGCGTCCCGGTTCGATCTTACCTTCGAGGACGTCGGGCAGCAGTTCGTCGATGTAGCCGCGTACGGGCGCGGGGCCGCCGCCGATCGTGACGTTGCGATAGAAGGCCTGTTGCGACGACGGCATCGTGGACTGCTGCGGCACTCCGACGCGACCGACGTGTCCGCCCGGGCGCGCGATCAGAATGGACGTGTTCGTCGATTCGCCGTGACCGACGCATTCCAACACCGAGTGCGCGCCGAATCCTCGCGTGAGCTCGCGCACGCGTTCGACGGCGGCTTCGCCGCGTTCGACGACGATGTCCGTGGCGCCGAACGCCCGGCCCAGCGCGGTCCTATCGGGGTGGCGTCCGAGCAAGATGATCTGCTCGGCGCCGAGGCGCTTGGCCGCGATCACTCCGCACAAGCCGACCGCACCATCGCCGACCACCGCGACGATTCTCCCCGGACCGACCTCGGCCACCTTCGCGGCGTGGTGACCGGTACCCATGACATCGGAAAGCGTCAGCAGCGAACCGAGCAAGCTCTCGTCGACGTGCGCCTTCAGCGCATAGAGCGTGCCGTCGGCAAACGGCACGCGCACCGCTTCCGCCTGCGCGCCGGCGACGCTGGCGCCGAAGAATCCGCCGCGCACGCACGAGGTGTAGAGATGCTCGTGGCAGAACGTGCACGCACCATCGGAATACGCGAACGGCATGATCACGAAATCGCCGGTGCGGATCGTGCGCACGTCCTTGCCGAGCGCTTCGACGACGCCGATCGCTTCGTGGCCGATGCGCTGTCCGGGCCCGCCCGGCTTCAGCGCGTTGTAGGGCCACAGATCGCTGCCGCAGATGCAGGCGCGCGTAACGCGTATCACGGCGTCCGTCGCATCGACGATCGCGGCATCGGGGACGTTTTCGACGCGGACGTCGCCGGCGCGGTGCAGAACGGTTGCTCGCATCGGATCACCTCGTGCCTATCGCCAAGCTTGCATCCTATACCCTGGCATTCGCAGGAAGCGGGTCGACGCCGGCCTCGGCCGAGCCGTCAAGCCTTGATCCGAAACGCCCCCGCCACGAGCGCCTTGCTGAATTGCGCACCCGCGTCGCCTTCTTCCGCATAGCGGTACACGGCCGCCGAATAGATGCCGTGCAGCGTCGCCTGGATCACGGCGAGCATGAGAATCGCCGCGACAAGCAGCGCTGCGACGAGCACGACCGCGGCCGTGGAGTGCGTCGAGACGGCGAGGATCAACAGGCCCACGCCAGTGAACACGACGAGCATCGTCACGAGACCGAACGCGAGACCGATGCCGGCGTTGCCGATCAGGTTCTCGCCCCATGTGCGCTTGAGAAGCTGCACGCTGTGCGTGACGGCATCGAACGGGCCGATGTCGCGATTGACGAGCACGGGCACGACGAGGAACGTCGCAACGGTCCACGCGGCTCCGAGCAGGCTCGCGATCCAGCTGCCGATGAAGCCTGCGCGTTCCTGGATCGCGCGCAGCACCATGCCGACCGTCGCGGAAATCACGGCGTAACCGAGAATGCTCGGCAGCTTGGACGCAGCGATGCCGAGGCCGTCGCCGACCGTCGGGTTGCCGCCGCGCAAATAGATGAGCGCCGCACCGACCAGGGCGGAGTTGAAGAAGATCACGACAAAATACTGCACGAGATAGAACACGAACAGCAGCGCCGCCGATCCCGGCGTCATGTGCCGGCCCTCGAAATGGCCGAACGCGCCGCCGAGCAGCAGCGGAACGAAGAAACTGGCGGCGACGATCAACGTGCAGACGCTCGACAGCACCGGAAAGATCATGAGGCGTTTGTTCGCGCCGAGGACGGCACTGCTCGCCTTGACCAGTTCCCAACTGCGTGAAAAACGCTCGAACATGATGCTCCCCTTTTAGACCGATGCGACTTGTATCACCATGGACGCGCCCGGTAAAGCATGCGGCAACAGCCCGATCAAGCCTGTGCAGCGAGCGTGGCAAGCACATGGTCCGCGGCGTATCCGGCGCCGTCGCGCGCGGAAACCGTTCTCGCCACGGCCATGGCGGCTTCGCCGTAGCGCGGTTCGTCCAACAGCTGCGTCAACTCGCGCTCGAAGCGCCGCGCATCGACGCGCGCGAACGGCAGCACGCGCGCAAGGCCGAGTCGTGCCGCGCGGCGCGCATTGTCGGGCTGATCGAACGCCACGGGTGTGATGAGCTGCGGACGGCCGGCGCGCAGCGCTTGCGCGAGCGTGCCGACGCCTGCCTGGTGGATCACGACGGTCGCATGCGGAAATACGCGCGAATACGGCAGATACGCGAACGCCCGCACGCCGTCCGGCAGCCGCGGCAGCACGCCTTCGCCGCTCAGGAGGATCGCGCGGCGCCCAAGGCGCTGCGCCGCGGCGACGGCATGCTGCCAATATCCGTCGGCGATCCACACCGCTGACGATCCGAGTGCGAAAACGAGCGGCGGCTCGCCCGCGGCGAGGAAGCGTTCGAGCTCGGCGATCTGGGCGGGATCGCCGGCGCCGTCGAACACCGCCGCGCCGCATACGATGGTGCGGGCGGGCCAATCGGGTTGAGGTTCTGCGAGCGCCCCATCAAAGAGCGCGAGCGTGCCGAGCGGCGAGAATTGGCCTTCGAACGTCATGACTTGATTCGTCGCCGGCAAGCCGAGCTCGCGCCGGAACGCATGCAGCGGCGCCTCCCAACGGCGCACGATACGCCGCACGAACCGGAAGACCGCCGCGTACACGCGCGGACCGAGCCGATGCGCAAGCCGCAGCGCGTCGAAACCCGCAACGGCGGGCGGATCGTGCGCAGAGAGCAGGCTCATCGGTGCAAGCACGCTCGACAGCCACGGCTTGCGTTGCTGCCAGGCCACGATGGGCAACGTGTAGGTCAGCGGATGCGAGACGAGCAAATCCGCGTCCGCCGCGGCATTCGCGAGGTCCCTGTGCGCCTCGTGCAGGTGCGGCATCACGATTTCGCGCAGCAGCCGTTCCACGCCACGCAGTGGATCGAACAGGCGCTCGGCGATTTCGCGGCGGTCGCCGAGCGCCTCCATGGGCGGCCGCACCGGCGCGAATTCGAGCCCGGCGCCCTCGACGGCCTCGCGATACTCGAGCGTCGTCGCAATCCGCGCGCGGTGTCCGCGATCCACGAGCGCGCGTCCGACGGCGATGTACGGGTGGAGATCCCCGAGCGAACCCAAGGTGGCGAGGAGGATGCGAGGCACGACCCATGATATCCGTGCGCCTCGGGAAGTGTCGGATCGCTGCGTGCCGCTGCTGTCGAGTCGCGATGGCCCAGTCTTTCGCTGCGATCCGGTCACGCGCTCGCGATGCTGCCCGCGAGTGCTTGAGTTCCTCGCCGACGCCGCCACTTTCCTTCGACATCGCTGCCGAGGAGAGCCAACATGCATGCAAGCGCTGCGACATCGGGAACGTATCGGATCGGCGGCGAGCTCGCCGTGCATCGCTTGGGCTTCGGCGCGATGCGCGTCACGGGGCCGGGCGTCTGGGGCGAGCCGCCGGACCGCGCCGAGGCGCTGCGCACGCTCAAACGCGTGCCGGAGCTCGGCATCGATTTCATCGATACGGCCGATTCCTACGGCCCGGACGTTTCCGAGTGCCTGCTGCGCGAAGCGCTGCATCCGTACAAGAACCTCGTGATCGCGACCAAAGGCGGTCTGGCGCGCACGGGACCGGACGTCTGGATTCCGCTCGGCCGGCCCGAGTACTTGATCCAGCAGGCGAAGAAAAGCTTGCGTAATCTCGGCGTCGAACGCATCGATTTGTGGCAGCTCCATCGCATCGACCCGAAAGTGCCTCGCGACGAGCAGTTCGACGCGATCAAGACGCTGCTCGCCGACGGACTGATCCGCTTCGCCGGCTTGAGCGAAGTGTCCGTCGCCGACATCGAAGCCGCCCGCAAGCGGTTTCCCGTCGCGACCGTGCAGAACCTCTACAACCTCGCCGAGCGCAAGAGCGAGGACGTGCTCGACTACTGCACCAAGGCCGGCATCGGTTTCATTCCGTGGTATCCACTCGCGGCGGGCGATCTCGCGAAGCCTGGCTCGGTGCTCGACGACATCGCGAAACGGCATCGCGCGGCACCGAGCCAGATCGCACTCGCGTGGGTGCTCAAACGCAGCCCGGTCATGCTGCCGATCCCCGGCACCGGCAAGGTCAAGCACCTCGAAGAAAACGTCGGTGCTGCGGCGATCGAACTATCGGACGCCGACTTCGCCGCGCTCGCTCGAGCCCGGGTCTAGAATCGGCCAAGGCATGACGCGGAGTCGGCGCGAAGATATCGCGTCGTTCTCCACCGCGTGTTCGCGTTGCGCGCTTTTTCAACGGCTCGGCTGAAGCGCTTACAATTGGCGCATGGAATTCATGCCCGGACAGCGTTGGCTTTCGACCGCGGAACCCGAACTCGGGCTCGGCACCGTGCTGCGCGTGGAAGGCAGGTCCTTGCAGGTGCTGTTCGCGGCCACGGGCGTGTTGCGCCAATACGCGACGCATGCGGCGCCGCTCGCGCGCGCCGAGTTCCGTCCCGGCGACCGCGTCGGCGGCGGCGGGCGGAGCTTCGTCGTCGAACGTGTCGAGCGCGATGGCGGCCTGCTGCGCTATACGGGCGACGGTCTGAGCCTCGCCGAAGGCGAGCTCGACGACGTGCAGGACGTCGGCAGCGCCGATGCGCGCCTGATCGCCGGACGCGTGGACGGCAACGCGGCGTTCGAGCTTCGCCGCGAGACGCTCGTCCGCCGTGCCGCGGCGCGGCGTTCGCCTGCGTGGGGCGTGATGTCCGCGCGCGTGGATCTGATCCCGCACCAGCTGCGCGTCGCCGAAGCCGCGGCGGCGCGGCGGCCGCCGCGCGTCCTGCTCGCCGACGAAGTGGGCCTCGGCAAGACGATCGAGGCCGGGCTGACCCTCGCACGCCTCGTCGCGACGGGGCGCATCGCGCGCGTGCTCGTGCTGCTGCCCGAAGCGCTGGTGTTCCAGTGGTACGTGGAACTCATGCGCCGCTTCAATCTTCAATTCGCGATCTTCGACGAAGAGCGCTGCGAGGCGATCGAGCAGGCCGGCGACGGCCGCAACCCGTTCGAGGACGACCAGCTCGCCATCTGCGACCTCGCGTTCCTGTGCGGCAGCATCAAGCGCGCCGAGCAGGCGATCGCCGCAGGCTGGGACCTCGTCGTCGTCGACGAAGCGCACCATCTGGCCTGGACGCCCGAAGCGGCGAGCCCCGAATACGCGCTCGTCGAGCGGCTGGCCGCGGCCGCACCGGGTTTGATCCTGCTCACGGCGACGCCCGAGCAGCTCGGCCGCAGCGGCCATTTCGCGCGGCTGCGCCTGCTCGATCCGGCGCGCTATGTGGACCTCGATCGTTACGCACGCGAAGCCGAAGGCTACGCCGCGCTTTCTGCAATTGTGGAGAAATTGCAAAATGCGCAAGCCCTGTCCGCGGACGAACGCCGCGAGCTCGCCGCCCGCCTCGCCGACGATCCGGCGCTGCGCGACGCGGTGGCGGATCTCGCCGCGAGCGATGCGGCCGCGGTCACCTCGGTGCTCGATGCGCTGATCGACCGTCACGGCACCGGACGCAGCATGTTCCGCAACCGGCGCGCGACGGTCGGCGGGTTCCCGCGCCGGCTACCGGTTCTCGTCGAGCTCGAAACGCCGCGCGACGATGCGCGGCGGCAGCGCCTCGCCGCCGAATTCCTGTCCGACGTGCAACAGCCGCCGGCGCCCGTCGACCTCGACTACGCCGACGACCCGCGCCTCGCATGGCTCGTGCAACTCGTCGAGTCCGCGCCGCAGGAAAAGTTCTTCCTGACCTGCCGCAGCCAGGCCAAGGTGCTCGCGCTCGAAGACGCGTTGCGCAGCCGCAGTGCGGTGCCGATCGCGCGCTTCCACGAGGGGCTAACGATCGTGCAGCGCG
>DASRGX010000204.1:0-6025 GCA_035650835.1 Rudaea sp. | reverse complement strand
GGCGGCAGCAGCCTATTCGGCGGGGGTGCCGGTGGGGCACCGCACGCGTCGGGATCGAACTACGAAGCGGGCGGTTTCGGCGGCGGCCGCGGCTATTTCAGCGGTGGCGGCGGCGCAGGTTTTGGCGGTGCGGTATTCGTGCGCGACGGTGGCAGCTTCGTCCTGCGCACCACGGCGGGCGCAGTATCGATCGCCGGCGGTCAAGCCGTCGCGGGCGCGGCGAGAAACGGTCTCGGCAACGGCAGCGACAATGTGGAAAGCGGCTATGGCATGGCGCTCGCGAAAGGCCTGTTCCTGCAGGGCGGAGCCGGCATCACGTTCGACGTCGCCGCAGGCGCGACGACGACCGTCGCCGACGACATCGCCAGCGATTGCGGCGCCGGCAACGGCGTGTGCAACGATGGCGGCGTTGCGAAGACCGGCGCCGGCACGCTCGTGTTGTCCGCCGTCAGCGGCTACGACGGCGCGACGCGAATCCTCGGCGGCACGCTCGAACTCGACGGCGCGCTCGCGAGCGGGACGGTTCCGGCGTCGACCGCTCCGAGCACGGTCGTGGTCAACGGCGGCACGCTGAGCGGTTCCGGCAATGCCGCGGGGACGGTGCTGCTCCAAAACGGCAACATTGCCCCGGGCGGTCCATCGGCGCCGGGCACGCTCGATGTCGGCGCGCTGAGCTGGACGCCGGGCGCGAAAATCCGCATGCGCTTGTCGGCCAGCGACGCCGCGAGCGACCACTTGGTCGTCGCCGGTGCGCTCGCGAAATCCGCGAACGGCAAGTTCGTCTTCTCGTTCTTGCAGGGTACGGGTTCGCCGGCGCTCGGCACCACGTATACATTGATACGCAGCGCCGATGCGAGCGCCTTCCAACCCGCGGATTTCGACTACGACCACGCCGGTGCGTACGGCGGCACGTTCTCGATCAACGCGAACACGGTGCAGTTCACTCTGACGTCGTTCACGAGCGATCGCATCTTCGCCGACGGCTTCGGCGGCTGAGTCACAACGAGAGCTGGCGCAGCTCGTCGCTCGGCTCGGAGCGCTCCCAGACCTGGTTGAAATACTCGAGGAGCTGCGCGTGCTTGCCCGGCGCGTAGTTGATCGCCTCGCCGTCGAAGCGATTGCCGAGCGTGCGGAAGTAGAAGCCGCGCACGTCGTTGAGCACGAACGCCGACGGGTACTGCAAGTCCTCGTCCTGCACGGGAGTGCGGAACGCGAAGGCGCTCGAGAGGCGCTGCGCCATGGCGATGAGCCGATGTCCGCGCTGCGCCGGCACGCGCGGTTCCTGCACGATGATGCGCACGGTCGCGCCGCGCGCCCCGATCGCGAAATGCTTCAGCGCATCGAGGACGACGTCGTTGTCGAACAGTGCCGGATCGAGATCGCGCGTGTAGACGCACAGATCGCGGCGCGCGTCGCCGATGAGCGCCAGCGTGCGGTCGAGCGCCGTCTCGCGCGAATCCACCGCGACCACTTCGGCCTCGGGTCGCGGCGGCGGCGCGGGACGTTCGGGCGGCGACGGCGGCGCGAGTTCCATGCGCATGTTGACGTGACGAATGCCGCATTCGACGAATTCGTCCCCATGGACCGCAAAGCCGAACTTTTCGTAGAACGGCACGGCATCGAGTTGCGCATGCATTTCGACCGCGGGATAGGCGAGCGCTTGCGCCTGTTCGACGAGCGTGCGCACGAGCGCGCTGCCGACGTGTCGTTTGCGCCAATCGGCGAGCACCGCGACGCGGCCTATCACGCCTTGCGGCGTGATCCGGCCCGTGCCGATCGCCGTTCCGGAAACGTCGCGGGCGAGCACGTGGCGCGAAACGCCGTCGAGGTCGTCCACCTCGTCTTCGGCCGGTACGTTTTGTTCGAGCACGAACACGATTTCGCGCACGCGCAGGCAAGCCTCGCGGTCTGCGGCGTTGTTCCAGTCGGCGAAGTCGATCGTGAAATCTGAGGGGATCATGGCGTTTCCACCTTCAAGGCTTGCGCTTGCGACGCCGCGGCACATCTCCGAGCCGGAGCTTGGCCAGACTACAAAAGAAGCGCACCTGTTTCCACATTCCAAGGCGATCGCGACCGACTCAGCGCGACGCCAGCATGCGCAGATGCCCGCCGTTGACGAGAGCGGTCAAGGTATCGAGATCCCCGCGAGCGGAATCCGCGAACTCGGCGCCTGCGATCTCGCGTGCCGCGGTCAGGCGTTTCGCAAGCGCGATCGAACAAGAATGGCGCGTCCCGGCGACGTAGAGCTCGGCCGCATTGCCGACGCGGACCCACGCCATGCGAGTCCAGGGATGACGCAGGAGGCGCACCGAGCGCAGCCGGCGCGCGAAGTCGCTCACGTTCACGCGCCGCGTGGCCGCGGCGGCCTCGTGGGCGACGCGATACCGCGTGATGAATGCGCCGAACCAGCGCCGGAGCGCCGTTGCATCGAGATCGCCGAAGCCCGGCGGCAGCGCTCGCCGGACCCGCGCGAGCGCGGCGCGATCGATCTCCCCGGGCTCGGCCGCGACGGCGAGGTCCGGATCGGTGTAGCGGTCTTCCTCGCGCAGCGGTTCGGCGAGGAACTCGGCGAGGTCGAACAAAAGCTCGGCGCGCGACGGCGCGCGCATGCCGATCGAAAACGTCGTACATTCGCCGAGCGCCGTGCCTTCGTGGGGCACGCCCGGAGGCAGATACAGCGTGTCGCCGGTTTCGAGCACCCAGTCGTGCGTCGGCGCGAAGCGACGCAGCAGCTTCAGCTCGGCATCGGCGCGGAATTCCTTCGGCGCTTCGGGATCGACGCTGATGCGCCAGCGCCGGCGGCCGCGGCCCTGCACGAGGAAGACGTCGTAGTTGTCGACGTGCGGACCGACGCCGCCGCCGTCGGTCGCATAGCTCACCATGACGTCGTCGATGCGCCAGGACGGCACGAAATCGAACGCGTCGAGCAGCGCGGCGACGTCCATGTCCCACTTGTCGACGTCCTGCACGAGCAGCGTCCAGCGCGTCTTCGGCAAGCGGGCGAAATCGCCTTCGGCGAACGGACCGTTACGCACCGAATACCGAGCGCGTGTGCCGCGGACGACGATGCGGGCGAGCGCGGCTTCTTCGCAGGCAAGGCCCGCGAGATCCTCCGGCGTGATCGCATTGTGGAAATGTGGAAACGCCCCGCGGATCAGCAGCGGCCGCTTCTGCCAGTATTCGCGCAGGAAACGCACCGGAGGCATGCCGAGGCGCTGCCGCGGCGTCGCGTCGACCTCGATCATGTCGCGGCGCTCCTCGTCTCGCTGGCGCTCCGCGCGCCGAGGCCCGCGAACGGGCACGAAGCGGCGCACGCGTCAGACTTCCCGCGCGAGCCGCGCGGCGAGACCGGTGTAGTCTTGCGGCGTCATCGCGAGCAAGCGCTGCTTTGCCGTGTCCGGCAGGTCGAGTCCGGCGATGAACGCACGCATGCTTTCGCGCGTTATGCCTTGGCCGCGCGTGAGTGCCTTGAGCTGTTCGTAAGGCTCGGGCAGGCCGTAGCGGCGCATGACCGTCTGCACGGCTTCGGCCAGCACTTCCCAGCTCGCGTCGAGATCGCCGGCGAGCCGCGCCGGATCGGTGCTGAGCTTGCCCAGGCCGCGCAACAGCGCATCGAGCGCGACTTCGGTATGACCGAACGCGGTGCCGAGCGCGCGCAGCACGGTCGAATCGGTGAGATCGCGCTGCCAGCGCGAGATCGGCAGCTTTTCGGCGAAATGCGCGAACAGCGCGTTCGCGACGCCGAAATTGCCTTCGGCGTTTTCGAAGTCGATCGGGTTGACCTTGTGCGGCATCGTCGAAGAGCCGACCTCGCCGGGTTTGAGCGCCTGGCGGAAATAGCCGAGCGAGATGTAGCCCCAGACGTCGCGGCACAGATCGATGAGTATCGTGTTGGCGCGCCGCACGGCGTCGCAGATCTCCGCGATGCCGTCGTGCGGTTCGATCTGCGTGGTGTACGGATTCCACTCGAGCCCGAGCGATTCGACGAAACGTCTGGACAGCGCCGGCCAGTCGACTTCAGGGTAGGCCACGACATGGGCGTTGTAATTGCCGACCGCGCCATTGATCTTGCCTGGGATGTTGACGGCCCCGATGCTCGCGCGCTGGCGCGCCAGGCGCGCGACGACGTTCGCGATCTCCTTGCCGAGCGTGGTCGGCGAGGCGGTCTGCCCGTGCGTGCGCGACAGCATCGGCTGGCCCGCGAGCGCGTGCGCGAGCTGGCGCAGCGTGGCCAGCGTGCGGTCGAGCGCGGGCAGCAGCACGCCGTCGCGTGCGTCGCGCAGCATGAGCGCATAGGCGAGATTGTTGATGTCCTCCGACGTGCACGCGAAGTGCACGAATTCCTTGGCGCGTGCGAGCTCGTCGTGTCCGGCGATGCGCTCCTTGATGAAGTATTCGACGGCCTTGACGTCGTGGTTCGTGGTCGCCTCGATCGCTTTGATGCGCTCGGCGTCCTGCAACGAAAACGTCTCGGCGAGCGTCGCGAGGTAAGCGCGAGCCGCGGCCGAGACCTGACCGGTCTCGACGATCGCCTCCTCATCGGCCAGCGCGAGCAGCCAGCGGACCTCGACGAGCACGCGGCGGTGCATCAAGCCGAATTCGCTGAAAATGGGGCGCAGCGGCGCGACCTTGGCCGCGTAGCGGCCGTCGAGCGGCGACAGGGCGGTGAGCGGGGAGAGCGGCATGGGCAGTCCGGCCGGAGAAAGCGCGAATGATACACCGGGCAGCTATAATGCCCGGCCGAATCTTCCGCCTGACCCGGAGTCTTCAATGAGCGATTACCGCATCGAGCGCGACAGCATGGGTGAACTCAAGGTTCCGACCGATGCGTTGTACGGCGCGCAGACCCAGCGCGCCGTGGACAATTTCCCGATCTCGGGACTGCGCATGCCGCGCCAGTTCATCCGCGCGCTCGGGCTCATCAAGTCGGCCGCCGCGCAGGCCAATGCCGACCTCGGTCATCTCTCGAGGAACAAGGCCAAGGCCATCCGTAGAGCGGCCGAACGCGTGGCGGCGGGCGAAGTCGATGCGCACTTCCCGATCGATGTGTTCCAGACGGGTTCGGGCACGTCGTCGAACATGAACGCGAACGAGGTCATCGCGCACCTCTGCGCGGGCGCAGGGACGAAAGTGCATCCGAACGACGACGTCAACAACGGGCAGTCCTCGAACGACGTCATTCCGACCGCGATCCACGTGAGCGCGGCGCTCACGGTGTCCGAGCAACTGCTGCCGGCGCTCGCGCACCTGAAGGGCACGCTCGACCGTCGCGCCAAGGAGCTCAAGAAAGTCGCCAAGACGGGCCGCACGCATCTGATGGACGCGATGCCCGTCACGTTCGGGCAGGAGCTCGGCGGCTGGGCCGCGCAGATCCGTTCGAACATCGAACGCATCACGGATGCGCTGAAGCGCGTTCGCAGGCTGCCGCAGGGCGGTACGGCGGTGGGTACGGGCATCAACGCGGACGCCAAGCTCGGACCTGCGATCTGCGCCGAGCTCTCGAGGATGACGCGCGTCAAATTCGAGTCGGCCGACAACTTCTTCGAGGGTATGTCTTCGCAGGACGCGGCCGTGGAGCTCTCGGGCCAGCTCAAGACGCTCGCGTGCTCGCTGATGAAGATCGCCAACGATTTGCGCTGGATGAATTCGGGTCCGCTCGCGGGCCTCGGCGAGATCGAGCTGCCGGCGTTGCAGCCGGGGTCGTCGATCATGCCGGGCAAGGTGAACCCGGTGATCCCCGAGGCGATGACGATGGTCTGCGCGCAGGTGATCGGCAACGACGCGACGATCGCGATCGCGGGGCAGTCCGGCAACTTCCAGCTCAACGTGATGCTGCCCGTGATCGCGTACAACCTGCTGCAAAGCATCGAGATCCTCGCCAACGCTTCGCGTGCGCTCGCCGACCGCGCGCTCGCCGGATTCAAGGTGCGCGAGGACCGTATCCGCGAGGCGCTCGACAAGAATCCGATCCTGGTCACGGCGCTCAATCCCGTGATCGGCTACGAAAAGGGCGCGGCTACGGCCA
>DASRGX010000203.1:0-6142 GCA_035650835.1 Rudaea sp. | reverse complement strand
ATCGGGCTGCGCTCGACGTGGCCGCCGTCGGCCAACACCTGCTCGGCAAGTTCCCGCCGCAGCAGGGCGAGCCCGCGCGCGCGCCACGCCTCGGCCTCGCGTCCTTCGAAAAAAGTGCCGGCGAAGACGAGCGCTTTCGCGTTCGCGAGAAGATGATTGCCGAGCAGATGAAACTCGAGGCGGCGCCGCAAATGCCGCGTCTGCGCCGCGAGGCTTGCGAGCGACGCGTCGCCGAGCGCATGTCCGGCGAGCGCCCGTTTGATCCAGTTCACGATGCGCAGCGATGTCGGATACGGGTCCCAGCCGATGCCGCGTGCGGGTGGATTTTCCGCCATCCAGCGCGCGATCAGCGCCTCGTGCCATGCGCTGCGCGACTCCGCATCGGTGGCTACGAGATCGTCGAAATAATGCGCGTTGTAACGCCAGAGCGCCGGCCAGTCGGCGCGATCCCAATCGCGAGCTTCGGCGATCCTGCGCTCGACGCCGAGGAAACGGAACGTGTCCGCGGCGATCATCGACGAGGCACGCGCGCAGCCGCTCCGCCAGCGCGCCGACGTAGCGCGCAGCGGCGGCGCCGGACGCAGATCCGGCCGCGGGTGCACGAACCGAAACCACGCTCGCGCATAGAACTGCACGGGTCGCAGGTGCCGCAGCGTGTGCCAGAGCGTCGCGATGTCAGGCACGGGCGTGCGCCGGGCGTCCGGCGTCGAACCACGCCTCGAGCGCAGCGACGATGCGCTCTGCCGCCTTGCCGTCCCACCGCTCGGGAACGCCGCCTTTTTTCCAGCGCCCCGCGAAGACGCGCTCGAACGCGGGCGCGAGCGCCGCAGGATCGGTGCCGATCAATTCGTTGGTGCCGACGTCGACGGTTTCGGGGCGCTCGGTGGAATCGCGCAGGGTCATGCACGGCACCCCCATGACGGTCGTCTCTTCGGTGATGCCTCCCGAATCGGTGACGACCGCTTTGGCATGCCGCGCGAGCCAGTTGAATTCGAGGTACGGCTGCGGTTCGACGACGCGGATGTTCGCAGGCACGGCGCGTCCGTCGAGCTGGCGCAGCGTGCGCGGATGGGCGGGGAAAATCACGGGCAGACCGCGCGCCGCCGCGGCGATCGCATCGAGCAGACACGCGAAATGCGCCGTTTCGTCGACGTTCGACGGACGGTGCAAGGTCAGCAGGAAATAATTCCCGGGCGACAATCCGGCAGCGGAAAAAAACATCGGCGCGCGCAGCCGGTCGAGATTGGCGAGCAAGGTGTCGATCATCGTGTTGCCGACGAAGACGATGCGCTCGTCGGCCACGCCTTGGCTCCGCAGATGCGCGTTCGCCGTGGTGCTCGTCGTGAAATAGAGATTCGCGATCGCATCGGTGACGACGCGGTTGATCTCCTCGGGCATCGACCAGTCGCCCGAGCGGATGCCCGCCTCGACGTGCGCGACCGGAATGCCGCATTTGCGCGCCGTGATCGCGCACGCCATCGTCGAGTTCACGTCGCCGACGACGATGCAGAGATCCGCCGCGCTCTCGCGCAGCAAGGCCTCGTAGCGCAGCATGATCGCCGCGGTCTGCTCGGCGTGGCTGCCGGAGCCCACGTCGAGATTGACGCCGGGTGCGGGCATGCCGAGCTGGTCGAAGAAATCCTGCGACATGCGAGCATCGTAGTGCTGGCCGGTGTGCACGAGCCGGTAGCCGAGCGCCCCGCCCGCGCGCGCACGCGCATCGAGTACGCGCATGATCGGCGCCACCTTCATGAAATTCGGCCGCGCTCCGGCGACGAGGTCGACGCGCGGCATCGTTCAGCCGTCCACTTGCTGCTGGAGCTCGATGCCGATGCGGCTCACTTCGACGATGTCGTCGATCGGGATCGGCGCAGCGCCGCCGTTGCGGATCGCCGCGACGAACGCAGCAGCACAGGCGTTCTGCCCCTTGTCCTGGCGCCAGCCACGGATGCCGGCTTCACCCCACGCGCGCAGACGGCGAAAATTGTCGAGCTCGAATACGCGGCCCGCACAGAACACCTCAAGGCGTTCCTTCGGGAAGCTGCGATGTCCACTTGTGGAATAGTGGACAGTGCCGGTCGATCCGTCGGCGAATTCGAGCACGATCGTCGTGTCGGCATCGGCGGTGGCATCGCCGCGGACCCGCGTCGCCTGCCAGCGCACCACTGGTGCGCCCGCGAGGTGGCGCAGCAGGTCCACGAAATGGCAAGCCTCACCGACGATGCGGCCGCCGCCGACGGCCTTGTCGCGTGTCCAGTGCGTCGCCGGCACGGTGCCCGCATTCACCGTGTAGACGAAGCTCTTCGGCTGCGCAAGGTTCGCGAGGCGCTCGCGCAACGCGACCGCAAGCGGCGCGAACCGGCGATTGAAGCCGACCATGACGAGCTGGCCCGGCCGCGCGCGCATTTCGGTCTCGAGCGCCGCCAGCTCGTCGAGGGTCAGACATAGCGGCTTTTCGCAAAACACGTGCTTGCCGGCGCGCAACGCCGCGAGCGCCTGTTCCGCATGCAAGCCGTGCCGCGTGGCGACGACGACCGCATCGACGTTCGCGTCGTCGACTGCAGCATGCCAATCCGTGCCCGCCGAAACGAAGCCATATTTGCGGCCGAGATGGGCCGCGCTGACGCCGGCCGCGCTCACGATCGTGCGCAACGCCGCGCCGGCGGCGCGGAACGCGGGAACCAGCGTGCGGCCGGCGTAGTTGCCGGCGCCGAGAAACGCGACGCGCGCGCCGGGAGCGGTCGCCGTCGTGCCTGCGAGCGCAATCGTGCGCGTCACCGGCGCCGCGGCCGGAAATTCGAGCAGCAGCCCAAGCACAGGCGCATCCGATGCGAGCAGTTCATAGGCCTCGCCGGCTCGCTCGAACGGCAGGCGCCGCGAAATCAGCGGCTCGGCCGCGAGCTTGCCCGCCGCGAGCAGATCGAGCACCGCTTCGAAATTGCGCTGCTCGGTCCAGCGCACGAAGCCGATCGGATAATCCTGGCCCGCCTCTTCGTAGCTCGGATCGTAACGCCCGGGGCCGTACGAGCAGCTCACCTGGAAACTCAGCTCTTTTTCGTAGAAATCCGCACGCGAAAGCTCGAGACCCGCCACGCCGACGAGCACCACTCGCCCGCGCTTGCGACACATGCGCGCGGCGAGATGCATGGGCTCGTTGCTCGACGTCGATGCCGCGACGATCACCGCATCGACGCCGCGGCCGCGCGAGAACGCCTGCGCGTGTGCGATCGCGGATTCGTCCGATTCCGCCGCGGCGTCCGCGCCGAGCTCGCACGCCAGCGCGCGGCGCGATGCGTCGGGATCGAGGCCCATCACGCGGCAACCGTGCGCGCGCAGCACTTGCACCGACAGCAAGCCGATCAAGCCGAGGCCGATCACGACGACGTTCTCGCCGAGCGTCGGTTGCGCAAGCCGCACGCCCTGCAGCGCGATCGCACCGAGCACCGTGAACGCCGCCTGCGCATCCTCCACGCCTTCAGGAACGCGTGCGCAGAGATGCTTCGGCACGCAGACGATTTCGGCATGCTTGCCGTTGCTCACGACGCGGTCGCCGACCGCGAACCCCTCCACGCCGGCACCGACCTCGATCACCTCGCCGACATTGCAATAGCCGAGCGCAAGCGGCTCGTCGAGCTTGCTCTGCACCGCCTGCCACGCCGCCGCAATCCCATCGGTGCGGATCTTGTCGATGACCATGCGCACCTTGTCCGGCTGCCGCCGCGCGCGTTCGAGCCACCCCGCCTTGCCGAATTCGACGAGCATGCGCTCGGTCCCCGCAGACACCAGCGTCGCGCGCGTGCGGATCAGCACGTGGCCCGCGCGCGCGCCCGGCGCGGGGACATCGGCGATCGCGGTGGCGCCGTGGCGCAGGTCTTGGAGGATTTGTTTCATGTCTTGTGCGCTTCGACGACGAGCAGGGCCGGACGCAACAGCGTTAGCGCGAACCGCGGCAGCACGGGGTCGAATGCCGTCACCCCGTCCACGACGAACCCCGCCGATTCGAACCAAGAACGCAATCTAGCAGGCTTCACCTCGAATCTCGATACGGCGAGATACGGAAACGGCGCGCGTCCGATGAGCCGCGCTGCCGCGCGCACCGCCTTCTGGAGCATCCGCACAGTCGACCACGTCGGCGGCACCGACAGGATCAGTTTTCCGCCGGGCTTGAGCACGCGGGTCGCCTCGCCGAGCACAGCATCGGGTGCGTCGACGTACTCGACCACGCTCGAACACAGAACGCCATCGAAGATGCCGTCGGCAAGACTGCTCAAGCGCTGCGCGTCCCCGAGTTGCCATTCGACTGGCTGCTCGGCCGGTGCAATCGCCTGCGCGGCAGCGAGCATCGCCGGTGAACCGTCCACCGCGACGACGTGCGCACCCGCGGCGAGAAGCTCGCGTGTCAGCACACCGGAACCGCAGCCGAGGTCGAGCCAGTGTTTGCCGGACGGCTGGCTCCTTGCGAGCAACGTGCGGAAAAGATCGAGTCGCGCGCGAAACGAGCCGGCGGCGTGCGCATTCGACCATCCTTCCGCCAAGCCTTCGTGAAAAGCTGCGCCGCGGGTGAGCATGCGTGTCGTTTCAGTCGTCTCGTCCATCCATCGAGCCCGGCAGTCAGTACTGCTGCACCCGATGATCCGGCTTCCCGGTCGGACGTACGGTCTCCATCGGCAGGCGTCCCGTAAGCCGGATTTCGCGCAGCTTATATTCCCACAGCCGGTACACGTCCGCGCGCAGCCGCGCCCAGGCGTAGCCGACCCAGCCGGCCTGAAACGCTCCCAACACCACATAGTGATAGAGGAACAGCGCCGCGTACCGAAAAGGAACTTTCATGAAATGCGCCTTGACCCACATGCGCCGCTGCAGCCGCGTCCCGAACAAACGCGGTCGATCCGACAATTCGCGTTTTTGAAAACTTGCGATCGCTTCCGCCGTCGTATAGCGGTTTTGCTTGTCGAGCCAGTGATGGAGATCGGGGCTGTCGTGGTGTTCGATATCCGCGATCAGTGCGGCAACACGCCCCTCCACTTTCGCATGCTCGTTGACGGCGACGGCGCTGAACGAGGCAGCCCCCGTTCGCCACAGACGCAATAGCTTGAGCTTCACCGGCAGTGGACGCTCCATGAAGAACAGTCGAATCGGGCAGACATAGCCGTCCGCCCGATCGCTTGCTGTCGCCGCAACGATTTCGTCTTTCAAGGCATCGGACAAACGCTCGTCGGGATCGAGCTTCATCGTCCAAGGCGCCTCAATCGGCAGCTTGGCCAGTGCAAAATTCCACTGCTCGCCGAAGCCGCGGAACTCTCGTTGAACGACGTGCACGCCATGTCTCAGGGCGATGTCGATCGTTGCATCCGAGCTGAAACTGTCGACCAGGAATACCTCTTGTGCCCAGCCGGCAAGATTCTGCAGCACGGCTTCCATGTGGTGCGCCTCGTTGAGGGCGATCATCACGACCGCGACGGGTGCGCGGCCGGCTCGCCATGTCGTGCGAGCGGCCTCGGCGCTCATGAGAGCCTGACCGTATCAGGCACCGTTCCCCCGTGAACGGACCAGTGGTATACCGCGCTCATGTGCGCGGCAATGGCTTCCCATGAAAAGTCGCGCGCCATCCAGGATCGTCCGTGCGCTCCCATCGTGGCGAGGGCGTCAGGAGCAAGCGACATCAACTCGCTTAGCGCTTGCGCAAGCGGCTCCGGATCGTTCGCGATCCAGCGTCCGCAATGTTGCGATTCCAACGCGGCCCATGGCGCTCCCCTGCCCACGACCGCGGCTCGACCGTGGGCGAGCGCTTCCGCTACGGCCATGCCGAAATTTTCGGAATGCGACGGCAGGACGAACAGCTCGGAGTCGACATACGCGAGGTGCTTGTCCTCACCGTACAAAGCGCCTGCAAACTCGACGCGGACCAGATTCAGCTCGGCCGCAAGGTCGCGGATTTCACGCACGTGCTCGGGCTCGCCGCTGCCCACGATGCGCAAACGCCAAGCCGCATGCGTATCTTGCAACGAACGCCACGCTCTCAGCAGCCGATCGACGGCTTTGATGGGATGAATGCGCCCGAGATACAGCAACGTCCGGTGTGAAGTACCGGCGCCGGTCGCCACGGTAGCCGGTATATCGATTCCGTTCGGGATGACCGCCA
>DASRGX010000202.1:0-30389 GCA_035650835.1 Rudaea sp. | reverse complement strand
GAGGACGATGGCGGGTCCAAGGCGAATGCCGAGGCCGCCGGCGTGCACATCGGCAAGAACGTCCACGTCGGCGACAACGTGCGCATCGGCGGCAAGCCGGTGGCCAAGGACGGCAATTGAAGGCAGGAGCTTGACGGCCGTGGCATGCTAATAGGCATGCCCGGGCGCATCCCCGAACAATTCATCGACGACCTGCTCGCGCGCGTCGACATCGTCGAGATCATCGAGCAGCGCGTACCGCTCAAGAAGGCGGGACGCGACTGGAGCGCGCGCTGCCCGTTCCACGACGAGCGCTCGCCCTCGTTCACGGTGAGCCCCGCCAAGCAGTTCTACCACTGCTTCGGTTGCGGTGCGCACGGCAGCGCGATCAAGTTCCTCATGGATTACGACCGGCTCGAGTTCGTCGACGCCGTCGAGGAGCTCGCCTCGCGCGTCGGCCTCAAGGTGCCCTACGAAGGCGGCGCTCGGCGCACGCCGCAGGAAGGGACGGCCGATCTCTACACGGTGCTCGAAGCCGCCGCGAAGTTCTACCAACGCGAGCTCGAACGCAGCGACAAGGCAAAGGCGTATTTCGCCGCGCGCGGGCTCGACGCCGAGACGATCGCGCGCTTCGGCTTGGGCTACGCGCCCGACGCCTGGGATGGGCTCAAGAACGCGCTCGGCACGACACCGCAGCGCGTTGCGTTGCTCGAAAAAAGCGGCATGCTGACGAGCCGCGAAGGCGGCAGCGGCAAGTACGACCGCTTCCGCGACCGCGTGATGTTCCCGATCCACGACCGTCGCGGCCGCGTCATCGCATTCGGCGGCCGTGTGCTCGCGAAAACCGACGACGGCCCCAAATACCTGAATTCCCCGGAAACGCCGCTGTTCCACAAAGGACGTGAGCTGTTCGCGCTGTGGCAGGTGCGCCAGTCGCACGCGAAGATCCCGCGCCTGATCGTCGTCGAAGGCTACATGGACGCGATCGCCCTATTCCAGCACGGCGTGACCGAAGCCGTGGCGACGCTAGGCACGGCGACGACGCGCGACCATGCGGAGCTGCTTTTTAGAAATTGCGCCGACGTATACTTTTGCTTCGACGGCGACCGCGCCGGCCGCCAAGCGGCCTGGCGTGCCGTCGAAGCCGCGTTGCCGCGCATGCGCGACGGGCGCCAGGCGATGTTTCTGTTCCTGCCCGAAGGCGAGGACCCCGATTCGCTCGTACGCAAGGAAGGCCGGACCGGCTTCGAGCAGCGCCTGGCCGCGGCGACGCCGCTCAGCGCGTTCTTCTTCGGCGAGCTCGGCAAGGACGTGAACCTCGCGAGCCTCGACGGCAAAGCGCGCCTGGCCGAACGCGCGCGCCCCCTGCTCTCGCAGATCCCCGACGGCGCGTTCCGCGACCTCATGCTCGGCGAGCTCGATCGGCTCGCGAGCGTGCGCCTGCGCGTCGACGCACCCGCCGAGGCGCCGCGGCGGCCTGCGCGGCCGCAGGAGCGCACGCTCGTGCGCACGGCCGTGGCGCTGCTCGTGCAGAACCCGGGCTTTGCGGCCGCGATCGAGCCGCCGCACCTGTTTTCGACGCTGCGCCAGCCCGGCATCCCGTTGCTCGTCGAACTCATCGCGCTGTGCCGCGCGCGACCCGAGATCTCGACGGCCGCGATCCTCGAGCATTTCGCCGAGCGCGAGGAGCTGCGCGCGCTGCAGAAACTCGCGGTCGTGGAGCTGCACGGCGGAGACGACCAATTGCGCACCGAGTTCCTCGATGCGCTCGCCAAGCTCGACCAGCAGACGCACCAGCAACGTTTCGACGAGCTGCTCACCAAGAAGCGCGAAACCGAACTCGACGCACGCGAGAAGGACGAGCTGCGCGCCCTGCTTGCAAACAAGGCCGTGCGCGCCTAGATCGAAGACAGCGTACGGCAAAGGAGAGCGCCATGCAGATCGGTTTCATCGGCTTGGGTGCGATGGGCTCGGCCATCGCGAAGCGCCTGCTGGGCGCGGGGCACGACCTCGTGGTTTGGAACCGGTCGCGCGGCGCCGTCGAGGAGCTCGTCGCCGCAGGCGCGCACCCGGCGGCGAGCGCGGCCGAAGCCGCGCATTGCGATGTGGTGCACAGCATGCTGGCCGACGACCGCGCCGTGCGCAGCGTGTTTTTCGAGCAAGCCGCGTTCGAGTCGCTGCCGAAAGGCGGCGTGCACGTCAACCACGCGACGATCTCGGTGGCTTTGGCCAAGGAGCTCGGCGACCATCATCGCGCACGCGGCGTAGGCTATGTGGCAGCGCCCGTCTTCGGCCGGCCCGATGCCGCCGCAGCCGGCAAGCTGCACGTGCTTGCCGCAGGCGATCCCCGCGACATCGATCGCATCAGACCGCTGCTCGAAGCGATGGGCCAAAGCATGTGGCCGATCGGCGCGGCACCCGAACGCGCGAACGTGGTTAAGATCGCCGGCAATTTCATGATCGCCTCGGCGATCGAAACGATGGCCGAGGCGAGCACGCTCACGCGCGCGCACGGCGTGTCGGCACGCGAGTTCCTCGACGTGATCACGGGCACGCTGTTCGCCGCACCGGTGTTCAAGACCTACGGCGGACTCATCGCCGACAGGCGCTATTCGCCGGCGGGCTTCGGGCTCGCGCTCGGCTACAAGGACGCCGGCCTCACGCTCGAAGCGGCGGCCGATGCCCGCGTGCCGCTGCCGCTCGCGGGCCTGCTGCGCGACGGTTTTCTCGACGCGCTCGCGCACGGCGACGGCGAACTCGATTGGTCGGCGCTCGCGGAAGTCGCGGCGCGGCGCGCGCATCTCGACCGGCGCTGATTAAACGTCGAGTTCCGCCGAAAGTGGCCGCGCCACGTCCTCGAGCGCCCGACGCTCGGCGGCGACGCCGAGCGCCCACTCCACGCCGGCAGCGCCGAGCATGAGCAGCGAACCGAGCGCGTAGCCGAGCGCGACCGGGAGCCGCTCGCCCGTGCCGACGAGCGTTCCCAGGAGCCACGGCCCGACGACGCCGCCGATCGCGGTGCCGAGTGCGTAGAACACCGCGATCGCGAGCGCGCGCACCTCGAGCGGAAAGCTTTCGCTGACCGTGAGATACGCCGAGCTCGCCGCGGCGGAGGCGAAGAAGAACACGATCGTCCAGGCCAGCGTCAGCGTCGCGGCGCTGAACACCCCGTGCACGAAGAGCCATGCCGTGGCGAGCAGCAGGACGCCGGAAGCGGCGTAGGTGCCGGCGATCATCGGCCGGCGCCCGAGCGTGTCGAACAAGCGGCCGAGCACGAGCGGACCGAGGAAATTGCCGGCGGCGAACGGCAGCAGGTACAAGCCGACGCGATCGGCGGCCACGCCGTAGAAGCGGCCGAGCACGAGCGCATAAGTGAAAAATATCGCATTGTAGAAAAACGCCTGCGCCGCCATGAGGCAGAGGCCGAGCGCGGCGCGGCGCGGATACAGCGCGAACAGCGCACGCGCTACGTCGAGGAGGTTCGTCTCGCGTGCGCGCGCACGCAGGCGGATGCGTGCGAGCGGCGCCGTGTCCGGCGCTATGTGCACGCAGCTTTCGATCGCCGCGACGGTGCGCTCCGCTTCCTCGACGCGGCCGTGAAGCATGAGCCAGCGCGGGCTCTCGGGTACGAATCGCCGCAGATACAGGATGCCGAGGCCGAGCGCCGCGCCGATGCCGAATGCGACGCGCCAACCGACGTCGGGAGGCAGCAGGCGGGGATCGAGCAGCACGATCACGCCGGCCGCGCCGAGCGCTGCGCCGACCCAGAAGCTGCCGTTGACGATGAGATCGGTTCGCCCGCGGTGGCGCGCGGGAATCAGCTCCTGGATCGCCGAGTTGATCGCCGTGTATTCGCCGCCGATGCCGGCGCCGGTCAGTGCGCGAAAAAGTGCAAATGTCCAAAAGTCCATCGCGGCCGCGCTGAGCGCGGTCGCGGTGAGGTACAGACCGAGCGTGAGCGTGAACAGCCGGCGGCGCCCGAGACGATCCGTGAGCCAGCCGAAGAACACGGCGCCGGTCACGGCGCCGGCGAGATAAAGACTCGATGCAAGCCCGATCTCCGCGTCGTCGAGGTGCAGCCGCGGGCTCGCCTTGAGTGCGCCGGAGAGCGCGCCCGTGAGCGTCACTTCGAGCCCGTCGAGCACCCAGGTGATGCCGAGCGCGACGACGACGAGGGTGTGGAATCGGCACCACGGCAGGCGATCGAGCCGTGCGGGCACGTCCGTTTCGATGCGCGCGGGCGCAGCGTCGTCCAGTGGCATGGTATCCCTCCCAGTGCCGCGGTAAGGGAATCGTGCCAGGCGCCGGCACAACGCCGGCTGAGCGGGCGCTCAGGCGGACTCAGCGGTCCGCAAGCACGGCGCGTGCGGCATTGTGACCCGGGGCGCCCGTGACGCCGCCGCCCGGGTGCGTGCCAGCGCCGCACAGGTAGAGGCCCGGGATCGCGCCGCGATAATCGGCGTAGCCGAGCATGGGACGCGCGCTGAAGAGCTGGTTCAGCGACAGCGCGCCGTGGAAGATGTCGCCGCCGAGGAGACCGAAATCGCGCTCGAGATCGAGCGGAGACTTGATCTGGCGGCCGAGCACGGAGTCCTTGAACCCTGGAGCGAAACGGTCGACCGTCGCGATCATGAGGTCGGCGACTTCCTCGCGGTGATCGTCCCAGGATTTGCCGTCGGGCAGGGTCGGCGCCACGTGCTGGCAGAACAGGCTCGCCACGTGCCGTCCGGCCGGCGCCAGGCTATCGTCGAGCGTCGAGGGGATCAGCATTTCGACGATGGGCTCGCGCGACCAGCCGTGGGCCCGGGCATCCAGGTAGGCGCGGTCCATGTAGTCGAGGCTCGGCGCGAGGATGATGCCGGCCGTCAAATGGTCGCCGGGTTCGGGCAGCGCGGTAAAACGCGGCAAAGTGGACAATGCGACATTCATGCGGAACGTGCCGGAACCGCAGCGCCAGTTCGCCATGCGTTCGCGGACGGGCGCCGGCACGCAGCCCGGATCGAGCAGGCGTTCGTAGAGCAGCTTCGGGTTGACGTTGGCGATCACGCGGCGCGCGCGCAGCGCCTCGCCCTTGTCGGTGACGACGCCCGCCGCGCGGCCCTGCTCGACGAGGATCTCGCGCACGCCGCAGCCCGTGCGGATCTCGACGCCCGATGCGGCGGCCGATTCCGCCATGGCCTGGGTGATCGCGCCCATGCCGCCGATCGCATGCCCCCAGGCGCCCTTGACCCCGTTGACCTCGCCGAACACGTGATGGAGCAACACATAGGCGCTGCCCGGCGTGTAGGGACTCGCGTAGTTGCCGACCACGCCGTCGAACCCGAACAAGGCCTTGATCGGCTCGCTCTCGAAGAAGCGGTCGAGGTATTCGCCGGCCGAGATCGCGAAGAGATCGAGGAGCTCGGTGCGCAACCCCGTGTCGAGCTTGGCCAACCGGCGCCCGATGCGGCCCGCGTGCAGCAGCTCGCCGAGGGCCTTCCACCAGCCGCCGCGTTCGGCCACGTTCGGCGGCGCTTCGAGCGCGAGCGCGCGCAACTCGTCGGCAATCGCATCGAGTCGACGCTCGTAGTCGGGCAAGCGTTCCGCATCGCGCACAGAGAATTTCGCGACTTCGGCGCGCGTGCGGCCCTCGCCGGTCAGCAGATAGCGGTTGTCGAACAGCGGCAGGAAATTGTTCGCCTTGCGCAGGACGATCTTGAGACCGTGAGCGGCGAGGTCGAGATCGCGGATGACCTTCGGCTGCAGCAACGAGACGGTATAGGCCGCCACCGAGTTGCGGAAGCCCGGATGGAACTCCTCGGTGACCGCGGCGCCGCCGACGACGTTGCGCCGCTCGAGCACGAGCACCTTGAAGCCAGCGCGGGCCAGATAGGTCGCGCATACGAGGCCGTTGTGGCCGCCGCCGACGAGGATTGCGTCATAAGTCGAGTTCGCCATCGCGAGATTATGCGGCAGATTCGCTTCCGAGCGCGATGTCCGCTACACTTATGCCACTGAGTCTGCCGGGTTCACCGCCGTTCGTGTGACCCGATGCGCTGATCCACCGATCCGCACCATCGTTCCCCTCGCGTTTTCCTCGCACACCAGTATGCCGGCCGTTCCCGCAAGGGAGCGCCGAATTTTCTTTCATTTTGTTTGGAGTAGTTTCATGTCTGATCGTCAGATCGGCACCGTCAAATGGTTCAACGACGCCAAGGGCTTCGGTTTCATCGCGCGCGAAAACGGACCGGACGTGTTCGTGCATTTCCGCGCGATCACGGGTTCGGGCTTCCGCACGTTGCAGGAAGGCCAGCGCGTCGCGTTCGACGTAGTGCAAGGCCA
The DNA here is from genome assembly GCA_035650835.1 of Rudaea sp. Classification (GTDB taxonomy): domain Bacteria; phylum Pseudomonadota; class Gammaproteobacteria; order Xanthomonadales; family Rhodanobacteraceae; genus Rudaea. The sequence goes on along the minus strand of DASRGX010000202.1, from coordinate 24,089 downwards.
GAAAGGCCTGCAGGCCGAGCGCGTGAGCGCGGCCTGATGCCGGCGGAGCTCCGCTCCGCCGCAACGGACGTCGTCACAACATGCGGGCGACGTCCTTTTCGATTTTCTCGGGCGTATCGGTCGGCGCGTAACGCGTGACGACGCGCCCGTCCTTGTCGACGAGGAACTTCGTGAAGTTCCATTTGATCGCCTCGGTGCCGAGCACGCCTTTGGCTTCGCTCTTGAGATACTTGTAGAGCGGATGCGTACGCGCGCCGTTGACGTCGATTTTCGCGAACAGCGGGAATTTGACATCGTAGTTCAGCGCGCAGAAATTCTTGATTTCGGCTTCGTCGCCGGGCTCCTGGTGGCCGAATTGATCGCACGGAAAGCCGAGCACGACGAGCCCCTTGTCGCGATATTTTTCGTATAGCGCCTCGAGACCCTTGTATTGCGGCGTGAAACCGCACTTGCTCGCGACGTTGACGACGAGCATCGCTTTGCCCTTGTAGGCGTCGAGCTTCCGCTCCTCGCCGTCGATGGTTTTCGCGCTGAAGTCGTAGATGCCGCTCATGGCCGTTCTCCAGGTCTGGTGGGCGCCTACACTGTGCGCACGGACACGGCGAAAGTCCAGCGCGAGCTCGCACGAGGCTCCGGGCGCGGAGCGGAGAGCCCTCGTCCTACCCCACGCGATGCAGTTCGATGAGATGCCGCGCGAACGGCGGCGTGTCGATGTAGTGGTCGACGAGCAGGAATGCGAAGAGCGCCATCAAATAGACGATCGAGTAGTTGAACACGCGCATCGCGAACTGCTCGTTCGGCGGCCGCATGAGCACCGCGGCGTAGTAGAGAAATCCCGCGCCGAGGACGAGCGCACCGCCGAGGTAGAACGCGCCGCTCATGCCCGTCAGATACGGCAGCACCGTGACGATGACGAGCAGCACGGTATAGAACAGCACGTGCCAGCGCGTGTATTCGACGCCGTGCGTGACTGGCAGCATGGGCACCTGCGCACGCGAGTAGTCGTCGCGGCGGAAAATCGCGAGCGCCCAGAAATGCGGCGGCGTCCACACGAAGATGATGAGGAACAACAAGAGCGCATACGGATGCACTTGGCCCGTCACCGCGGCCCAGCCGAGCACGGGCGGCGCTGCGCCGGCCGCGCCGCCGATCACGATGTTCTGCGGCGTCGCACGCTTGAGCCACGCCGTGTAGACGATCGCATAGCCGATCAGCGACGCGAACGTGAGCGCCGCCGTCAGCGGGTTCACGAGCGAGACGAGGATCGCCATCGATACCGCACCGAGCGCGACGGCGAAGGCCAACACTTGGCTCGGCGTGAGCGCGCCCGTCGCGAGCGGGCGGTGCGCGGTGCGCGCCATGACGCGATCGATGCGCTGATCGATGAGGTGGTTGATCGCCGCCGCCGATGCCGCAGCGAGCCAGATGCCGACCGTTCCCGCGAGGAGCGGACGCAAAGGCACCATGCCGGGCACCGCGAGAAACATGCCGATGATCGCCGTGAACACGATCAGTGCGACGACGCGCGGCTTCGTGAGCTCGAGATATTGGCGGGCCAGCGTGGCGGACATGGGCGAAGTCTAAAGGAGCGTGCGTGCGCCGTCTCGGTCCGGGGCGGCGCGGCGCAGCCGCACCCACAGCGCGAGCAACGCGCAAAGCAGCAACGCCGCCACGCCGTTGTGCGCGGTCGCGACGGCGAGCGGCAGTCCGAGCACGACGTTGCCGATCCCGAGCGCAACCTGGGCGAGCAACAGCACTGCCATCGCGGCGCCGAACATCCGCGTCTCGCGGCGCCGCATGGCGAACGCCGCGAGCGCGATGCCGTAGATGAACACCACGAGCGCGCCCAGGCGATGCGCAAGCTGAATTGCGGTGCGCGCCGGCGCATCGAGCACGCCGCCTTCGTAATCGACGCCAATGCCGCGCCAGAGCACGAAGGCGTTGCCGAAATCGGTCGGCGGATGCCACTGGCCGAGGCAGGTCGGGAAATCGGTGCCGCAGGCGAGCGCCGCGTAGTTGGCGCTCGTCCAGCCGCCAAGCGCGATTTGCACGGCGAGCAGCGCGATGCCGAACGCCGACGCGCGTCGCAATGCGGCATTTTCCACATTTCCCACAGGCGCCAGGCTCAGTGCGAGCGCCGTGCCCGCAAGCAGTGCGAGCATCGTGAGACCGCCCACGAGATGCGAGGCGACGACGAGCGGCAGCAGCTTGAGCGTCACCGTCCACATGCCGAGCGCGGCTTGGAATACGATGAACAGCGCCGCGAAAAGCGGCACGAGCGCGAGGCGCCCGAGTTCGCGGCGGCGCACGAACGCGAGCCCGGCGAGCGCGAACGTGACGAGGCTCAGGCCGCCGACGAGCATGCGGTGCACCTGCTCGCGCCAGGCTTTGTCGGTCTCGACCGGCCGATCGGGGAATGCCGCATTCGCGCTCGCCACGTCGTGCGGCTGCGTCGGCCACGTCAGCTTGCCGTAGCAGGTCGGCCAGTCGGGGCACGACAAACCGGCGTTGGACAGGCGCACGAAGGCGCCGAAAACGATGACGAGCAGCGCGAGCGCCGCTGCGATCCAGGCCAGCCGACGCACACTGCGCAGCGACGGGGCGATTCCGCGCATCAATGCAGCACCTTGACGACGTCTTCGCGCAAGCCGCGCGCGTCGTACCCTTGCCCATAGCGCATCATGAGCGCGCCGTTCGGGTCGACGAGCGCGAGCGCGAGATCGTCCCCGTCCTTGGCGCGGTCGCCGGAAAAAGCGCCGCTGTCGTCGCTTCCCGCCAGCAATGGCGTGCGCGCGGCGATGAAGTCGGCCGGCAGTGCAGGTCCGAGATAAACGACGCGCAAACGTTCGGCATTGCGTCCGAGCGTCAGACGCATGCGCAGGATTTCGTCTAGACGTTCGCGGCAGACCGCCGCGCATTGCGCGCCGGGCAGCGCAAGCAGCGTCCACTGCCACGCGGGATCGCGCCAGACGAGCTTGCTGCCGTCCGCCAGCGTGACGGGGACGGCCGAGACGTCGCGCGGGGGTTCGACGAGATCGCCGGAGTTGCGCGTCTTCACGGGATGCCAGCCCTCGAAACGCAACACGAACGCGAGCGCCATCGGGATCGCGAACGCGGCGACGATGAGGAGCAGGTACAAGCGATTCTTGGTTCGCGGATTCATGATGTCGCATTTTCCACTTTGCGCCAATGTATGGCGACGAATATCGCGAGCGCCGCGACTGCGAACGTGAACCACTGGAACGCATAGGCGCGGTGGCGTGCCGGCGGCATCACGTTCGGCGTCCACTCGCGCACAAAGCCGCTGTCCGGCGTTGGATCGAGCAGCAGGATGCGCGGCAGGACCGGCTTGCCCAGATCGGCCGCGACCGCCGCGGCGTCGAGCCGCAGCGTGAGCTTGGGCCAGGCCGCCTGCGTCTTGAGCGCGTCGCCGCCGACGGCGAGCCCGCCGCCCGGAAACGGCGCATAGATGCCGCTCAGCGACTGTTCGCCCTCGGGCAGCGGCGGCACCGCCGGACGCGTGCCCGGCGCATGATTCCACGGCAGCCATCCGCGGTCGACGAGCAGCAGACGATCCTCGCGCTCGGCGGCGAACACGCCGATGGCGCGGACGCCAACCTGGCCCGCATGTATCTGCTCGTCGAGCAGATAGCCGCGATCGGCGACGAATCGTCCTGCGGCGTGCACATGTGGAAATTGCTGCGTCACGTCGCGGTCGCGCACGTCGGCGAGTTCGACGAGCGGCGCCGTCGAGCCGGCGGCGAAGCTCGCCAGCAGACGCTCCTTCTGCGCCGCACGGTCGAGCTGCCAGACGCCGAGCGCCGCGAACGCCGCTGCGCCTGCTATCGTGAGTCCCAGCGCGAACACGCTCGGACGCCGCCAGCGTCGCGACGTCATCGGTGCGCGGCGCTATACTCGCGCACGAACTCGAAAGGAGTAGCGGCGCCCATGTGGACTACCTTGTTCGTCATCGCGTTCCTGATCGTGATCGTCTACAACCTGGGCGCGGGGCTCTTCTACATGATGACCGACAAGGGTCAGACCGACCGCACCGTCAAGGCGCTCACGCGTCGCATCGCACTTTCGGTGCTCCTGATCCTGCTCGTGATCCTCGGCATTGCAACCGGACTGATCCAGCCGCATGGGATCGGTCGCTAGAGCGGAGTTGCCGATCCGGACCGGCGACTCGTGGTTTTCGAATCGCCGATTCCGAGTCTCGCCTATCAGAGCACGTACACGAACATGAACAGGCCGAGCCACACCACGTCGACGAAGTGCCAGTACCAGGCCACCGCTTCGAACGCGAAGTGGTGATCCCTGCTGAAGTGGCCCTTCAGGCAGCGGAACCAGATCACGGTGAGCATGATCGCGCCGAGCGTCACGTGCAGGCCGTGGAACCCCGTGAGCATGAAGAACGTCGACCCGTAGATGCCGCTGCCGAGCGTCAGGTTCATGTGCGTGTAGGCCTCGTAGTACTCGTGGGCCTGGAAATTGAGGAACGTGAAGCCGAGCACGATCGTGGCGGCGAGCCAGATCAAAAGCTGCGCGCGGTTGCCGGCGCGCAACGCGTGGTGGGCGATCGTGATCGTCACGCCCGAAGACAACAGGATCAGCGTGTTGAGGAGCGGCACGCCCCAGGCGCCCATGCTCTCGAAGGCGCCGCCGATGTGACCGGGACCGTTGGTCGGCCAGGCCGGCGTGAAGCCCTTCCATAGGAAGTAATTCGTCAGCGCGCCGTCGCCTTCGCCGCCGATCCACGGCACCGACAGTGCACGTGCGTAGAACAGCGCGCCGAAGAATGCCGCGAAGAACATGACTTCGGAGAAGATGAACCACATCATTCCCATGCGGAACGAGGTGTCCACCTGCTTGTTGTAGTTGCCGGCGATGGATTCGCCGATGACGGTGCGGAACCAGCCGAACATCATCGAGAGCAGGCAGGCGATGCCGAGCACCATGACGTACTTGCCGACGCCGACCTCGTTGACCCACATGCCGGCGCCGCCGACCGTGAAGAACAGGCCGAACGAGCCCAGGATCGGCCAGCGCGTGCCGTGCGGGACGTAATAAGCGCCTTGTGTCTGTGCCATGTGATCGATTCCTCAGGTCGACGGTTTTGAGCCGCTTCGTGCTTGCTCGGCCAGCTTCTTCGTCGCCAGTTCGTTGTTGTAAAAAGTATACGAAAGCGTCAGCGTGTCGATGTCGGCCGGCAGCTTCGGATCGACGACGAACTTCACCGGCATGCGCCGCGACTCGCCCGGCTTCAACACCTGCTCGGTGAAGCAGAAGCATTCGGTCTTGTTGAAATACAGCGACGCCGCGTTCGGCGCGATGCTCGGCACGGCGTTGCCGACGATCGCGCCGGGGGCGAGATTCGTCGCATCGAACCACGCTTCGCTGAGCTTGCCGGGATGCACCTTGACCGCGGTTTTCTCGGGTGCGAATTGCCACTTGAGCGCGCTGTTCACGGTGCCGATGAATTGCACCGTGACCCAGCGCGAGTCGTCCTCGACGAGGCCGGCGATCTTGTCGCTGCCGTCGGCGCGGTTCTCGATGCGGTTGTGGAACACGTGGACACAGGCGATGCGATAGATCGGCACGCAGGCGAAACCGAACAGGAACATCGCGGCACACGCGACGAGCGCGCGCTTGCGGAACTGCCGGTTGCGCTGGGCGACCGTCGCGTCCATCAGTGCCAGAGACCCTGCTTGACGAAGAACAGCACGAAGATCGCGAGCGCGACGGCGCCCGTGATCCACACCGTGCGGCGAATCGCGCGGCGTTGCTGTTCGATCGAGTTGGCGTCTTGGTGGTTCATAAGCTCGTTACGCGATCGCCTCGACCGGAGGATCTCGGAAGCGAGACCCTCGGGGCCCAGGACGCCGCGAGTCAGTGCGTGACGTCCCCGTGCGCGAGGTCTTCATCGTGGATGAGCGGCGGCGTCGCGAACGTGTGGAACGGTGCCGGCGACGGCACGGTCCACTCGAGGCCATGCGCGCCTTCCCAGGCCTGCGCCTTGGCCGGAGCGCCGGATTTCAGCGAGTTCCACAGGATCACGAACATCATGATCGGCGTCAGGAACATGCCGTAGGCGCCGATCGTCGAGATGAAGTTCCAGTCGGAGAACGCCACGTTGTAGTCCGGAATGCGGCGCGGCATGCCCGCGAGGCCCAGGAAGTGCTGCGGGAAGAACAGCACGTTCACGAACACGATGCTCCACCAGAAGTGGAACCTCGCCCAGGTCTCGTTGTACATCTTGCCGGTCCACTTCGGCCACCAGTAGTAGATGGCCGCGATGATCGAGAACAGCGCGCCCGTCACGAGCACGTAGTGGAAGTGCGCGACGACAAAGTAGGTGTCCTGGTACTGGAAATCGGCCGGCACGAGCGCGAGCATGAGGCCGGAGAACCCGCCGATCGTGAACAGGATCACGAAGCCGATCGCCCACAGCATCGGCGTTTCGAAGCTCATCGAGCCGCCCCACATCGTCGACACCCAGTTGAACACCTTCACGCCGGTCGGTACGGCGATGAGCATCGTCGAATACATGAAGAACAGTTCGCCGCCGAGCGGCATGCCGACCGTGAACATGTGGTGGCCCCACACGATGAACGACAGGAATGCGATCGAGGCGATCGCGTACACCATCGCCTGGTAGCCGAACAGCGGCTTGCGCGAAAAGGTCGGAATGATCTCGCTCACGATGCCGAACGCGGGCAGGATCATGATGTAGACCTCGGGGTGCCCGAAGAACCAGAAGATGTGTTGGAACATCACCGGGTCGCCGCCGCCCGCGGCGTTGAAGAAGCTCGTGCCGAAGTATTTGTCGGTGAGCAGCATCGTCACCGCGCCGGCCAGCACGGGCATCACCGCGATGAGCAGGAACGCCGTGATGAGCCAGCTCCAGACGAACAGCGGCATCTTGAGCAGGTCCATGCCCGGCGCGCGCATGTTGAGAATGGTCGCGATGATGTTGATCGCGCCCATGATCGAGGAGATGCCCATCAGATGCACGGAGAACACGAGAAAGGCCACGCTCGCGCCGCCCTGGATCGCGAGCGGCGGGTACATCGTCCAGCCGCCGGCCGGAGCGCCGCCCGGCATGAACAGCGTCGAGAGCAGCATGAAGAACGCGAACGGCAGGATCCAGAACGACCAGTTGTTCATGCGCGGCAGCGCCATGTCGGGCGCGCCGACCTGCAGCGGAATCATCCAGTTCGCGAGGCCGACGAAGGCCGGCATGATCGCGCCGAAGATCATGACGAGCGCGTGCAGCGTCGTCATCTCGTTGAAGAAGTAGGGCTGCACGAACTGCAGGCCGGGCTTCATGAGCTCGGTGCGGATCACGCCCGAGAATCCCGCGCCGACGCACGCCATCGTGAACGAGAAGATCAGGTACAACGTACCGATGTCTTTGTGGTTCGTCGAGAACACCCAGCGGTTGATGAAGCCGCGCGGCTTCTCGTCGTGGTGATCGTGGTGTTCGTCGTGGTGGGCGACGTCGTGGGTAGCCATGTTGAATCCTCGATTTTTTGCGATCGTGCCTGATCGCGGACCTTGCAAAGCAGCCTTCCGTGGCTGCATGTCTCTATGGTTTCTCAGCCGTTAGCGGCGGGTGCGGCGGCGGGTGCGGCAGGCGTCGCTGCGGGCGCGGGCGCGGCCTGCGCTTCCTGCTCGTCGAGCCACTTCTGGAATTCGGGCATCGGCACGGCCTTGACCACGATGGGCATGAAGGCGTGGTCCTGGCCGCACAGCTCCGCGCATTGCCCGCGGTAGATGCCGGGCTCGTGGATGTTCGTCCAGTCGTCGTTGATGATGCCGGGGATCGCGTCCTGCTTCCAGCCGAGCTGCGGCACCCACCAGGCGTGAATCACGTCGTCGCCCGTGACAACGAAGCGGATCTTCGTGTCGGTCGGGATCACGAGCGGATGATCGACGTCGAGCAGATACGTCTGCTCTTCGTTGCCGTTCAAATCCTTGCCCTTCACGGCCCGCGGGTCGAGACCCGACTTGAGCTGACGCGTCTTGTCGCTCATCGGATCGAGGCGCGAAATGAAGTGCACGTGGTAGGCCTTGTCGCCGACGTTCACGTAGTCGTAGCCCCACTTCCACTGATAGCCCGTGATCTTCACGGTCATCTGCGAATCTTCGGTATGCGCCATGCTGATCATGACCCGCGTCGCCGGCGCGGCGAGCGTGATCAGGATGATGATCGGCAGGACCGTCCAGATCGCCTCGATCTTCGTGTTGTGGCTCCAGGTCGCCGGCACGGCGCCCTTGGATTTGCGGAACTTGAACATGGCCACGATCATCGCGCCGAACACGAGCACGCCGATCGCGCAGCAGACGTAGAACGCCCACATGTGGATCTCGTAGACCTCGTGCGAAGTCTGCGTGACGCCGGGCGTCATGTTGAGCTGCCAGGGCTGCGCAAGCGCATGCGCCCTGCCGGCGTACGCCGCCAGCACGGCCGAAAGCGCGGCACCGCATGCCCGGTGGAACCCGCCAAATTTGCTACGCAACACGCCGGCACCCTTCATTCGCTGTCACCTGCATCCAAGTTTTCCGATACGCCGCCGCTGCCCTTGAGCGGCCGCAGCAACTGTTGAAGCTCATGCGCCAGTTGCCGGCGCTCCGCTTCGTTCAAGAACGATCCGATCTCCACCTCGCGTCCGTGCGAGCCCAGCATCAGACGGCTCGGCCATCCGCGCCGCGCCGGCGATTCCAACCGCACCCGCACCCAGTACGGGTGGAAGCGCAGCGGCGCCTCGGTACGCGCGCCGACGATCTCGAGCCGCTCCGCCGTCAGCGTGATCACCTGGCCGTGCCGCGAGGCGAGCCATACCCGCCGCAGGCAATACGCCAGCAAGCACAGTTCGAGTACCGCGAACACGGGCGCCAACACGTTGCCCTGCCACGCCGCCGCCGACGCGAAGATGCCGACCGCAAAACTCTGTCCCGCCATAAACCACGCCAGCCCCGAGCGCGACAGCGACCGGTGCGGCAGAACCAGCACCGTCGCCGCCTTGCCTGGCAGCGAACCCGTCACTTCTGCGGTCATCGACGACCCGGCGTGCGCGAAACTTGCCAATGATAGTGAGCGCGCCGAGTGCGGGCAAGCGCGGAAACCGATCAGCGTGCGGGAATCCGGCGTTGCGGGAATACGCGAAGACGCGAGGAAAACGCCGAAAAAGACGTTTTTGCCCCGCTGTTTTCGCGCCATTCGCGATTTCACGGGAGACTCCTGCGAGCGTCCGGCGCGACTGCTAAACTACGCGGCCCTCGTGCCGGCCGACGGCGCGGTCGCCCAGGACTCATGAACGCCATCCTCACATCCGAATTGCCGCCGACCCCGGACCCTGCCCGCGCGCGCCTGACCGCCGCCTATGCGCGCGACGAGACCGAGGCCATGCATGAGCTCCTCGCGCAAGCGGCGCTCGCGCCAGCGGAACGCGATCTCGTGCTCGCGCGCGCCACCGAGCTCGTCGCCCGCGTGCGCGCGAAGGCCAGCCAGCAGTCGGCCGTCGAATCGTTCATGCGCGAATACGACCTCTCGAGCGAGGAAGGCGTGCTGCTCATGTGCGTGGCCGAGGCGCTCTTGCGCATCCCGGACAAGGACACGGCCGACAAGCTCATCTCCGACAAGCTCGGCGAAGCCAATTGGGAGTCCCACGTCGGCAAGAGCGATTCGGTGCTCGTCAACGCGGGCACCTGGGGTCTCATGCTCACCGGCAAGCTCGTCACGCTGGCCGAAGAGACGCAGCGCAACTTCTTCGGAGCGCTCAAGCGGCTGATCGGCCGCGCCGGCGAGCCCGTCATCCGCCTCGCGGTGCGCCAGGCGATGCGCATCATGGGCCATCAGTTCGTGATGGGCCGCACGATCAAGGAAGCGCTCGACCGCGCCGCCGAAAAAGACAATCGCGCCTACCGTTATTCCTACGACATGCTCGGCGAGGCGGCGCTCACCCAGCCCGACGCCGAGCGCTACCACCGCGCCTACAAGGACGCGATCGCCGCTCTCGGTGCGCGCGGGCCGTTCGCGGACGTGCTCGATGCGCCGAGCATCTCGATCAAGCTCTCGGCGCTGCATCCGCGCTACGAAGTGGCCAAGCGCGCACGCGTGCACGCCGAACTGACGCCGAAGCTCCTTGAGCTCGCGCAGCTCGCGAAGAAGCACGGCATCGGCCTCACCGTCGATGCCGAAGAAGCCGACCGGCTCGAGCTCTCGCTCGATGTGATCGCCGCCGTGCACGCCGATACCTCACTCGACGGCTGGAACGGCTACGGCCTCGCGGTGCAGGCGTACCAGAAGCGCGCACCGTTCGTCATCGACTGGCTCGCCGAGCAGGCGGCCAAGGTCGGCCGGCGTTTCTGCGTGCGCCTCGTCAAAGGCGCGTATTGGGATTCCGAGATCAAGCGTGCGCAGGAAGGCGGCCACACGGGCTATCCCGTGTATACGCGCAAGCCGAACACCGACGTGTCGTACCTCGCGTGCGCCCGGCGCCTGTTCGAGCACGGCGGCGCCTTCTACCCGGCGTTCGCCACGCACAACGCACACACGATCGCAGCGATCCATCACTTCGCGAACGGACGCCCGTTCGAGTTCCAGCGCCTGCACGGCATGGGCGCCGACCTCTATGCCGAAGTGATCGGGCCGAAGAACCTCGACGTGCCCTGCCGCGTCTACGCGCCGGTGGGCAGTCACGAGGACCTGCTGCCGTACCTCGTCCGGCGCCTGCTCGAGAACGGCGCCAACACCTCGTTCGTGAACCGCATCGTCGATGAATCGCTGCCGATCCGCGACCTGGTCGCCGATCCCGTCGAAACCGTGCGTGCGTTCACGACGATCCCGCACCCGCGCATCCCGCAGCCGATCGCATTGTTCGGCGAACAACGGAAGAACTCCATGGGCGTGAATTTCGGAAATGACAACGAATTGAAGGCGCTCGCCGACGGCGTGTCGCAGATCGCGATGAACTGGAGCGCGACGCCGCTCGTGCCGGGCGCCACGTCGAAGGAGCCGCTGCAGGACGTCACGAATCCCGCCGACCGCCGCGTCAAACTCGGTACCAAGCAACAGGCCGACGCCGCGACCGTCGAACGTGCGCTCGCCAACGGCGTCGCCGCGCAGCCGGCCTGGGACCATATGCCGGCGTCCTCGCGTGCGAAGATCCTCGAATACGCCGCCGACTTGCTCGAGCAGCGCCGCACCCAGTTCGTCGCCCTGCTCGTGCGCGAAGCCGGCAAGACGCTGACCGCGGCCGTTTCGGAAGTGCGCGAAGCAGCCGATCTTTGCCGCTACTACGCGGCGATGGCGCGCAAGCTCATGGGCCACCCCGAGGCGCTGCCCGGCCCGACCGGCGAATCGAACCAGCTCTCGCTGCACGGGCGCGGCGTATTCGTCTGCATCAGTCCGTGGAATTTCCCGCTCGCGATCTTCACGGGCCAGGTCGCCGCGGCGCTCGCCGCCGGCAACGCCGTGATCGCCAAGCCCGCGGACCAGACCGTGCTGATCGGCCACGCGGCCGTCAAGCTGCTGCACGAGGCCGGCGTTCCGGAAGCCGTGCTCCAGTTCGTGCCCGGCAAGGGCTCCATGATCGGCAACACGCTGCTCACGAAGTCCGACGTCGCGGGCGTCTGTCTGACCGGCTCGACCGAAACCGCGTGGACGATCAACCGCACGCTCGCGGCGCGCAACGCGCCGATCGCCGCGTTGATCGCCGAGACGGGCGGCCAGAACGCGCTGATCGCCGATTCCTCCGCGTTGCCCGAGCAGCTCGTCAAGGATGCGATCGCCTCCGCGTTCGATTCCGCCGGCCAGCGCTGTTCGGCTGCGCGCGTGCTGTTCGTGCAGGAAGACATCGCCGACAAGGTGATCGCGATGCTCGCCGGTGCGATGGACGAGCTCAAGGTCGGCGACCCGGCGCTGCTCTCGACCGACGTCGGCCCGGTCATCGACGAACCTTCGCACAAGGGCCTCGCCGAGCACGCCGCGCGCATGGACAAGGAGGCGAAGCTCATCAAACAGGTGACGATGGGCGCGGAATGCGCGAACGGCACCTTCTTCGCGCCGCGCGCCTACGAGCTCAAATCGCTCACGCAGCTCACGCACGAAGTCTTCGGCCCCGTGCTGCACGTGCTGCGCTGGAAAGCGGATGAGCTCGACGCGGTGATCGACGCCATCAACGCCACGGGTTTCGGCCTCACGCTCGGCGTGCACAGCCGCATCGATTCCACGATTGCGCATATTGCACAACGCGCAAAAGTAGGCAATTGCTACGTCAACCGCAATCAGATCGGCGCCGTCGTCGGCGTGCAACCGTTTGGCGGCGAAGGCCTGTCGGGCACCGGTCCCAAGGCCGGCGGACCGCACTACCTGCTGCGCTTCACGACGGAGCGGACGCTCACGATCAACACGACGGCGGCGGGTGGCAATGCGTCGTTATTGACGCTGGGCGAGTGATTTTCGATCCTCGTTCCGTTCCACTTGTACGCTGCGTGGAACGGAACCGAGGAGAGCAAGAGCTTCCGCTCGTCCTGCGGACGAGCGTCGTACTTTTCTTTGCCTGGCCAAAGAAAAGTACGCAAAAGAAAGGCCACCCCGCGAGCGCGGTCTACGGGCATCCTGCCCTCCGACTCCGCGAGCCCACTCCGGGGTTTGCTGACAGCACATCCGTGTGCTGACAGCAAACTCGCGCGCGTCCTGCGCGCGATCGCTGCGCGACTTTTCCTCCGCGGCCTCGCCGCGCCCGAGGGGCCCCAAAGAGCAGCGCGCTCCTGCGCGCAGAAGCGAGAGCGAAGCTCTCTGCTCTTCAGCTCGCTTCTGCGCACATGGAATGTGCGCCGCTCTTCGGGGCCCCTCGAGCGCGGCGAGCGCACGGAGGACAAGCCCGCAGGGGCGGCGCGAGGGATCGCGCCGACTCCGCTGTCGGCACACGGAGGTGCCGTCAGCGGAGCCCGCAGTGTGCTCGCGCACCCGCAGGGCAGGATGCCCGTAGGGCGCGCTCGCGGGGTGGCCTTTCTTTGGGACACCTTTCTTTGGCCAGGCAAAGAAAGGTGTCTCGCTCGACCGCAGGGCGAGCGAAAGCTCGTGCTCCGAAATACATAAACCGTTTGACCAGCTCCACTGCTGAAAAGCCTCCCGCTTGCGCGGGAATGGCGAACCAGAGTGGTCGGAAGAGAAAAAATCCGCGCCGAGAGTCATCGAGGTCGGGGGAGGGGCCGACTCCCGGCGCGGGAGCAAGGGACGGTTCGCGTCAGAGTACGCACCACTGCGGATCGGTTTCCTCGCGCGCCGGGTGGGAATGAACCGGTGTCGCCGCGCGCCAGAGATCGAGGTCGTTCGTCGGCGCATCGCGCCAGTCGTTGAGTTCGTCGCGCAGACGATAGAAATCGGCGGTCAGATAGACGTCCATCGGCATCTCCTCGGTCGAGAGTCGTTCAGAAGCGCAGGCTGGCGATCACGCCGAGCAGCAGGGCGATCAGGGCGAAGGCGGTGCGCAGCGGCTCGAAGGATTGATTGAGTTCCGCGTTCGCGTTGGGGCGTTCGTTGTTCATGGCTCGGTCGGGTCGTGGTCGGGCGGTGGTGCGTGGAGCCTAGGATCGGGCTGGCCACGGCGCTCGCGCGGCCGCGAATCGGGCGCGGCGCCGATCAATTGTGGCGAACTCGTGGCAACGCGCCGCGGGACGTTGCCGAGCGCTGCGCACCCCCGTAAGCTCGGCACACCCCGAGTTCATGAGGCATCACCGTGGCCCGCACGATCGCCATCGTCGAAGACGAACCCGCCATTCGCGCCAACTACGTCGAGGCGCTGACGCGCTTCGGTTACCAGGTGCAGGGCTATGGTTCACGTCCCGAGGCCAGCCGTGCCTTCGGCCTGCGCCTGCCGGAGCTCGTGATCATCGACGTCGGCCTCGGCGACGAACCCGAAGGCGGCTTCGATCTCTGCCGCGAGCTGCGCGGCAAATCGCCGACGCTGCCGATCATCTTCCTGACCGCACGCGACTCGGATTTCGACATCATCTCGGGCCTGCGCCTCGGCGCCGACGACTATCTCACCAAGGACGTGAGCCTGCATCATCTCGCCGCGCGCATCAGCGCCCTGTTCCGGCGGCTCGACGCGCTCAACAAGCCCTCGGCCAAGGAGACGGTCGTCGAACACGGGCCGCTGAAGCTCGAAGCCGAACGCATGCGCATCACCTGGAACGGCGCCGAAGTGCCGCTGACCGTCACCGAATTCTGGATGGTGCACACGCTCGTGCGCTTCCCCGGCCACGTCAAGAACCGCGATCAGCTCATGCGCGAAGCGCAGGTCGTCGTCGACGACGCGACGATCACGTCGCACATCAAGCGCATCCGCAAGAAGTTCATCGCCATCGACGCGAATTTCGATTCGATCGAAACCGTGCACGGCGTCGGTTATCGCTGGAAGCCTTGACGGTCGGGATTGGGGATTGGAGATTCGGGATTGGTAGAAGCGTCGAATCCCCACTCCCAAATCCCGAATCCCGGCTCTTCCCATGTCCCTGCGCTTCAAACTCCTGCTCATCGCGCTCTCGACGCTGGCCATGCCGCTCGTCGGCTGGCTGTTCGTGCAGCAGATGGAAGAGCTGCTGCGCCAGGGTCAGGAGCAGACGCTCATCGCGTCGGCGCAAGCGCTCGCCAGAAGCCTCGGCGCGCTCGGGCTCGAGCTGCCGCCCGCCGGCGCGGCGATCTACGTGCACAAGGCGCCCGGTCGCATCGCGATCGACGGCTACGGCGACGATTGGCAGGACCTGTCGCGTTTCGCGCAGCCGCTCGGGCCGCCCGACGATGCGCACAAGTTGACGTTGTTGCTTTGTGCAAACCGCGACTGGCTGTATCTGTTCGCGAACGTGCGCGATGCCACGCGCACGCGCGTCGACGCGGGCGATCCGCGCGCTCCCGCGAGCGATCATTTGACGCTGACGCTCCAACGCGGCGCACTCGTGCGCCGCTATCTGCTCGCCAGCGCAGCGCCGGGGCACTTCGACGGGCTCACGCTGACCGATGCGACCGACAACGCGCTGCCGACCACGCTCGACGGCGCATGGCAGGAGGACGGTTCGGGCTACCGCGTGGAGCTGCGCGTGCCGCGTGCGCAGATGCCCGAGCGGCTCGCGCTCACGATGTTCGACGCCGCCGCTCCGGCGGCCGAAGTCGCGGAGCCTCTGCCGCTGCTCGCGCTCGCGCCGGAGCTGTCGTCGAAGCTCGGCCAGTTCGCGCCCGAGGGCATGCGCGCACGCCTCCTGAGCGGCGAAGGCTGGGTCGTGGCCGAATCCGGAACGCTGGCCGCGCCGACGGCGCCTGCATCGTCCCGGCGCCGGTGGCTCGAAAGCCTCGTCTATCGACATCTCATCGCCCCGGGGTTCACGCGCGCCGAGGACTTTTCGACGACGCTGCCGCGTCTGGCCGCCCCCGAGATCTGGCAGGCGCTGTCGGGCGTCGCCTCGACGGCGTGGCATCCGTCGCCGGCGGAAGATCAAGTCGTGCTGGCCGCGGCGGTGCCCATGAAAACCGGAGGCGAGGTGCGCGGCGCGCTCCTGCTCGAGCAGCCCGGCGATGCCTTGCCGCTGCTCACGAATCGCGCGCTGCTGGGTCTCGCGGGCGCGAGCCTGCTCGCGATGGCCGTCGCCGGCGGTTTGCTGTTCGCGTTCGCGAGTGCGCTGAGCTTGCGCATCCGCCGCCTGCGCAACGCGGCCGAGCGCGCGCTGCGCACGGGCGGCAAGAGCGAGGCGCCGTTGCCGCTCATCGACGCGCGCGACGAGCTCGGCGATCTCGCGCGCAGCTTCGCGCGCCTGCTCGACGAAGTCGGTGCGTATACCGATTACCTGCGCACGCTCGCCAGCAAGCTCTCGCACGAACTGCAAACGCCGCTCGCGATCGTGAAGTCGTCGCTCGAGAATCTCGAGCACCAGCCGATGCCCGCCGATGCGCAACCGTATCTCGCGCGTGCGCGATCGGGCGCGGAGCGCCTCGGTGCGCTCGTGCGCGCGATGAGCGAGGCGAGCCGCATGGAGCGCGCGATCGCCGCGGCGGAGGCGGAAGATTTCGACCTCGCGGCGGTCGTGCGCGGCTGCGTCGACGCCTATCGCCCGCTCGCGGCGCCACGGCGCATCGACGGCGTCGTGCCTGTCGAGCCGCTCCTCATGCACGGCGCACCCGAGCTCATCGCGCAAGCGCTCGACAAGCTCGTCGACAACGCGCGCAGCTTCGCGCCGGCCGACGGCTGGATCGAGATCAGGCTCGCGCGCACGGACGACGGCGCCGAGATCGCCGTCGCGAACAGCGGGCCGCTCCTGCCACCTGCGATGCAGGACCGCCTGTTCGATTCGCTCGTCAGCGTGCGCGAAGCCGGCCGCGGACGCAGCGATGCCCCCCATCTCGGACTCGGCCTGTTCGTGGTACGGCTCATCGCCGAGGCGCATCGCGGCAGCGCCCGCGCGCACAATCTCGCGGATGGCAGCGGCGTCGAGTTCGTCTTGCGCTTGCGCGGCATGCCGCGGAGGCCGCTCGCTGGCGCGAGCTGAGTTCACGAGACCCGCGCAGCGCGAGGCGGCTTTCGACGTTGTCGCGGAACCGGCGCGCTTGTAATCTTCGATGTTCCGCTCCGCGCAAAGGCTCGACCGTGATCTCCCAGGACGAATTCGCCGCGTTCGCCGCGCAGGGATACAACCGCATCCCGGTCGTGCGCGAGGTGCTCTCGGATCTCGATACGCCGCTCTCGGTGTATCTCAAGCTCGCCGACGGTCCGTACACGTATTTGCTCGAATCGGTCGAGGGCGGCGAGAACTGGGGACGCCATTCGATCATCGGCCTGCCCTGCCGGCGCGTGTACCGGCTGCGCGGCCACCAGCTCACGATCGAGGAACTCGGCGAGACCGTCGAACAACGCGAGGTCGCCGATCCGCTCGGCGAGATCGAGCGTTTGCGCGCGCAATTCCGTGTGGCGCGCGTGCCGCAGATGCCGGAATTCAGCGGCGGTCTGGTCGGCTATTTCGGCTTCGAGTGCATCGGCTACATCGAGTCGCGGCTCGCGCAGTGGCAGCGCACCGACGAGCTCGGCCTGCCCGACGTGCTGCTCATGCTGAGCGAAGAAGTGGCCGTGTTCGACAACCTCAAGGGCCGGCTGTATTTGATCGTGCACGCCGATCCTGCCGAGCCGCAGGCCTATGCCCGCGCGCACCGGCGCCTCGACGAGCTCGCGTTCCGGCTGCGCCGCTCGGGTCCGAGCTACCCCGAAGTGCTCGATCCGAAGGCGCTCGAGGAGGCCGATTTCAAATCGAGCTTCACGCGCGAGCAATATTGTGCACTTGTGGAAAAAGCAAAAGAGTATATCCGCGCCGGCGACATCTTCCAGGTCGTGCCTTCGCAGCGCCTGTCGGTGCCGTTCCGCGCACGGCCGGTCGACGTCTACCGGGCATTGCGGGCGCTGAACCCGTCGCCCTACATGTATTTCCTCGATTTGGGCGCCGCGCAGATCGTCGGCTCCTCGCCCGAGATCCTCGCTAGGCTCAAGGGCGGCAAGGTCGTCGTGCGTCCGATCGCCGGCACGCGGCCGCGCGGCAGGACGCGCGAGCAGGATCTCGCCCTCGAGGCAGAGCTGCTCGCCGATCCGAAGGAACGCGCCGAGCACCTCATGCTCATCGACCTCGGGCGCAACGACGTCGGCCGCGTCAGCCGCACGGGCAGCGTGGCGCTCACCGAAAGTTTCGTCATCGAGCGCTATTCGCACGTCATGCACATCGTGAGCGAGGTTCAGGGCGAGCTCAACGGCGGTCTCTCGTACATGGACGTGCTCAAGGCGACGTTCCCGGCCGGCACGGTCTCCGGCGCGCCGAAGATCCGCGCGCTCGAGATCATCCAGGAACTCGAACCGCACAAGCGCAACATCTACGCGGGAGCGATCGGCTACATCGGCTGGTGGGGCGACGCCGACACGGCGATCGCGATCCGCACCGCGGTGATCCAAGACGGCCGCCTGCATGTGCAGGCCGGCGGCGGCATCGTTTACGACTCCGATCCCGACAAAGAGTGGGAGGAAACGATGAACAAGGGCCGTGCGTTGTTCCGCGCCGTCGCGCAGGCGGCCGGCGGCCTCTGACGCGGCGTTCAGGGCGCAGCGATACCGGTTTCCGAAACCACCACGACGCTCTCCAGGTGGGAGTAGACGGGCACCGTCACGCGCGAACCGTCGGGAACCACGGCAATCGACATGTCCGCACCGTAATTTTCCAGAGGACGCACGACCGAAGCATCCTTGTCCGACCAGCGCAGGAAGCGCAGATTCGAGTGCTCGTCGTCGAGGAAGGTCACGAAGTAGATGCCGGCCTCGCCGACCTGCCAGCCGCGGCGGCTCGCGGTGTTCACCTCGCGCGTGACGAGCTCGGTGTGTCCCCCGGCCTCGAGTCGGAACAGGCCCTGCCTGTGGTCCTCGGTGTAGTAAATCGTGTTGCCGGGTCCGAAGTCGAAGGCGAGCACCGGCAGATCGAGCAGCAGCTCGTCGCCGCCCGCTTCAGGTCGGCGCTCCCAGAGCTGCCAGCGGCCGCCGCGGTCCGACACCCACGTCAGCGCGCCGGTATCGGGCGCGAAGCCGGCGGCGCGCACGTTCTCGGAGGCTGCGCTGATCTGTTCGAGCTGGTGCGAGTCGACGTCGACGGCATAGAGACGGCTGCGCGCGCCTTGCTGGGCCACGAACACGATATGGCCGTCGTCGGGCGTCCAGTGCGGATTGGACACGATCTCGTCGCCGTCGAGATGCGTCAGCATGAGCGGTGTCTCGCTCGCGGGATCGCTGAGCCAAAGCTGCGACGATCCCGAACGGTCGGAGACGAAGCACAAGCGGCCGCCGCTGTGCGAATACGCCGGCCAGAGATCCTGCGCGCTGCTCGGTGCGCGGAACGACTGCGAGGGTCCGCTCGCCGAGGCGTCGAGCAGATACTCGGAAAGGTTCACCGTCGAATGGCCGCGCGCGGCCGTCAACCGGCCCGAACGCGCGCCGACGCTCGGGAATTCGACGTTTTCCTGATTCGTCGGAACGATCGCACCGCTCGCGACGTCGAGCAGGTAGAGGCGGCTGCGGCCACCGTGCTTCGACGAGAACACGACGTGCCGGCTGTCCGGAAGCCACGCGAAGCCGCTGATCGTGGTGCGCAGATGAGTCAGTTGGCGCGCGGCCCCGCCGCGGGCGGGAATCAGGAACAGGTCGCTGTACGGGTTTTGTCCGCGCCGGAACGCGATGCTTGCGCCGTCGGGGGCATAATGCGGCGACAGATCGTCGAGGTTCTCGTCGAACGCATAGTCGATCGAGGCGTACGAACCGTCGCTGATGCGGATCGTGCGCAGGCGTAGATGACGTTCGTCGTTTTCCATCCACTGCGTGACGAGGCGCTCGCCGTCGGGCGTCCAATCGAAGTACATGATCGACCCCGACGTGCAATTCGCGACGGGACGGCTCGGGCCTCCGGTGGCCGCGGTGACGCGGAACGTGCAGGTGTCCGCGTCGTAGCGCATGAACGCGATGGACTTGCCGTCGGGCGACCACACCGGGTAGGTATCGCTGCCGCTCGCGCCGGGGTCGATCGGCAGCGGCGCCGAACCGCTCGCGGTCTGCACGAAGATGTGGGTCGTGCCTTCCTGCGGCTTGCGCGCGGCGTACGCGACGAGGGCGCCGTCGGCCGAGATCGACGGAAAGGTGACGTCTTCGTAGCCGGATGTGATCGCCTCGACCTGGATCGGCACGGCCGCCGGCGCCGGCGCGCGCGGCGCGAATTTCTGTGCAGCGAGCCCGGCCCCGACGACCACGGCCGCGAAGGCCACGAGCGCGAGCGGTGTGAATCGCCCGTATCTGCGCACCGGCGTTGCCGGCGCCTCGACGGTACCTGCGGCGACTTCGTTCGAGGCCGTCGGCGCATCGTCGAGGTTCGTGAGGACGACGGCCGCCGCGGGCTGCGGGGCGACCGCCGCGAGCAGGCGATAGCCGCCTTTCGGGATCGTTTCGATGTAAGCCGGCGCGCGCGGATCGTCGCGAAAGGCGCGGCGCAGCTCCTTGACGGCCTGGGTCAGAAGCTCGTCCGACGCGTGGGCCGAATTCCACACGTCGAGCAGCAAGGTCTCGCGCGAGACGGCCTGGCCCGGCGTTTCGAGCAGGCGCGCGAGTACGGCGGTGGCTTTCGGCGAAATGCGTACTTCGGCTTCGCCGCGGAAAATGCGATGCGTGCCGAGGTCCACGGTGCACGCCCCGACGCTGTGCCGGGAGGCGAATACGACGTTCGCGGCGACGGTCGCTGGACCCATCATCTTGTTCCGCCGTATGGTCGGGCAAATATACGAAGTGTGCCGTAGTTTGTCGATCTGACTAACGGCACCCCACGGCGGCTCGACCCTGCGCCCGATCCGACGCGGCGCTCGTTCGTGCCGGCTGCAACGTAGATGCGTTCCGCCCGGCAAACGTTGCCCGCGCGGCCGCACCGGCCGCCGTCGACCAGGAATTGCGTCGACCGCGAGGTGAAGAATAGCTGAAGATGCACGATTTCGCGCCTTTGCCACGCCAATTTCAGGCGCGGAGCACCGCGTCGAGCTAGCTTCGGGCGAACATGCAGCCCCGGATCTCCACGCTCATGGCGGATTTCGGCACAGCGGAAAACGTTCCGAACGGCGCGCGCGTGCGCGCCCGGCCGCTCGAATTCGGCTTGCGGGTCACGACGCTTGCCGCAGGCGAACGGTTCGAGGCGTCGCGGCTCCTGGCGTCTTCGCGTGAACAGCATGTCATGCTCTTCCATTGTGGGCCGGGCTCGTTGCTGAGCGTGGGCGGCGGTCTGTGCGGCCTGCTGAGCCCGCTGCGCGGCAAGCTTTCGGTCTGCGACGGCGGTTCGCAGGTGCTCCTGCAGGATAAAGTGGTCTACGTTTCGGACACGAATCGGCCCTACGAGCTGGCCGTACCCCACGGCGGTCGTGCCATCGCGCTCGTCGCGGCTCAGGCGGTTTGGCTCGGCATCCTCGGCGACACCGGCCTGAGCGGCGGCACGGTGCTGTTTCCGGCGGTCCACGACGTGGGTACGCCGGGTCGACGGGCGCTCGTCGCCTGCCTGCGCGAAAGCCTGGGTCGCGATGCGGCCGCACGCAAGGCGCAGATCCTCTCGCGCCTTTCGGCGTTCGTGCACGGCCTGCAACGCGGCTACGACGACTACATCGAGCGCTGTCCCGGCCGCACGCTCGCGCGACGGCGCAACGCCTTCCTGCGTCTGCAGCGCGCGCGCCTGCACATCGCCCTCAACAACGGCAAGCATATCGACGTGTCGACGCTCGCCAACATCGCGAACTACTCGATGTGGCAGTTCATCAAGCTGTTCCGGCGCGTGTTCGGCGTCACGCCTTACGCGTTCCTGTCGAACTACCGCGTCGACGTCGCCAAGTCGCTGCTCGCCTCCGAGAACCTCAGCGTGGCCGACGTCGCGGCGTTCGCCGGGTTCGCGAGCCGCTCCGCGTTCGCGCGCACGATGAAGAAGACGACCGGTAACACGGCCACCGCGCTGCGCGTCGCGAACCTGCGCGGCGGATGATTCCCCGGACGTTCTCCTCCCCGGTGCGCCGCCGTACCTGGCGGCGCTTTTTTTAGCGCTGTCCGAGGAGCGATCGCGCGGCGGTTGCCGCGCGATCGCAGACGGCGTCAGAACTTGACCGTCACTTTCGCGAAGTAGAAACGTCCGACCGTATCGTACGTGTTCACGTCGGTATTGGCGTTGAGCACGTTCTGTTGATAGAAGATCGGCGGCTGCTTGTCGGTCACGTTGTCCACGCCCACTTGCACCATCGTGTTGATCGGCTCGATGTTGTAGCCGAAATTCAGGTTGTGGTAGACGTACGCGCCGTAGTGATACGGCGACCCGAGATACAGATTCTCGCCGGGCACGCCAGGATCGGAATTCGCCGACGGACCGAGGTCCGCCGCCACATAGCCGATCGTGATGTGGCCGATGTAGCGAATCTGATAACCGGCCGAGAACGGGCCGTAGTTCCAGTCGATGTTGCCGAGGCCGCGCCAGCGCGCGATGTTGCCGAACGCCTTGTCGAAGTGACCGGCAAGGTGCTGGTTGAAGCCGCCCTGGTCGACGTTGTATTCGCCGATGTAGGTGGCCTGCAGTCCGACGCTGAAATTGCCCCACGGCGTTTCCGGCAGACGATAGTGGCCGCCGATGTCGATGCCGCTCGTCGTCAACTGGCCGGAGTTGAACGGGGCTTCGAACACGTATTTGAGCTGGCCTTCGTTCGATCCCGACGGGAAGCGCAGGATCAACGAACAGACGGGACCGCCGCTGTTGAAGCATTGCGTGAGGATCGTCTGCGCGATGCCCGGGCCCGACACGATGAGGTTCCTGAGCACGATGCGATAATAGTCCGCGTTGATCGAGAGGCCGGGCAGCCACTGCGGATCGTAGACGAAGCCGTAGTCGAAGGACTTGCCGTGCTCCGGCTGGACGTGCACATCGGTGCCGAGATTGGCGTTCGAGTACTGCGAGCCCGTGACGAGTCCCGGCACCTGCTGCGTGCCCGTGCTGTTGAACACGTAGCCTTGGCACGCGGGGTTGCTGGCCACCGCGGCGGTGCCGCAAGGGTCGGTCGCCGGCGGGGAGTCGCCGCCCGGGCCGCGGAACAAATCCGTCGCCGTCGGCGCGCGGAACACCTTCGAGACCGTGCCGCGCAACAGCAGATCTTCGATCGGACGATACTCGAGCGCGAGCTTCCAATTGTTCGTGCTGCCGAAATCGCTGTATTTCGAATAGCGATCGCCGATATCGACGTTCAACGAATGCACGAACGGCATGTCCTTGAGCAGCGGCACCAAAAGCTCGGTGTACGCTTCTTTGACGTTATAGCCGCCGCGCGTCGCCGCCGCACAGATCGAACCCGGGCCGGCGCACGTGAAGTTGAGGTTCTGATCCACATGCGTGGCGATCAGCGGATCGGGCTCGGAATTCACGTATTCTTTGCGATACGAGGCGCCCGCGGCGAGCTGGACGGTGCCGGCCGGCAAATCGAACAGCGAGCCGCTCACGCTGCCTTCGTAGTTGCGCATCTGGTAGCCGAAGGTCTGGAACGGCGAGATCTTCGCGCTGTTGAGCAGAGCGATCGTGTTCGGATCGAAGATGTTGAAGATGTTGATCGGATCGCAGGCCAGCGACGTGCACTGGAAGTTGTTCGCGATCTTCGTATAGTCGATATAGTCGATGAACTGGCGCAGCTGGCTCTCGTGGCCGTAGCTGTAGTCGAGGTTCCAGGTCCAGCTCGAGTCGCCGAAGCCGCCCTTGAAGCCGACCGTGGCGAGATCGTGCGTGGAGCTGAACGAGGTCGCACGATTGCCGAGGCTCGACAGACGCGTGCGGAACTGGTTCGTCGCGTTGCCGCTGTTGTCGATGCCGAACGCGACGCCGAACGGGTTGTAGTACTGGTTGGCCGGGATGTAGATCCCGTCGGCCAGCGCATCGAGCGGCACCGGAGCGATCTGCTGCTTCGACACCGTCTTGTTGTGGAAGAACTCGCCGTAGGCTTCGATGCTGTCGGTGAGCTTGTAGTTGCCGAGGGCGAACAGGCCCGTGCGCTCGTCAGGCGTCTGGTCGTAGTTGCCGACCGCCTGGTAGTTGAACGCATCGGTCGCCGGGTTGTAGCAGCGGTAGTCGGACAGCGAGGTGCCCGTCTTGCCGTCGATGCGCGTCACGCGGTTGCCCGAGCAATGGCCGTACTGCGCGGCGATCGACGCCGGCAAGCTGATGCTGCCGTTCGGCGTGCGGCTCGAACCGCCGTGCACGACGTAGCCCGTGTTGTACTTGTACAGCGCGTCGTGCGAGTACTTGCGGTTCGAGGCGAGCACCGGATCGTTCTTGTTGTATTGCACGCCGAGCAGGATGTTGCCCTTGTCGCTCGACTGGCCGATCATGAAGTGCGCGGCTTTACGCTCGCCGTCGTCCTGATCGGTGATGCCGTAGTCGGCGCCGAATTCCGCACCCTGATAATTCGTGCGCGTGATGATGTTGACCACGCCCGCGACCGCGTCGGAACCGTACACGGCCGACGA
>DASRGX010000201.1:0-9377 GCA_035650835.1 Rudaea sp. | reverse complement strand
CGGTGATGGAGAACTATCAGCAGGCCGACGGCTCGATCGCGGTTCCGGCCGCGCTGCGGCCTTACCTGGGCGGCGCCGCGGCCATTGCGTGAACGGGCGGCGCTTGCGGCGCCGCCCGCACGCGGGATTCACTGCACCGAGAACGGATATACCCAACCCGGGTACCACGGAGAGTCGCTGGCCATGTAACCGTAACTCTGTCCAGACGAGGCATAGCACGTCGGGTAGGAGTGCGCGCCATCCGCCCTCCCCGGGTAGAGCACCGAGCCGACATTGATGAGCACCGCCGACTCCTGATACTGCGGCATGTAAATCGCGTATTGCGGACCATAGTTGAAGATGACGCTCGGCTTGGTCGCGCCGATGGTCCAGCCATTGATGATGTATGGTGTACCGGCGCAATTCGGTTGCTCGTACGCGAGATAGCCATTGGTGGCGCCGATGCCGAGTTCTGGCCCTTGGACCTGGCCGTTGACATCGAGATCGCCGAACATGATCGGCACCGCGATGCGCTCGGTGCCGACGTACGCCAAGGCGATGGCTTGGCCGGCGGCCGGCAAGCCGAGGACCGAACCCACGAGCGTATGGTTTGCATCGAAGAGTTGCAGCGCGGGCCCTCCCGCTGGACCGATCGGGCCCTGGGGGCCGACATTTCCTTGCAAGCCTTGAGCGCCGGTCGCACCCGTGGCGCCGGCGGCACCCGTCGCGCCGCGCGGGCCTGCAACGCCTTGCGGACCTTGGGCACCGGCGGGCCCTTGCGCGCCGGCAGGCCCCTGCACACCCGCGGGTCCGATCGGCCCTTGTGCACCCACTGCGCCGGCGGGACCGACCGGACCGGCGGCGCCCGTGGCGCCGGCCGGCCCTGCCGCGCCCTGCGGACCCGCGACGCCGGTGGCGCCCGCCGGGCCTTGCGGACCGGCAGGACCGATTGCGCCGAGGGTGGCGATCGAACTCGTGTTGTTGCTTCGCGAGCCGATCTGCACGTACAGCGCGTAATCGCCGGGCGCGAAGCCGGCGGGTAGGGTGGCGACGAGCTGGCTCGTAGTCTGCGAGGTCACGGTCAACGGTGCGGAATTTCCGATCGTCACGACCGGCGTGCCGCCCGACAAGTTGTTGCCGGAAATCGTCAACGTGCCGGCACTCGCCGACGAGCTCTGGATCACCGGCGTGGCCGCTTGCGCGACGCTCGCAAACGAGCCCAGTGCGACCGCACAGGCGATGGAAAGCGTGGTGGTGCGAAGCATGGATATCTCCGTGGTGGTGGGCGCCGATGCCGAACCGCATAAAAAAACGCGGCCCCGGGGCAAGGGCCGCGTCAGCAATGCGTGTTGCAGCGTACGAGGGTGCTTATCGCAAATTGGCGCCCGACAGGATCACCACGGTGCGCGGAACCTCAGGCGGCGAGCGCCACCGGTTCGGCGACCGCACGGTGAGCCGCCGTCATGGCATGGCTGCGGTGTTCCGGGCCGTGCGAGAGGCCCTCGGCGCGAATCACGTCGACGTCGGTGATGCCGATGAAACCGAGCACGCCCCGCAAGTACGTTTCCTGGAAATCGAGCGCCGCAGCAGGGCCCGCGGTGTAGACGCCGCCGCGCGAAATCACAATCACGGCTTTCTTGCCCCTGGCCAGCCCCTCCGGCCCGTTTGCGCCGTAGCGGAACGTCTTGCCCGCCACGACGATGCGGTCGATCCAGGTCTTGAGCTGGCTCGGGATCGCGAAGTTGTACATGGGCGCACCGATCACGACGACATCGGCGTCGAGGAATTCGGCGATCGCGGCGCGGTCGGCTTCGACCTCGCGAGCCAAATTCGCGTCGCCCGGCAGACCCGAAATATTGCGCGCGGCGAAGACTTCGCCGGTCAGGTGCGGCAGCGGCTCGCGCGCGAGATCGCGGTATCGCACTTCGCCGTGCGGATGACGCTCCCGCCATGCGGCGACCCACGCGGCGCTGAGTTCGCGGCTCGCGGAGCCGTCGCCGAGGATGCTGGAATCGATGTGCAGAAGCTTCATGGCCTTTCTCCACGCGGCCGAGATGTTCGCCGCTTCGTGGACGGATAAACTATGCGTGGAACGATGATTCGATAAGTCCGTGAAATCCGGACCTTCGGTTCCATTCCTGGAACGATGCGGGGGATTGCATGCAGGATCTGAACGATCTGTTCTATTTCTCGATCGTCGTCGAGAAAAACGGCTTCGCCGCTGCTGGCCGGGCGCTCGGCATCCCGAAATCGCGGTTGAGCCGGCGCATCGCCCAGCTCGAGGAACGCCTCGGCGTACGCCTGCTGCAGCGCTCCACGCGCCGTTTCGCGGTTACGGACGCCGGCCAGCGCTTCTACCGTCATTGCCAAGCGGTGATCGCCGAAGCCCAGGCCGCCGAGGAAGCCGTCGCCCAGCTCACGACCGAGCCGCGCGGCCTCGTGCGCATGAGCTGCCCCGTGTCGATCACGCAGAACGTCATGGCGGGCCTGTTGCCGGAGTTCGCGGAGAAATATCCACAAATAAAAATTTTGCTTTTGTCGACGAACCGCCGCATCGACCTCATCAACGAAGGCGTCGACATCGCGTTGCGCGTGCGCTTCAAGCTCGACACCGACGCCGACCTCGTCGTGCGCACGTTCGGCCGCAGCCACTCGCTGCTCGTGGCGAGCCCCAAATACCTCGAAGCTCACGGCCGTCCCGAGAAGCCCGAGGATCTGGCGCGCTTCGACACGATCAGCATCGCCGAGCTCGAGTCGCAGGCGTGGGAACTGAGCCGCGATGGCCGCAGCTACCGCTTCGAGCACCAGCCGCGCCTCATGTGCGGCGATTTCCCGCTTACGCTCGCCGCAGCGGTGCGCGGTCTCGGCGTGGCGCTGCTGCCGGAAAGCGTCTGTTGCAGCGCGCTTCGCGAAAAGCGGCTCGAAGTCATTCTGCCCGAATGGAGTCCGCCGCAGGGCATCGTCCACTGCGTCTTCCCGTCGCGGCGAGGGCTCCTGCCTGCCGTGCGCGTGCTCATCGACTGGCTGGCCGAAAAGCTGCCGCTCGCGATCAAGAGCCAAGTCGTCGGCATCTGATCGCCGGTCGCCACGCGAAGGCGGCAGCAGGTAGAATGGCGGCTGGAAAAACGGCTCGGAGCAGCATGCGCAATGTCGTCGTGGTGATCATCGCTGCATGGCTTGCGGCGTGCGGCTCGGGCGGTGACGAACGTTTCGCAGCCGACGAAGTGCATGCGCGCGAAAACGCGGCGAGCGCGGCCGGCAGCGCGTACGTCAAGCGGTTCGATGCGGCGATCTTCGAAACCGAGGTCATGAATTCGCTGACGAAGTGTCTCGCCGGCGGAGGCAAGGATTCGGTGCGCGTGCATGGCTTCGTGCGCTTTCGCGACGACGGCACCCATGTCGCCGAGTTGCGTCCGCGAGGCGTCGAGGCGTCCTGCGTTGCGGACGTGCTCGCCAACGCCACGGTGCCTGCGCCGCCGAGCGTGCCGTATCTCGTGGAATTCGCCGCGGGCGGGGAGTTCGGCAAACGCTAGCGCGAGCGGTAGTGCGAAGATCAGGAGAGATGGCCGAGCGGTTTAAGGCACCGGTCTTGAAAACCGGCAGAGGTGCAAGCCTCTCGTGGGTTCGAATCCCACTCTCTCCGCCACACTTGCGTCGTCCCCATTCTGGTCTATGCTGAAGGTCGCATGGGAAACGTGGCCACTTTCGATCGATTGGATTTCGAGTAGGGGAGCAGGGTCTCCCGACCTCGCCGAGTTACTCAAATCGGCTGCCGAAAATCATGTCCATGGTGCCAGTCGGGCCGAACTGCACATGATCGAAGTTGAAATTCGCGCCGGAATCCGCGGCATACATATAGATGTAGGCACCATTGGTGTTTGCGGGCAGGGCTACGCTCGTACTCGAAAACGTTGTCCAGCCGGTCGTCGTTACGAAATAACGTAGATCAGTAAGAT
The DNA here is from genome assembly GCA_035650835.1 of Rudaea sp. Taxonomy (GTDB): domain Bacteria; phylum Pseudomonadota; class Gammaproteobacteria; order Xanthomonadales; family Rhodanobacteraceae; genus Rudaea. Next base: position 5,442 of record DASRGX010000201.1, on the reverse strand, counting down.
AGAAAGTCGTGGAGCAGCTTGCGTCTGAGAACGCAAAGACTTCTATCTCGATATCGTTGCCCGGATTGCGGAGTACGTTGATACTGAAGTCGACATTCTGCGCAGCGGTAATGGGCATGCAGCTCGAAAGCAGCGCTCCGCCGTTGGAAGAAGTCGACACATGACAAGACGGCGACGCCGGATCGCCGGTCGTGGAATCCGACGACAAGAAAGTGGGCAGACTATGAGGATCCGCCATCCAGCCTGATACGTCCGTGTCGCAATCCGGGTTCTGGACCAGATTTGCCGCCTGAACCGATGTGCATTGCAGTACCAGACTAGCCAGCGCAAGACTCACGATGCGAAGTTGCACGGTAACTCCAATAGTCGCTAGTAACCTTCAGATACGCGAGGGCGAACTTGAAGCGGACACTGCAGCGATAGCAATCTCACAGCAAATATGGGGAATGAGGCAACAAGGGAGGATTGTTGCCTTAGCCCAGCCTCTATGCGAAGCGAACTCAACCGTATACAGCAACCTGAACGGCAATGATGATATTGCCGTTTTGTGAATGGATCAGCTGCTTGCGACGGTCCAGAGGAGCAAATTCCCTGACAGCGCAATGCGTGAGCATTCGCAATGACAAGGACGGGGTGAGATGAGCGAGTGGTTCTTGGTCGTTCCGGCGAGCAACTCGACGGACTACCGCATCGAGACGCACACCGATGGCGGCACGGGCTTGGTATACGCGGAGTTGTTCTACCCCGCGGCCGGCTCGACCCCGCTGGCGCGTTCGCACGCTGTTTATGCGAGCCATCAAGAGGCGCATCAGCGCATCGCGGAGGCATTCGCGTCGGTGTTCGAATTGCACAATGCAAGTCTGCCGGTCGCCGCGCACGGCTTGCACCTGCGACGTTAGACCATCGGGACGACAGACCGGACGGCGGTTCGTTCGCCGTCGATCGTGTGCGCAAAAGCGGTCACTCGAGAGCGCCATTTTCCTACGCGGAATTTCCGTTTGCTTTGTTGCTCCGCCTTCGTCACGGGCATAGCATCGAAAGCGCTTGGGGGCACGCATGGTTTGATCAATTCGAACTGGGAGAGACACGAAATGTTCACGAAAAGAATGGGTACACGTTGCGCAATTTCGGCCGCGTTGAGCTTGTCGGCCATAGGCTCGCTACCATCCGCCGTCGCTGCACCGGGCGACGCGCTCGAGCAACAAGTGGAAATCGCCGCGCAAGTCGCGGAAGCGCAGGCACGCGAAGCGTGGCGCGCGAACATGGTGCATACGGAAGCGCCAGGGGAGGGCTGCTTCCGCGCCGACTATCCAAGCATCGAATGGGTCGCCACCGGTTGCGAGACCGTAGTGCCGCAAGCGACGCCGCGTCCGCCCCGACCGGTTGCCGGCGGCAAGGCGTTGAAAGGCGAAGCGCAGACGACGGGCAACGGGCACGATTACGCGATCCAAACCTCGAGCCTCATCAAATCGACGGTAGGCAGTTTCCCCAACGTCAGCAATGTCACGTCCGAAACGGGTGTCGGCGTGGCGGCGTTCGGCGGCGGCGGCATTCTCGGTCCCAACGAATATTCGCTGCAGATCAATTCGAACTACAACGCCACGACGTCCGCGTGCGGCGGCCACTCGGGCTGCACGGTGTGGCAGCAGTTCGTATACGCACCCGACTACAGCCGCAAGGGTTCGGCTTACGTTTTCATCCAGTATTGGCTGATCGGGTACGGCGGCACGCGTTGCCCGAGCGGTTGGGGCAGCGATGGTTCGGGCGACTGCTATCGCAACAGCGCCGGCGTTTCCGCTCCGGACGAGCCGATCACCGAGCTCGCCAAAATGAAGATGACGGGTTCGGCGATCTCGGGCGGCAACGACACGGTCACGTTCACGCACGGCACCACGGCGTACAGCGTAAGCGCGAAGGACAGCGTCGTGAATCTGGCGAGCGTTTGGAAACAGTCGGAGTTCAACATCGTCGGCAACGCGGGTGGGTCCGAAGCGCAGTTCAACAAGGGCGCCTCGGTTACCGTTCACGTGGCGATCACCGACGGTACGTCGAACAAGCCGACCTGCCTCGCGAACGCGGGCTCGACGGGCGAGACGAACAATTTGAACCTTGGCAGCTGCACGGCATCGGCGGGTTCGACGCCGTCGATCCAATTCACCGAGTCCGATTGACTCGCCATCGCGTCGTTCGAAAGGTGGGGACCGAAATCCCCACCTTTTTTTGTGGGGCAAGCGGCCGCTCGCCGTTCGACTCCTGGAAACACGCAGGCCGGATATCCCGGCAATCCGGGCTTAAGGCGAACGCGACCATTGCGGAGAGCGGACCCCGCTCGTGCCGCGAGTATACTTTTGCGCCACGCGCCCGGCAGTCGTCGCCTTCTTGCATCCCGCCGCACTCTGCTGGAGACTGGCTCATCGACGCCGCGACCGCGGGGGTGAAGCGTGAGCCTCGATCGGAAGACCGGAGCCCTGCTGGCGGCCGCGTGCGGCCTTGCATTGCAGGCGCCGCCGATCGATTACGAGCTCGATCTGTTCGGCACGCACGCTTCGGGCTCGCTTGCGCACCTGCACGTGGGCTTGCTGCTGGCGCTCGCGATGCTGTTCCGCGATCGCATCTACCTGCGCGTGACGTTCGTGTCGCTGTATGTCGGATGGCTGAGCCGCGCCTGGAGCCAGGACTACAGCGCCTCGATAATGATCCTCTCGCTGCCGCTGTATCTGGCGATGTACGGCTGGACCGTCCTCTGCGCGCGCCGCATGGGATGGCCCAAGGCCGAACGTCGCGTCGAGCGCGACGATGTCGCGCGCTTCGCGCTGATCGGCTTGCTCGCGTACCCATTCGGCTGGGCGGTTCCCGACTACGTGCTCTATCTGCTTTTCCCGACATGGGATCCGATCGGCGCGCTCAACGATGCTTTGCAGACGTTTTTCGCCGAGCACTTCGGCATTTCCATTTTGACGCTCCCGCTCGTACTGCTCGTCAGTGAACGCCCGCGGCGGCGGGACAGCCTCAGCATGGCCGACGGCATGGTCTGGGCGATGCTGACGCTCGGCATCGGCGCCAACGTGCTGCTCGCGCTCGCGCTCGAAAGGTCGGGCAGCGGATTCGATCTCGTCGCTTCGCTGCTCGACTATCGCTTCGCGCTCGTCGCGATCCTGACCTGGTGTGCCTTGCGCCTCGACGTGCGTGCCGTGATGCCGATCCTCGTGGCCGTGCAGTTGCTGCTCGTCATCGCGCTCGCCGAAGCACGGCCGCGCGTCGCCGATCCGCTCGACGTGTTGGGTCTGCTCAAGATCGCGTTCGAGCTCGGCGTCCTCCAGCTCCTGATCGTCTTGCTATTGATCGTCAATCGCGACCGCGAGGATCTGCTCGCGCATCTGCGCGAGGAGTCGCAGCGCGAAGCGATCACGGGATTGCGCAATCTCAATGGCTTGCGCGCCGACGCCGCACAGCGTCGGCCGTTGCCCGAGGACATCGGCTACTTGTTGCTCGCCAATCTCGATAGCCTCACGGGCGGGTTCGGCTTGCGTGCGCAGGAAGCGCTCATGCAAGGCGTCGCCCGCCGTCTCGCCGATGCGCTCGAGAGCTATCACATGGGCACCGGACAGTTCGCGTTGCTCGCGAGGCACGACGCTCCCACGGAGTGGGATGAAGTGCTGAAAAGCCTCGAACGTTTCGAGTTCCGCTACGCGGGCGAAACGCTGCGCTTGACCGCCTATCTCGGCGTCGCTGCGCTTCCCGGCGGGAGAGCGGACGAAATCGATGCGGCACTCGATGCCGCCTCGACCGCGGCGCAGGATGCGGCGCTGCACGGCGAAACGGCGCCGATGCACGCCCGCGCGGCACAGCGCGACGCGAGTTCCGCGAGCCGCGACGCGCTCGCGCTCGGCTCGCTGGCGCTCGCCCGCGTGCGCGCGCGCGAGATCGAACTCTATTTCCAGCCCATCATGCGTCTCGACGAAGGACGCGACCAGCCGCTGCGGAGCGGCGAAATCCTGTGCCGGCTGCGGGCCAACGACGGTACCTTGCTCTTGCCGCATATGTTCCTGCGCGAAATCGAGGCACGCGGGCGCTCGAGCGAGCTCGATATCGCGGTCGTCGAATGCCTGTTTCGTTGGATTCGCGAATGCAGCAATGTCGAACTGCCGCGCCTCGGCGTCAACCTGACCGGACGCAGCGTGACGTCCGAAACGTTCCGCGCGGCGCTGCTACGACTTCTCGACGCAGCGCCGGTGGCTGCGTCGACCTTGTGCTTCGAAGTGACGGAGACCGAGGCGATCGCGCGCTTCGATGCCGCCCGCCGTCTGCTCGAGGAGCTGCGCGCGCGCGGTTGTCTCATCGCGCTCGACGACTTCGGCGTCGGTACGCAAAGCCTCGAACGGCTGCGCGAGCTGCCGTTCGACATCGTCAAGATCGATGGCTCGTTCGTGCGCGGCATCGCCGCACGCGGACGCGACTACGATCTCGTCTGCGCTTCGGTCGCCGTGGCGCGCGCCTGCCGGGCGGAGATCGTCGCCGAATACGTCGAGAGCGACGAGATCGCCGCCGTGCTGCGCGAACTCGGCGTGTGCTGGGGACAAGGCGACTATTTCGGCGCCGCCGCTCCGCTCGAGACGATGCTCGCGCGCAGGGTTCCCGCTTGACCGCTTCGTTTCAGAGTGCGCGCACGCCCAGCATGCCGATCAGCGAGAGTGCCGCGAGGCCGAGACACGCGAACCCTAGGCCGACCTTGAACGGCATGAGCCGGCGTGCGGCATCGGCGAGCTTGTTCGTGAAGTTGTTGGCGCCGAGCAGGCTGCGCACGACGGGCAGGGCGAGGATCAGCGACAGCGCGATCACGACGAGCATCGAAGCGAGCGCGATGAGCACCGCGAGCGGCGCCGCGCCGAACAGCGCGAGCATCGGCAGCGCTTGCAGCAACATCACGATTCCCCACACCAGACCGACAAGACCGATCCAGCCTTCGAACGCTTCGAGCTTGCCGAGCTGGGCGTTCGCCGCGGGCTGCCGCGCCTTGAGCCAGGCCGCGATGCCGAGCACGCCGAGCAGGATCAAGAGAAGCAGACTTACGATCGCCATGGCAGGTCTCCGATTGTCGAGGAAGATGTTTGCATGAACGTAGCGCAGCGCAGCGAGCGAACACCGCGTTCGATTCGTGCTCGCGCGACGTTTTGCTCGATGACCGTGACGATTTCGAGGAGAAGGCAAGATGCGGGCGTGGCTCTCGGAAGTGGCGATCCGCTGCTGCGCCGTCGCGCTTTCTTATGCGACGCTCGGCCATGCCGCCGACCTCGGGATGCGCTTCGACACACCGGGCGTGCTCGATCTTTCCGATCGCTCGTTGACGATCGCAAACGGAATGCCAGTGCCCGCACGCGAGTTGACGGCCGACGACGCGGACGCGATCTTCGCCGCGCCGGTGCAGCACGAAATGTCCGCGCT
>DASRGX010000200.1:0-3675 GCA_035650835.1 Rudaea sp. | reverse complement strand
TTGAACATCGCGCCCATCAAGAGCAGCAACACGAACAGCGCGAGGATGAAGTTGGTGCCGATGGTGCCGACGATCTGGTCCAGGCGATCCGCGCTGCCGGCGAGACGGATGGTGCCTTCGGGCAATTGCTGGCGCAGCGTCGGCACGACGTCGTTGTCGATGGTCTTGAGCGCGTCTTCGAGCGCGAGCGTCGCCGGCGGGTCCATCGTCAGCGTCACGGTCCGGCGATGATCGAGGCGGCGGATCTGCGTGGGTCCGAGCGCGGGGTCGAGCTTGACGAGATCGCCCATCGGCACGATGCGGCCGCTCGGCGTCATGACCGGCGTCTGCGCGATCTGCTCGGGGGTCTGGTCGCCGCCTGCGCGCAGGATGATCGGCACGCGTTGCTCGCCGTCGAAGTATTCGCCGAGCCACGAGCCGTCGCCGAGCGTGCGCACGATGTCGCCGACCGTGGCGCGGTCCCAGCCGGCTTCGGCGATGCGGCGATCGTCGGGTTGTGCATGCAGTTCGAGTTGCGCGGCGTCGGTCGGCGGGAACGCCTGCACGTTGGCGCCCGGGAACTTCGATTCCAGCAGGCGCCGGCCCGTCTCGGCCGCTTTGTATAATTTTCCACTATCGTCGCCCTGCAGGTGGATCGACACCGAGCGCGCCGAACCGCCGAAGCCGCCGAACAGGTTGCCTTCCTCGGTGAACACGCGCGTATCGGGGAAGTCGATCGTGATCTTGTCGCGCACGAGCTGCTCGAGCTCGCCGATGCGTTTTTCGTCGACGACGCGTGCGCCGATCGTGCCGCCGCCCGGCCACAGCAGCACGTACCAGTTCTTGAGCTTCGGCTCCTTGGCGCCGTCCATGTAGGGCTTCATGCGTTCGAGGATCTTCGGCACGATCTCGCGATCGACCACGTCGGGCGCCATGCCGGGCGGGAAGTTGAAGTAGGCGTCGATTGCCGCGCGCTTGACGGGCGGCAGGTAGTCGAGCCGCGGCTTGAATGCGAACGTCAGCGCGAGCGGCACGACGAGCAGCGCGAACACCCAGCCGATCTGCTTGGGCCGCGTGTCGGTGAGCGCCATGATCTTGTCCGTGAGCCACGGCCAGCCGTCGCCGTAGCCGGATTTGAGCTTCTTCGCCTTGAGCCAGCCCGACGCTGCCGGCAGCACCGTGATCGCGACGATGACCGAGATCGCCACCGCGATCGAGATCGTGAGCGCGAGATCGGCGAAGATCTGGCCCTCGACGTCGCGCAGGAACACGACGGGCAGGAACACCGCGACCGTCGTGATCGTCGAGGCGATGAGCGCGCCGACGACCTGGTGCGTACCCTTGTACGCGGCCTCGTGCGGCGTCATGCCGCCTTCCTTGAGCCTGAGGATGTTGCCCGAGACGACGATCGCGCCTTCGACCACCATGCCGACCGCGAAGGCGAGACCCGCGAGCGAGATCACGTTCAAACTGTGCCCGGTCAGGTGCAGGGCCGTGAACGTCGCGAGCAGGCAGATCGGGATCGCGCTCGCGATGAGGATCGTCGCGCGCCAGTCGCGCATGAACCACCAGACGCAGATCAGCGAGAGCAGCGCGCCCACGATGAGGTTTTCGGTGAGCAGGCTCACCGCGCGATTGATGAACAGCGAAGAATCGAACGACTGCTCGATGCCGAGACCCTTGGCCTTGAGCGGTCCGTCGCGCAGCTCGGCGACGACTTTCTTGACCGCCGTCAGCGTCGCCAGCACGTTCGCACCGTCGGCCTTGCGCACGTCGAGGCCGATCGCCGGATTGCCGTTCTGATAGGCGTAGAACTGGCGTTTCGGCGGCTCGACGGTGATCGTCGCGAGATCGCCCAGGCGGATCGGCTTGCCGTCGCGCCAGGACAGCACGAGTTCGCCGAGTTCCTCGGGCTTGTAGCGGCCGGTGTAGCGCAATTCGTACTGCTGGCGGCCGACTTCGATGCTGCCCCCCGAAACGTCCGCCGCGCTCGCCGCGCGCGCGGCGATGTCGGGAATGGTAACGCCGAGGCTTGCGGCTTGGGCGGGGTCCACGTTGATGTGGATCTCGTCGGGCGGCCCTGCGTTGACGACGACCTGCGACACGCCCGGCACCGCTTCGATGCGCGGCTTGACCGTGTTCTCGATGAAATGCCGGTATTTCTCCATCGGCCCCGGCGAGCCCGGCAGAAGCTGCACGAAGAACCAGCTCAGCGATTCGTTCGCGTTGCCGCCATCGCCGCCGCCGAGCTGCACGACCGGGCGATCGGCGTCCTTCGGTATCGAGCGCACGCGATTGAGCCGCCCGATCACTTCGACGAGCGCGTTCTTCATGTCCGTGCCGATCGCGAACGTCAGCGTGATGAAACTGCCGCCCGCACCGGCGTTGCCGGCGAGCTCCTCGAGGCCCGGCACGCCCTGCAGCACCTGTTCCTGCGGCTCGAGGATTTCCGATTCCACTTCTTCGGGCGAGGCGGCGCGCCAGTTCGTCTGGATCGAAATCTGCGGCCGGTCGATATCGGGAAAGAGCTGCAACGGCAACTGGCGCAGGCTCATGAAGCCGAGCACGGCAACGAGCAGCACGACCATGCCGACCGCCACGGGATTCTTCAACGACGTTTCGATGAGTTTCATGATCTCCCGCTCCATCCACCTGCCGGCCGCGAGTTTCGCGTTGGCGATGCGTGGTTGGATGTGGCGGGAGTCATTAGGGTTGCATCGGCTGCGCCGAACCGATGCGCGCATGCGCCGAGACGTGCGACGTTGCACGTCGGCAACGGCGGTTTTCGCGTCGCTTACGCGTTTAGGGCCCGCTGCGGGCGTTGTCTTTTCTGCGCGATCAGCCGCTCTGCTCGCCCGCGCGCCATGCGACCCAGGCGCCGATCAGCGCCGAGAGATAAGGAATCGCCTGCGCGCAAAGGATGGCGATCCAAAGCTTGCCCTCGAGGTAGTTGACCCCGACGGCATGCGCCATGCCGGCGATGCCGAGCAGGATCGCGCAGAACATGAGCAGTTCCTCGCGCACCGCCGCGAACGGGCTCGGACGCTTGGACAAGCGACGGCTCTTGGCCGTGCGGACGAATTCGCCGCGTTTTTTCCAGAGTCCGAGATAGATGCCGCGCGCGATCGCGTGGCTCAGTCCCATGCTCGCGATCGAGGCGGCGATCGTGTCCTTCCACGAGCACGGTACGCGCACGCGGTAGAGCACGATGCCGAAGATCGCCTTGAACGCGAAGAAGCCCAGGATCGGATAGATGAAAAGATCGAGCGGCAGGTTGAAATATTCGGGTAGCCCGATCATGCCGGCCGTCCAGGCGAGGGCGAGCATCGTGAACGCGAGGTGCAGCGCGTCGGCGAACCACGAGAACCAGCCGGTCAGGAAGTGGAAACGCTGGCCGCGCGTCAGCGGGCCGCGCTCGGTCATCCAATTCCAGCGCGCCTTCAGGATCTGCATCGCACCGAAAGCCCAGCGGTAGCGTTGCGATTTGTAGGCGGTGAAATCGGCCGGCGTCAGGCCGCGGCCCATGATCTCGTCGACGTAGATCGTGTCGTAGCCGGCATGCATGAGACGCAGGCCGAGTTCGGCGTCCTCGCAGATCGTCCATTCCGACCAGCCGCCGGTCGATTCCAGCGCGCCGCGCCGGACCATGGTCATGGTGCCGTGCTGGATGATGGCGTTGCGCTCGTTGCGGTGGTG
>DASRGX010000199.1:0-2531 GCA_035650835.1 Rudaea sp. | reverse complement strand
GGTCCACGACGAGCGTGACCCCCTCTTTGACCACGGCGAGGTCGTCGTCGGCGCTCTGCTCGTCGAACGTGAACCCGTACTGGAACCCCGAGCAGCCGCCGCCCGAGATGTAGACGCGCAGCTTGAGGTTCGGATTGTTCTCTTCGGCGATGAGCTCGCGCACCTTGTGCGCGGCGGCATCGGTGAAGACCAGCGGCTCGTCCAGCGCGGTCTGGTAGTTCGGCGTGTCGGTCATGAACGAATTCCTCGGTCCCGCCTCGAACATCGCGGCGGACCGCCGCGAATTCAAGCGGCCGGAGCTTCGGCCTCTGGTTTCGGCAGCTGTTTCGGCGGCTCGGCGCGATGCACGATCTTGCCGTTGATCTGCGCACCCGCGGACATCTCGAGCACCTTGTAGTAGACGTTGCCCTCGACACGCGCATTGCTCGCGAGCTCCAGGCGTTCGGCCGCCGTGACGTCCCCCGTCACCGCTCCATTGATGACGATGTGCGGCGCGACGAGCTCGCCGGTGATCTTCGCATGCTCCGAGAGCGTCAGCACGGATTGCGCGCCTTCGCCGCGGATCGCACCTTCGACCAGCCCGTCGACGTGCAGATGTCCGCGAAACGCGATGTCGCCGCGGATTTCGGTGCCGAACGCGATCAGCGTGGTGACCTCGCCGGCGCTTTTGCCGTCTTTCTTGCTATTGCTGTTGAACATCGGAGACCTCCTGCTCGGCGAGCGCGTCCGCCCACGCGAAATCCTGGTCGGCATGGCCCATATCGCTGCCCGCGTCGGCCTCGACGCGGATGCGGTTCGGCGCGAATCCTTCGGGCAGCATCACGGTGGCCCGAATTTGCCGGAAATACTTGAACGAGAATGCCAGCCCGTTCGCATCCTGATCGGGAGCGATCTCGTTCCAGCTCAAAGTCGTGAGCTTGCCCGCACGCACGCCGCTCACGCTCATGCGCACGTGCCCGCTCGCGATCTGCCCGGTCTTCAGGTTTTGCGTGAGCGTCGCGGTGACGTCGAAGACGCGCGGGGTATCGGTCGCCTGTACGCGCACGCCGTGCACGGCGAGCCCGTCGCGACGCGCGGAGCCGCCCGTCAACCGGCTGAAGAACGCCAGATCGGCGCGCAATCCGGCAATTTGTTCCTGCTGGTCGCGCAGGTTTTGTTGCAGATCGGCATTGGCGGCCCGCGCGATCTGCTCGGAGCGTTCGAGCGCGGCGTTGCGCTTGCGCAGATCGTCGATTTCACGCTGGGCCGCATTGAGCGCACTGTGGTCGACGACGTTGGCGACTTGCGGACTCATGAGCTGCATGAGGCCGAACGCGGCCGGCAGCGACACGATCCAGGCGAACGCGACGAGCAGCACGAGCCTGCGGCGGCGCTCCGGCCGGTGAGGACGGACGACGAGCACGGGCGGCGGAGCGACATTCACCATGGGTTCTGGGCAGCGGCGCGGTCCGCGCGGCGGGAGGCGCCTTATAGCCTCGCCGTGCGCCGGGCGTCAAGCCCGCGGAGGATGGCCGCACCGCTATACTGCGCGATTCGGGAAGGTACGCCTATGCCGTGGATCAAGGCCTTTCATATCATCTTCGTCGTCACGTGGTTCGCGGGACTGTTCTATCTACCGCGGCTGTTCGTGTATCACGCGGAAAACGAGGACGAAGCCTTCCGCACGCAGCTGCGCATCATGGAGCGGCGGCTTCTCGGCATCACGAACCTGGGCGGAGCACTCGCGATCGTCTTCGGCGTGTGGACGCTGAGCCTCGTCCCCGCTTATCTGCAGCAAGCGTGGCTGCATGCCAAGCTCACCCTGGTGCTCGGCCTCGTGGCCTATCATGGCTACCTGATCCGCCTCACCCGCGAGTTCGCCGCCGGACGCATACCGCATTCGGGGCGTTGGCTGCGCGTCTTCAACGAGCTTCCGGCGCTGCTGCTCATCGCGATCGTGCTGCTCGTCGTCGTCAAGCCAGGAATCTAGTCGTTCAACGGCTTGGCGGACATACTTCGAGCGGTATGGAAGGGTCCGGCGCGGCACTGGTATAGTGCCGACGATACACGGCGTTAGGGCGGAGCCGGTGCAGAAGCAAGACGATACCCAACAGGCAGCGGAGCTGCGGCAGGCGTTCCTGCGCCATCTGCCCAAGCGCCTGGAGACCTTGCGCAAGCGCGGTACGCGGCTGTGCACGCAGGGTTGGGACATCAACGCGTTATCGCTGCTGTATCGCGAGTTGCAGACCCTCGCGGGAGCCTGCGGCCGCTACGGCCTCCTCGACGTCGGCGAGTGCCTCTATTCCCTCGAAAGCTTCCTCGCGCCCTTCGTCGAGCAGGTCGCGATCCCAAACGCCGGCCAGACCGAGACGTTCTCAGGCCTTATCGCCAAGCTCGATGCCTTGAGTGTGCAACACGAGCGTCAGTACGGCGAACCCGAACATGCCCAGGCCGTTGCGGCGCTGACGGTCGCGACCGCGCAAGCAGGCGTCTTCCCGCTCCAAGTGACGCCACCGCCCGAATATTGGAAGCGGTTCGGCATCCCACCTGCG
>DASRGX010000198.1:0-27862 GCA_035650835.1 Rudaea sp. | reverse complement strand
CCGATCCCGCCACCTTGCTCGACAATCCGGGCACCTGGCTCGATTTCACTGATCTCGTGTTCATCGACCCGGTCGGCACCGGCTTTTCGCGGGCGCGCGTCGGCGAGGAGGAGGCCAAGAAGAAGTTCTACAGCGCGGCGGCCGACATCGAGTATCTCTCGCGCATCGTCTACGATTGGCTCGTCAAGAACGGGCGCCTGGGCTCGCGCAAATACCTGGTCGGCGAAAGCTACGGCGGATTCCGCGGTCCGCGCATCACGCATTTCCTGCAAACGCGCCTCGGCGTGGCGATGAACGGCGTCGTGCTCGTCTCGCCCTATCTCGAGCCGACGGCGGAGAACAACGGAGACCTCTCGCCCCTGCCGTGGATGATGACGCTGCCGAGCATCGCCGCGGCGAATCTCGAGCGCCAAGGCAAGCTCACGGACGCGGCGATGAACCAGATCGTCGAGTACACGCGCGGCGACTACGTCCGCGATCTCTTGAAAGGCCGGTCCGATCCGCAAGCGCTCGATCGCATCGTCAAGCGCGTCACCGAACTTTCGGGACTCGATCCGACCTTCGTGCGCCGCTCCGGCGGCCGTCTCGAAACCCAGGCGTATCTGCGCGAGGTCTATCGCGCGGAAGGCAAGCTCGGCAGCCGCTACGATTCGAACGTCACCGAGTGGGATCCGTTCCCGTTCGCGCCCGAGCAGCGCACGAACGACCCGCTGCTCGATTCGATCATCGCGCCGACGACGACGGCGGTCGTCGATTTCATCACGCGCATCGTCGGCTGGAAGTACGACGGCCGTTACAACGCGCTGAGCTACGAGGTCAACAAGGCCTGGAACGGCCACGACGAGGTGAACAAGGGCTCGGTCACCGAGCTGCGTCAGTCGGTGGCGATCGATCCCAAGATGCGCGTACTGATCGTGCACGGCTGGGACGATCTTTCGTGCCCGTTCATGGCCTCGAGGCTCATCGTCGACCAGATGCCGATCATGGACGACGCCGAGCGCGTGCAGGTCAAGGAATATCCGGGCGGACACATGTTCTACAGCCGCGGCACGAGCCAGACCGCCCTGCGGCGCGATGTGATGGCGATGTACGCCAAGCACTAGGTTCCTACGCATCGCGCGTGCTGAGACGCGGCCGGCGCATTCTGGCCGCGTCATGACGCATCCCGACGACACACCAAAACTCGACGGCCCGCGCTACGTGAAGGGCCGCGGCGCGGCATCCGCGCCCGAAGGCCGCTTCGAGAGCGTGCGGCACGAAGCGGTCGACGACGGCTGGGAACGCGACGACGACCCGCTGCCGCCGATCGTCACGCAGGTCACCGAAGAACGCGCTCGCTCGATCATCAGCCGCAACGATTCGCCCGATCTCGCGTTCGATCAGAGCATCAACCCGTTCCGCGGTTGCGAGCACGGCTGCGTTTATTGCTTCGCACGGCCGTCGCATTCGTATTTGAACCTGTCGCCGGGGCTCGATTTCGAAACCAAGCTGTTCGCCAAGACGAACGCCGCCGAGTTGCTGCGCGCCGAGCTCGCCAAGCCCGCCTATCGCGTCAGCGCGATCAATCTCGGTGCGAATACCGATCCGTACCAGCCGATCGAACGGCGCTACCGCATCACGCGCAGCGTCGTCGAAGTGCTTGCGGAGTCCCGCCATCCGTTCACGATCGTGACGAAGAATGCGCTCGTGGAGCGCGACATCGATCTGCTCGCGCCGATCGCCGAGCGCAATCTCGTGCGCGTGTTCGTTTCCGTCACCTCGCTCGACAACCGACTCGCTGCGAAGCTCGAACCGCGAGCGAGCGCGCCGCACCGGCGCATTGCGGCGATCCGCCGCTTGAGCGCCGCGGGCGTGCCGGTCGGCGTGCTCGTCGCGCCGATCATCCCGATGCTGACCGATCGCTGGATGGAAAAAATCCTCGAAGCCGCGCACGAAGCCGGCGCACGCGTGGCCGGCTATACGGTGCTGCGGCTGCCCTGGGAACTCAAGGACCTCGTGCGCGAATGGCTCGAACTCCATTTCCCCGAGCGCGCCGCGCACGTGCTGAGCCTCGTGCGCCAGATGCGCGGCGGCCGCGAGAACGATCCGCGTTTCGGCTCGCGCATGCGCGGGCAGGGCGAATTCGCCGATCTTTTGCGGCAGCGCTTCGCCGTCGCTGCGCGCAAATTCGGCTTCGGCATGGCGCGTTCGCTGACGCTCGACACCTCGCAGTTCCGGCCGCCGCGCGGCGGCTCTCCGCAGGGAGAGCTGTTCTGATCAGCCGTAGATCTGCTCGGCGCGTCCGAACAGCACCCACGACGTGGCGATGTACTTGTCTGCGCCCTCGGGCATGTTGCCGCGATGCGTGTGCGTGAACGCGGCCGGTGCGATGAGCAAGGCTCCGGTTTTCGGCACGATCTTGCGCTGCTGGTGCAGGAACTCGGTCTCGCCTGCGGCGAAACCCTCGTTCAAGTAGATCGTCCAAAGCAGCGTCCGGTGCAGGGTTTCGGACTGGGGATCGCCCGGCTTAGGGTAGAGCTCGCAATGCCAATACGGGTACCCGCCTTGCCCGGAAATATACTTTTGCAGATTGATCGAACCCGGCCGCAGCGTCTTGCGGACCAGCGCCTGCAACGTGTCGTCGGGCAGCGCCGATAGGCGCTCGGCATCGAGCAGCCTGAGCGTGCCGGAAGCGTCTGGCATGCGCAGCGACAGCGGTGCGAGCAGCGTATAGGGATACTTGCGAAGATAGCGCACGAGACCGTGCATCATCGCGGCGTTGAGCGCGCGTTCGGCATCGCCCCAGGGCGGCTTGCCGCTGATGCGGATGTCCCAGCTGTCCTTGAGCGCGAGGTCGACGCCGCCGCCCGTCGCGCCGCGCACGGCCTCGCCGCTTGCCTCGAAGCGCCGGATCAGCGTCGCGCAGACCTGCGCATCGAGCGCGCCCTCGTAGACTTCGATGAAATCCGCCGCGCTCACGCGGCGGCGTCGCGGTGATAGCGCGTCACGCGTTCGATCTCGTTCTTCGACCCGAGGAACACCGGAACGCGCTGGTGCAGGGACGTCGGCACGATGTCGAGAATCCGCTCGAGACCCGTCGTCGCCATGCCGCCGGCCTGTTCGACGATGAACGCCATCGGGTTCGCTTCGTACATGAGCCTCAGTTTGCCGGGCTTGCTCGGGTCCTTGAGATCGCGCGGATAGACGAAGATTCCGCCACGTGTGAGGATGCGGTGCACGTCGGCGACCATCGAGGCCACCCAGCGCATATTGAAATCGACACCACGCGGGCCCGTCTTGCCAGCGAGCAGCTCCTCGATGTAGCGCCGCATCGGCGTTTCCCAGTGGCGCATGTTCGACATGTTGATCGCGAATTCGCGCGTATCCTCGGGAATGCGCAAACGGCTGCCGGTCTGCACGAAGCTGCCGAGCTCGCGGTCGAGCGTGAACGCATGCACGCCGTCGCCGAGCGTGAGCACGAGCATCGTGCTCGATCCGTACACGGCGTAGCCTGCCGCGACCTGTTGCGTGCCGGGCTGCAGGAACGCTTTCTCGTCGGGCTCGGCGATGCCCGGCGGGCAGCGCAGCACCGAGAAGATCGTGCCGACCGAAATGTTCACGTCGATGTTCGACGAACCGTCCAGCGGATCGAAGACGAGCAGGTATTCGCCTTTCGGATAGCGATGCGGGATCGGGTGCGGGTCGTCCATCTCCTCGGACGCGAGCGCGGCCAGATGCCCGCCCCACTCGTTGGCTTCGAGCAGGATCTCGTTCGAGAGCACGTCGAGCTTTTTCTGCACTTCGCCCTGCACGTTCTCGGTACCTGCCGAGCCGAGCACGCCGCCGAGCGCGCCGCGTCCGACCGCGATCGAGATCGACTTGCAGGCCCGCGCCACGACTTCGATGAGCAGGCGCAGGTCCGAATTGATGCGCCCGCGGTCGCGCTGCGCTTCGATGAGGAAGCGAGTCAGCGAAATCGGCTTCACGGCTGGCGAGGCGGTCGTGTTCATCGGCGTTTCCGTCGTGGCGAGGCGGCATTGTCGCGGCTCGGCGCGGCCGGCGCCAGCCTGCTGACAGGATGTTGGCAGCAGGCCCCGCGCACACTTCGCGACGTGCAATTTCGCACGTCCGACCGAAGGTAACGCATCATGTTGAACGCCAACGTTCCCGCCTGGTTCGAAATCCCGACCGAGAACCTCGACCGCGCGCAGCGGTTCTACGAAACCGTTCTCGCCCAACCGCTGCTGCGCGAGAATTTCGGCGGCATCCACATGGCCGTGCTGCGCGGCGGCGCCAAGCCGAACTCGAGCGGCGCGCTCGTCGCGATGGACGAGATCCGGCCGAGCGTGCAGGGCAGCATCGTCTATATCAGCGTCGACAATCTCGTCCCGGTGCTCGATCGTGTCGAAAAACACGGCGGCGATACGCTCGTGCCGCGCACTGCGCTGCCCGAAGGCATGGGCTTTTTCGCGCAGTTCCGCGACTGCGAAGGCAACCGCGTCGGCCTGTGGTCGCCAGTATGAACCTGCGTTTGCGCGCTGTTCTGGCGATGTTTCTGCGAGCGCAATGGCCGGCCGTTGCCGCCACGGCGATCTGCCGCAACCAGCTCGTACGCTGCGCGAGCGCTCCGGTGGTGTTCCTCGCCGCCGGAGCGCGGGCGCGGCAGCTCGGTTCTTTCTGCGCCTGATGTCTTCCGCCGCGCGAACGATCCCGGATAATGCGCGGCATGCGCCGTGCCGATCGCCTGTTCTTGATCATCCACGCCCTGCGCGGCCGCCGCACCGCGCTGCCGGCGCGGCGCCTGGCCGAAACGCTGGGCATCTCGCTGCGCACGGTATATCGCGACGTCGCCGACCTGCAGCTTTCAGGGGTGCCGATCGAGGGCGAGGCGGGCGTCGGCTACGTGTTACGCAAGAGCGCCGACATCCCGCCGCTCATGTTCAACGCCGATGAACTCGAAGCCCTCGTCGTCGGCACGCGCTTCGTGCGCGCGTTCGGCGGCGAACGCCTGACACGCAACGCCGCGGCGGCGTTGCTCAAGATCGAAGCCGTGTTGCCGCCCGAGTTGCGCGCACGCACGGATCGCTCGCGCATCTTCGCGCCGCCGGTCGACGGCCGCCTCGAGTCGACGCGCATCATCGACCGCCTGCACGAGGCGGTGATCGGGCATCGCGTGCTGCGTATGCGATACCGAGACAAGGGCGAGATCGCGAGCGACCGCGAGGTCGAACCCTTGTGTCTGGCGTTTTGGGGCGGCGTGTGGACGCTCGGCGCCTGGTGTCGGCTGCGCCGCGATTTCCGCAGTTTCCGGCCCGATCGCATCGGACACTTCGAGCCGACCGGCGAGATCTTCGCGGAAACGCCCGAGCGCGGCCTCGCCGCTTACCTGCGCATCGTGGGCGGCGAAGGGGCGATCGAGCGCGTTTGACTCACCGCAGCACGCGCATCGGCGTGACGGGTACGCCGTCGCTCCACGTTCCCATCGAGAGCTGCGCCGGACCGCCGCCGAGCGCGACATCGCGTTCGCGCCCGTAGAAAGCGGCATCGGAAAGCGCATCGAAGAGTTTCCAGGTGCCGTACCAATCGAGCGCATCGACGACACCGGCGTGCGCGAATTCCGCGAACAGCGCGTGATCGCGCACGGGCAGGTGCGAGTCGACCGGCGCCGCCGGCGCGAAATGGTTGGCGATCAACGTAGGCGATCCGTGCACGTCGGTTTCGAGCTCGAGCACGTTCTTGTTCGTCGCGGGAATTTGCTTGGCGCTGTCGTAGATGTGCAGACCGAGCGTCTCGTACGCGAAGTGGTCGTCGGCGCCGACCACGACGAGCAGCAACGTCGAGGCCGGCATCGGCGCGAAATCGACGCTCGGGATGGTCGCGCGGCGTCGACCGTCGCGGCTGCCGTCGCCGGGCTGAACGGGCATGACCGCGCGGAACGCCGGCAAATGTTCGCGTGCGGCGACCACGGCGAGCTCCGCACTCAGCAGGCCGCCGGCCGAATGGCCGACGACGGCCACCCGTTCGAGATCCGGCGCGATGCGTTCGCGGCCGCTCGCGAGTTCGTCGAGGCCCGCATGCACGCCGGCAACCGCGTTGGGCAGGAAATCCTCGCCGCGAACCCGCAGGCTGTCCTGATAGTTCGGCCAGATCACGATGTTGCCGCGGCGCACGATGTGGTCGATCCAAGCGCGATAGCCTTTGGGTTCGAGCGCGCCCCAGCCGTGGCAGAACACGACGACGGGGGCGCGCGCCGGCACGGGATCGGCCGGCGTGAATAGCCAGCCGCCGCGCGCCCCACCGGGCAGCTCGCGCGCATCGACGCGTGCGTGCAGATATTCGGCGCTGCCGGGGCCGTGCATCGGTTGCGAGGGCGGATGCGGCGCATCGGCGGCATGGCCGGTCACCGCGAGACCGAACATGAGCAGGGCGAGCGATCTCATCGGCGTGGCTCCAGCAGGCGCGCAATGGCCGGATCGAGCGACGCGAGGAACGCCTCGACCGCGTCGGTGTACGCGCCGGGATTGCCGAGCGTGAAATTGATCTCGCCGTGCGTCAAGGCCTCTTCGAGCACGCGCACGTGCGTGCCGGCGGCCTCCGCGCGGGCGGCGAAGCGGTGCGACGCGCCGCAGGAATCGTCGGGTCGCAGCGTCGAGCACACGGCGAGCATCGGCGGCGCCGGCGCGGCGACGAGGTCGATCGGCGACAGCGCTTTCCACTGCGCAGCATCGCCGCCGAACGCGGCGTCGTAGAGGCGCATGTGGTGCCGCTTCATGATCGCAGGCACGTCGATCGCGGCGCTGTCGAGCGACACGGTACCGAGCCAGGGCTGCGCGCCGGCCGCACGCGCGCGCGCCGGATCGGCGGCGAGCACGTCGACGAGGTGCGCGCCTGCCGAATGACCCATGAGCACGATCTTCTTCGGATCGCCGCCCCAGTCGGCGGCATGGCGCTGCACGTACGCGAGCGCTTGCGCGATGTCGTCGACCTGCCGCGTCACGGGCGTGGCGGGCAAAAGGCCGTAATCGATCGAAACGAAAACGATCCCGCGCGGTGCCCAGCGCGCGATCTTGCTGTCGACCATGCGGCCCATCGCCTTGTCGCCGAGCCGCCAGCCGCCGCCGTGCACCATGACGAAAACGGGCGCGTTCGCCGCACGAGCGGGACGATAGACGTCGAGCGTTTCGAGCGTCGCGGAGCCGTAGTGCAGATCGTGCAGCACCTCGACGCCGGCGGGCACCGTGACCGACGAGGCGCGAGTGTCGTCGAGCAGATCCAACTGCGCTCGAGCGGGGCTCGCGGCGACGAGTGCGGCCGCCAACGCGTAATGGGAGATACGCAGGGACATCATGGCGATTCTACGATCGCGAGCGCTCACGGACACGCGATCACGTTGCCCGCGGCGTCCTTGCAGGTCCCGGAATGCGTGACGCCCTGGCCCTTGGTCCAGCTCGTGGTGCCGGTGTAGGTGTCGCCGTTTTTCGCGGCGATGTCGCTCGTGTGCGTGCCGCTGCCGTTCGCGTACTGCGTGCTGCCCGAATAGCTGCCGTTCGCGCCCGTGACGGCCGTGCTGCGCTGACCGCCGTAGCTGCCGTCCGCATTGCGCGTGAAGCTGCCCGAGCTCTGCGCGCTCGAGCCGTTGGCGCCATGGGCGACGAAACCCGATTTGTGCGACGCCGAGCCGTCGGCGTTCACGGTCGTCGTGCCGGCACGCCCGTAGCTCGCGCCGTTCGACGCCCGTGCTGCGCTACCGTTCACGACCGTCGCGCTGCCGGCGCCATTCGTGGTAATGGCGTGGGCGCTCGCGGCGGCACCGTTCGGCCCGCGCACGGCGCCCGCGCTGACGGCCGTGACGCCGCCGCTGGCGTTTTCGCGTGCGCCACGCACCTTGACGCGCTCCGCGGCATGAACGCCGGAGCCGGCGACGAGCAGGGCGAGCAGGGCACTGGCGGCAAGAGAGTTCTTCATGAGGGGGTCCTCCGGTTGGATGTGATGGCGAGCATGGCGAGAAAACGCGCGCCAGGCATTTCCGGCCGACCGGCGTATGCGAACGGATTTGTCCGCGCACCGCGCCCGAAACATCCGGTTACAAGTTCCGCGGGCGATCGATTGCGGGAATCGCGTGGGTCTGCACAATGGGCGCCATGACCGACGCGCCTCCCCGAGTCCTCATCGTCGACGACGACGTGCGCCTGCGCGACCTACTCGTACGCTATCTCGGCCAGCAGGGCTTCGCCGCGCTGACGGCTGGCAGCGGCAAGGAAATGGATCGCGAGCTCAAGCGCCATCACGTCGACCTGATCGTCCTCGATCTCATGCTGCCGGGCGAAGACGGTCTGTCGATCTGCCGCCGGCTGCGTGGGCAAGGCGTGGAAACGCCGATCGTCATGCTCACGGCGAAGGGCGACGAGGTGGATCGCATCGTCGGGCTCGAGATCGGCGCCGACGACTATCTGCCGAAGCCCGGCAGCCCGCGCGAACTCGTCGCGCGCATGCGCGCCGTGCTGCGCCGCGGGCGCGCGCCCGCCGGAGCGCCGCGCACCGGCGGCGTGGTGAAATTCGGTACTTGTATACTCGATCTCGGCACGCGCGAGCTCCGCCGCGACGGTGTCCCGCAGCGGCTGACGACAGGCGAATTCGCCGTGTTGGCCGCGCTCGTCGGCCGGCCGCGCCAGCCGCTCACGCGCGACCAGCTCATGAGCCTCGCGCGCGGCCGCGAACACGACGCCTACGAGCGCAGCATGGACGTGATGCTGTCGCGGCTGCGCAAGCTCGTCGAAATCGACCCGCGCGCGCCGCGCTATCTGCAAACCGTTTGGGGCACCGGTTACGTGTTCGTGCCCGATGGCGAAGGCGAGTGATGCCGCGCCGGCTGTTTCCGCGTCTCGTGCTGCTGCTCGGCAGCGTGCTCGCGCTCAATTCGCTGATCGGCCTCGGCTTGCTCGGTGTGGCCACGTACGACATCACGCTGCAGCACACCGCGCGCAGCCTCGAGACGAAGATCGTCGCGGCCGACGTGCTCGTCGCCGATCCCGAGCGTCCGGCCGCCCAGGCGCGCCTCGCGGCGCTCGGCATCGAGGTCCGCGCCGATCGTCCGGCGGCGCCGCCCGCGTTGCGGCCCATGCATCGGGCGATCGAAGCCGAACTCGCCCGCCGGCTCCCGGAGCGCCATCCGTTCATCGTCGAAGCGCCGGAACCGCTGCTGTGGATCGCCGCCGAACCGCCGGCGCAAGGGTGGATCGGCATTCCGCTGCTCGCGCTGCGCGGTCCGCTCTGGTGGAGCACGTCGCTCGCGCTGCTCGCGGCCGTACTGCTCGTGTTCGGCGCGGCGGCATGGGCGACGCGCAGTCTCGTCGCGCCCTTGCACACGCTTTCCGCCGCGGCGCCCGCCCTCTTGGCCGGCGAACCGGCGCCCGAGCTGCCGAAGGGCGCGGCGCGCGAGATCGTCGAGCTCTCCGCCGCGCTCGATCGTGCCGCCGCGCAGACGCGCGCTGCCGCCGAGGAACGCCAGCTCATGCTGGCCGGGCTGTCGCACGACATGCGCACACCGCTGTCGCGGCTCGTGTTCGCGCTCGAGCTCATCGACGGAGATGCGGCGATCCGCGACGGCATGGCGGCCGACGTCGCCGAGCTCGATGCGATCCTCGGCCAGTTCATCGCCTTCGTGCGCGACGGTCGCGACGAGCCGAGCCAGAACGTCGACGTCGGCGCGCTGCTCGACGAGGCGATCGCCGCCCAGCAGCGGGTCGGCCGCGAGTGGCAGCGGCTCGGCGACGGCTCGGCGACGCTTTACGGCAAGCCGCTGGCGCTCAAGCGTGCGCTCGAGAACCTGCTCGAGAATGCGGCGCGTCACGGGGGGCCGCCGTTCGTCGCGGAACTCCGTCGCGAGGAGACGGGCGCCGTCGTCTATGTGCGCGATGGCGGCCCGGGCGTGCCGGCCGACACGCTGCGCGAACTCGGCCGGCCGTTCTACCGGGCCGACGCCGCACGCAGCGGGCCGGGCAGCGGGCTCGGCCTAGCGACGGTGGCGCGCATCGCCGCCTGGCACGGCGGCGCCCTCGAACTGCGCAACCGGGAGCAGGGCGGCTTCGAGGCAGAATTGCGGCTCGTCGCGGCGCGCGCTTGACTTGCGGCCTACGCGCGGGGCGCCGAACAATGCGATGATCGCCGCCTCGGTACGGAGACGGCGATGAGGCGGACGATCGGGTACTGGCTGGCGGCGGGACTGGCGATGGCGGCGATGGCGCACGCGGAAACTCCGGATCGCGACTCGGTCGATGCGCGTTTCAAGGCCATCTATACGGCCGAATGGCAGTGGCGCCGCGAGCAGTTCCCGGGGCTCGACGACGAGGACCGCGAAGCGAGCGCACACGACGACCGCCTGCCCGCCGTCGACCCCGCGACGCAGAAGCAGCGGCTCGCCTATTGGGAAGAGGTGCTGCACAAGCTCGAGCAAATCCCCACCGAACAGCTTTCGACCGAGAACCAGGTCAATTTCGCGGTTTACAAGCCGCAGATAGAGAATCTCGCGGCCGACGTGCGCTTCCGCGCCTACGAGATGCCGTTCAACAGCGACTCGCAGTTCTGGTCGGACTTGGGCTTCATGGCCAACCGGCCGATCGAAGACGTGCAACACGCGCGCAACTACATTGCGCGCCTGAACGACGTGCCGCGCTATTTCGACGAGCAGATCGCGAATATGCGCGCGGGACTCGAGCGCGGCTTTTCCGTGCCGCGTGCGGTGCTCGCCGGCCGCGATGTATCGATTTCCACATTTATAAACGTAAAGACGCCGCGGGACAGCGATTTCTACAAGCCATTTCTCAAGCTGCCCGCGAGCATTCCGGCAGCGGAACAGGACAAGCTGCGCGCGGAGTGCGCCGCCGCGATCGAGAAGCGCGTGGTACCGGCGTATGCGAAGCTCCTGAAGTTCTTCCGCGACGAGTACGTGCCGCACGCGCGCACGACGCTCGCGGCCGAAGCGCTGCCCGACGGCAAGGCCTACTACCGCCAGCAGATCCGCGAATACACGACGCTCGATCTCGATCCGGAGAAGATCCACGAGACGGGCTTGAAGGAAGTCGCCCGCATCGAGGCCGAGATGCAGGCGACGATGCGCGCGACGGGCTTCACGGGAGATTTCGCCGCGTTCCAGCGTTTCCTGCGCACCGATCCCAAGTTTTACGCGAAGACGCCGGAAGAGCTCCTCATGCGCGCCTCGTGGATCGCCAAGCGCGTCGACGGCAAGCTCTCGCAGTACTTCGGCCTGCTGCCGCGCGGCCGCTTCGGCATCGAGCCCGTTCCCGCGGCGATCGCGCCGTTCTGGACGGCGGGCCGCGGCAGCCCGCACACGTATTGGGTCAACACCTACGACCTGCCGTCTCGTCCGCTGTTCAATCTCACGGCGCTCACCTTGCACGAATCGGCGCCGGGCCATTCGTTCCAGGGCTCGCTCGTCGAAGAGCAGAAGACCGTGCCCGATTTCCGCCACGAGTACATCTCCGCGTATGGCGAAGGCTGGGCGCTCTACTGCGAGAAGCTCGGCAAGGAGATGGGCATCTACGAGACGCCCTACGACGATTTCGGCCGCCTGAGCTACGAGATGTGGCGCGCGGCTCGCCTCGTCATCGACACCGGCATCCACCACGGGGGCTGGACGCGCGAGCAGGCCATCGCCTATCTCGCCGGGCATACGGCGCTGTCGGAGCACGAGGTCGAAACCGAAGTCGACCGCTATATTTCATGGCCGGCGCAGGCGCTCTCGTACAAGCTCGGCGAGCTCAAGATCCTCGAGCTCCGTGCATTCGCCGAACGCGAGCTCGGCCCGAAGTTCGACATCCGTAAGTTCCACGACGCCGTGCTCGCGATCGGCTCGGTGCCGCTGCCGCTGCTCGAGCGGCACATCCGCGAATTCGTGGCGGAGCAGAAGAGCGCAGGATGACCGACTTGCGCCTGCGCCTCGGCGTATATACAATTTGCCTATGCTGTTCTCATGGAACGAGGAAAAGCGCAGACGCAATCTCCGCACACACGGATTGGACTTCGCCGACGCCGCCGCGGCGTTCGAGGGCGTCACGTTCACGTTCGAGGACGACAGATTCGCCTACGGTGAGCGGCGTTTCGTGACCCTGGGATTGCTCGGCGGCCGTCGTATCCATGGTGCATACGGAGACTGCTCATGAAATCCACGTCATCTCGTTCCGCGAAGCGACCCGTCGCGAAGCGGAGATCTATTTCCAACATGTCCAAGACTGAACGCATGCGCGGCAGCGAAATCCGCTCGACCGACGAGCATCCTGAGGCGGACGTGCGCCACATCGTCCGCGGCATCGTCCGGCGCGGGCTCAAACCCGTCGCACGAAAATCCTCGATCGCCCTGCGCGTCGACGCCGACGTCCTCGAGTGGTTCAAGGCCCAGGGCCCGGGTTATCAGACGCGCATGAACGCGGTGCTGCGGGCGTTTCGCGACGCGTCCTTGTAAACCGTCGATCGAAAGCGGCGCGGGCCTTCGATCACGGCTCGCCGCGCGGCGCGTCGTGCGCCAAGGCCGCGGTGATCGCGGTCTGCCACTCCTGCATGAAATCCGCGTAGCGCGCCGCATCGAGCAGATGCGCCACTGCGGCGTCTCCGTCTGCGGCGATCGGCGTCAGGGTGTAACGCACGGTCACGCGCGTGCCGCGGCCGTCCGGCGCGCAGCTCACGTCGACGAGACCCATGTTCGAGCCCTCCACGAGGCGCGCATAGCTCACTCGCCAAGCGGCGGGTTCGTAGTCCGTCACGATCCAGGTCACCACCTTGTCGTGATTGCGGGTGCGGAACACGCTGCCGCGCTCCACGTCGCCGCTCAGCATTTCGGGTTCCCAGCCGGGTGCCCAGGCGCGCTCACCCTCGGCCGTGAAGAACGGAAACACGCGCGCCGGCGCGGCGTCGAGACGAAAGCTGCCGGTGCGGCTGGCGGGAGTTGCGGGCATCGCGGCGGTGCTCCAGGCGAGGGCGGCAAGCATGAACAGACGTTGCACGGCATCGCTCCGTTGGTATTTATGTACCAACGTACCACGATGACGGACGCTTGTCGAGCGGATACCATTGGGCGCGCTGCGGAGAGCCTCATGAAGACCGTCCTCAAGGACATCGAACGTGTGCAAACCGGCGTGCGGCTCGAGAAGCGCCTGCTCAAGGTGCTGAAGGGCTTGGCCGAATACCTCGATCTGTCGCTCGGCGATCTGCTGGAGGGCATGGCGCTGCACGCGCTGGAGAACAAGCCGCCGTTTTCTGCGGCAACCCTCAAGAAAGTCGCGGATTTGAAGCGCGTGTACGGGCTGGATTTGGCTGCCGAGGACAGCCACCGCCTGCGCGAACGTTAGCCGGCGACGCGGCGTTCCGTACGATCAGACGTCGCCGTCTTTCGCCCAGCCCTCGCCCGTGCCGCGATGGTAGACGCGGTCGGCATCGAGCACACTGCCCGCCGGAACCGAATCGAGCTTGGCGAGCTCGGCATAGATGGGCGTGAAATCGGGCTCCGTCGCGCGCATGAGCTGCTCGTAGCTGTCGATGACGAAATACGTCTTCTGATAGGTGTCGATGCGATAGCGCGTACGCATGATGCGCCGGAGATCGAACGCAATGCGGTTCGGCGCCGGCGACTCGAGGCAGTAGATCGATTCGCCCTTCGACGACACGATGCCGGAGCCGTAGATGCGCAAGCCGTCGTCCTGCCGGATGAGACCGAACTCGACCGTGTACCAGTAAAGCCGCGTGAGGTTCACGAGCGCTTCTGGTCCGATGCCGTGCGCCTTCACGCCGCCGCAGCCGTAGGCTTGCATGTAGTCGGCGAACACCGGGTTGAGCAGCAGCGGCACGTGGCCGAACAGGTCGTGGAAGAGATCGGGTTCGCTGATGTAGTCGATCTGCTCGGGTTTGCGGATCCACCAGGTGACCGGAAAGCGGCGGTTCGCGAGGTGATCGAAAAACGTGAGCTCCGGCAGCAGGCCTTCCACGCCGACGAGCTTCCATCCGGTTGCGCGAGCGAGCACGTCGTTCAACTCGGTGAATTTCGGAATCGACTCGGGCGTCATGCCGAATTTGCGCTGGTTCTCGAGGAATTCGCGCGCGGCGCGGCCGGCAAGGACGTCCTGCTGACGTTTGAACAGCGTGGCCCAGGTGGCATGATCCGCCGCGGAGTAGCTTTCCCAGGGCTGGTCGACGACTGCCGTGGTGTACACCGGGACCGTGCCTTTGTCGGTCTGCTGGTGTTCTACGCGGCGAGGCTGAGCGTTCATGGCGGCGGTCCGACGGCGACTAGTGCGGATTCTACCACCGCGGCGGTGCGCGCCCGGTTGAGCCTGATCAATGCAGCCGCCGGCTGCCGCGGGTATGCGGGAACGCGATGACGTTTTCTTCTTCGGGGTCGCGGGCGTGCGGTCCCTCCCAGAGCACGGGCACGTCGCGCGGCGCGGGCGGTTCGAGCTCGTGATCGCGGGGTTCCTCGTCGTCCTCGTCGTCTTCCCAGCTGTAGCGCTTGCGTGCCGGCAGCGGGTCGCGGCCATGGAGCGCGAGCGCGGCGGCGATGCCCGCGAGCGCCCCGAACAAGTGGTATTCGAACGACACGTCCGGCTCGCGCGGCAAGACCGTCATGACCATGCCGCCGTACAGGAAGAACACCAACAGGGCGATCGCGACACCGAGCCGGTCGCGGCGCAGCAGCCCCATGAAAAACAAGAAGAACATGAGCCCGTGCACGACGCCGCTGATGCCGACGTGCACCGAAGGCCGCGCCCATAGCCATACGCCGAGCCCCGAGACCAGCCAGACGATCGGCAACGCGTAGCGGGTCGCGCGCGGATACGCATAAAGCGCGATTGCGGCGAGCAGGCCTAGCGGCAGCGTGTTGGACATAAGGTGCTCGAAATTCGCGTGCGCGAACGGCGCGGTCAACACGCCTACGAGACCGTGCCAATCGCGTGGCCGGATGCCGAGATCGTCGAGATTCCAGCCAAGCAGCCAAGCGCCGAACCATGCGAGCCAAATGCCCAGCACGAGGCCGGCGGCACCGAGCAGCGCATAGCCGACGCGCATGCGATCGCGGCGCACGACGTGCTGGCTGGGGTCCGGCTGGGGCGCTGCGAGGTCCATCGCTTCAGCATGGGGCTTGCCAGCGGGCAGGACAAGGTCCCGCGCCTTACCGGGTCGCTTGCGCCGCGGGGTCCGCAGGCGCAGACTGCGGCGCGCGAGGGATGGGGTGAATGTTGCTCGATATCCGCACCGTCATTGCCACGGGTGCGGGGCTCGGCGTGCTGATCGCGCTGAGCCTGCGCTACGTGCTGCGCGATTATCCCGCCATGCTCGGCCCGAGCATGCGCGAGTGGATGCTCGGGATTTCATTGCAGGCGCTGTCCTGGGGGCTCGTCGCCGTCCGCGGGCTCGTGCCGGATATTGTTTCCGTCGTGCTGGCCAACGCGCTGCTCAGCATCGGCTACGCTGTGATGGTCGACGCCGTGCGCCGTTTCCTCGATTTGCGCGGCGGCCATCGCATGTTGTACGGACTCGTCGCTGCGAGCATCTGCGTGCAGCTCTTCTTCACCTACGAAGTGCCGAATACGCGTGTGCGCATTCTGATCGGATCGTCGCTGTTCGCCGCGCTGCTGCCCTACGCCTTGCTGCCGCTGCTCGGCGCCTATCGGCGGACGTGGCGACGCAGCTACTTGCTCACGGCCGCCGGCTTCGCGATCTTGCTCGCGATCATGCTCGTGCGCGTCTTGTACGAAGGCCTCAACGCCGAGGGCCTCAACAACGCGCTCCTGTCGACGCCCATGCAAGCGCTCGTCTTCGGCGCGCTCGCGATCTTTCCGGCGGTCGGCACGCTCGGATTCCTTCTGATGTGCAGCTCGCGGCTTTACCAAGAGCTGGAGCGGCAGGCTACGGTCGATGCGCTGACCGGGATAAACAACCGTCGCACGCTCGACGAGCTCGCCGGTCGGGCGATCGCCGCTGCGCATCGCCACAAGCGCAGCTTGGCCGTGCTCTTGATCGATGCGGATCATTTCAAACGCATCAACGACGTGCACGGCCATGAGGTCGGCGACGACGCTCTGCGATGCATCTGCGCCGCGCTCAAGCGCGGGCTGCGCGCAGAGGATCTGTTCGGCCGTCTCGGCGGCGAAGAATTCGTCGTCGTGCTGCCGGACGCTGACGAAACGGCGGCGCTCGCGAGCGCGGAACGTCTGCGCCAGGCCGTGGAACAGGCGGAGTTCAGTGCGGAACGCCGGGCTGTCCCGCTGCGCATATCGATCGGCGTCGCCATAGACGCGCCCGACGACGATTTCGCCTCGTTGCTGCGGCGCGCGGACCAAGCCCTGTACGCCGCCAAGCGCGCCGGGCGAAATCGCGTGATCGGACCTTCCGATCCGCCGCCGGACCCGCTGCCGGCGGCGTCGTTGCTGGCCGGCTGAAGGCGTCCGCGAGGCGCGCGGCTTGATAAAATGCCGCGATGAATCGAGCCCCGGCATCCGCAAATCCCGTCGTCCATCTGAAGATCGAACGCCGGTCGAACCATCCGTGGATCTACCAGAAGATGGTCGAAAAGCCCGCCGTGCGGCCGAAGCCGGGCAGCATCGTCGATATCGTGGACCGCGACGGCACCTTCGCCGGACGCGGTTTCTACAACGGCCATTCGCGCATCGCTTTGCGCGTGCTGACGGCCGATCCCGACGAAGCGATCGACGAAGCTTTCTTCGCTCGGCGCATCGGCGAGGCCGTGGCGCTGCGGCGACGAATCCTCAAGCTCGACGCCGTCACCGACGCCTATCGCCTCGTGCATTCCGAAGGCGACGGACTCTCGGGCCTCGTCGTCGACCGTTTCGGCGATACGCTCGTCATCGAATTCTTCGCCGCCGGAATGTTCCGCGAGCGCGAGACGATCAAACGCTGCCTGCTCGAGCATTTTCCGGGCGCGCAGATCTACGCGTTCGCCGAAGACCACGTGCAGAAGCAGGAGAGCTTCGACTTCGCCCATCCGCCCGCGCCGAAGCCGAACGTGATCGTCGAGCATGGCGTCAAATTCCACGCGGCACCCGGCGCCAAGCACAAGACGGGATTCTTCGCCGACCAGCGCGACAATCGACGTCATCTCGCGGAGTTTTGCGCCGACGCACGCGTGCTCGATCTCTGCTGCAACTCGGGCGGATTCGCCATCTACGCGAAGGCGCTCGGCGGCGCGGGCGAAGTGGTCGGCGTCGACCTCGACGAGGAGATCCTGGAGATCGCCGAGCAGAACGCGCGGCTCAACAAGAGCAAGGTGCGCTTCATTCAGGCCGACATCTTCGCTTGGCTGCGCGATGTCGCCGTCAACGGTCGCGAGCGCTTCGACGTCGTCGTGCTCGATCCCGCCAAGATGACGCGCGATCGCGAGCAGGTGATCCCGGCCCTCAAGAAATACCTCGACATGAACAAGCTCGCGCTCGCAGCGGTCAAGCCGGGCGGCATCTTCCTGAGCTGCTCGTGCACCGGACTCGTCTCGGAAGAGCAGTTCCTCGACATGCTGCGGCGCGCCGCGTTCTACGCCAATCGCACGCTGCAGGTCATCAAGGTGACCGGCGCCGGCCCGGATCATCCCTGGCAGGCGCACGTTCCCGAATCGCGCTATCTCAAGGCGGCGTTCTGCCGTGTCGAGTGACGCGGCTCAAGCAGTCGCGATCTCGTCTTCGTCCTGCAGCCAGAAATAATCGAGATTCATCGTCTGCATTTCCGAGCAGCGAAGGACGAGATAGTCGCCGCGGATGTCGTAATAGCGCTCGTCTCTGCCGTCCGCGGCGACCGGGCGGCTCGGTACGCGATCGTCGGCGAGCGCGCGGCGGTGCGCGTCGACGATCGCGATCGTGTCGAGCGCTCCGTCCGCGTCGAACGTGAAATCTTCGACGATGCCTCGGTACAGATAGCTGCCGGAGCCATGTGTGACGACCGTGGACAGATAGACGCCGTCGGGAACGGAGTCGGCCGGGAAGATCCCTTCGCGGAACGCCGCCACCTCGCCGCGCAACATGTAGTACCAGTAGTTGTCGAAGCGAAACAGACGCGTGCGGCGATCGAGTCCGCTCCTGCGCACTGCGGCGTGCGCGAAGTACCCGAGCAGTGCCGCGCTCGCGTACAGCAGCAGGAAATATGCGGAGACGGCGAGGTAATGCTGCGCGATTGCGCTCACGCTCGGCTCGAAGAGCTCGTCGTCCTTGCCGAAATGGCCGGTCAGGAACGCGAACAGCAGGCGCAAATCCGGATGGAAGCCGATAATGCCCACGGCGAGCAAGGCGCAAGCATGCAGCGGAATCGAGAACACCACGCCGTAGGCGAGCTCGTCGGAAATGCGCCGCAACGACGTCGGGCTCGTCCAGCCCCAGCCGCCGCGCGCGAATGTGTAGCGCAGGATGACGCCGGGAAGCACCAGAATGAAGACGAGCAGCGCCGGGAACGCGAAATTCATCGGCAGGGATGCGCTGCGGGTTCAGCTGCGCCGATCGGCCTTCTTGCGCGCGGTGGCGACATCGAGTCTAAGGCGCAGTCGGAACGCGTTGCCGCCGACGCTGATTCTGCCGTCTTCGCCACGGATGAGCTGGTTGCGCAAATCCGCGCGCGCGGAGTCGTCCGCAAGAATGCGGCGCAGGGTCGGTGAGATGTTGCCTTTCACTGACGCATACTCCGGCTTGGCTTTCGACTAGTGTATGAGCGGCCGCGCTGTGGTACAAGTGGAAAACTTCACTCTTTACGCGCCGTTAGGCCACGTTAGAATGCGCGCCTAGCGAAGGAGCCTGCCGTGAAAGCGCCCAAGAAGACGAAGGTGAGCCGCTCCGACGCCGAGACGGCCGTGCGCACGCTGCTCGCATGGGCGGGCGAAGACCCCATGCGCGAGGGCCTGCGCGACACGCCCAAGCGCGTCGTCGAAGCCTACCGCGACTGGTTCTCGGGCTACGCCGAGGACCCCACCGCGTATCTGCGCCGCACGTTCGAAGAGGTCGCCGGCTACGACGAGATGATCGTGCTGCGCGACATCGAGTTCGCCTCGCATTGCGAGCATCACATGGCACCGATCATCGGCCGCGCGCACATCGGCTATTTGCCGACCAACAAGGTCGTCGGCATCAGCAAGCTCGCGCGCGTCGTCGAAGCGTTCGCACGGCGCTTCCAGGTGCAGGAGAAGCTCACCGCGCAAATCGCGCATTGCATCGAAGACGTGCTCAAACCGCGCGGCGTCGGCGTCGTCATCGACGCCGCGCATCAATGCATGACCACGCGCGGCGTGCACAAGCGCGGCGTCTCGATGGTGACGAGCCAGATGCTCGGCACGTTCCGCGAGGATGCGCGTACGCGCGCGGAATTCCTGCGCTTCATCGGCATCGCCCACAACTGACATTCCCGAGAACCGCCCGTGAACGACACCACATTGCAACCCGGACCGCGGCGCGCGGCGCTCGCCTTCATTTTCGTCACGGTTCTCATCGACATCCTGGCGTTCGGGCTCATCATTCCCGTGCTGCCGCACCTGATCGAGAACTTCCTCGCCGGCAACGTTTCGTGGGCGGCGATCTGGTACGGCTATTTCTCGACCGCATTCTTCGCAATGCAGTTCATCTTCACGCCGGTGCAGGGCGCGCTGTCCGATTGGCTCGGTCGGCGTCCGGTGATCCTCTTGTCGAACCTCGGCCTCGGCCTCGATTTCCTCATGATGGCGATGGTGAATTCGCTGCCGCTCCTGTTCATCGGCCGCATCATTTCGGGCATCACGGCCGCGAGCTTCAGCACGTCGAACGCCTACGTCGCCGACGTGACGCCTCCGCAGAAGCGCGCCGCCGCATTCGGCATGATCGGCATGGCGTTCGGGCTCGGATTCATCATCGCGCCCGCGATCGGCGGGTTCCTCGGCGCCATCAACGTGCGCCTGCCGTTCTGGATTGCGGTCGTCATGTGCCTGACGAACTTCACCTATGGACTGTTCGTGCTGCCCGAATCGCTGCCGCCGGAGAAGCGCACGACGCATTTCGATTGGGCGCACGCCAATCCGTTCGGCGCGCTCAAGCTGCTGTGGCGCTATCCCCAGGTGCTCGGCCTGATCGGCGTGCTGTTCCTCATGGCGCTCGCGCACATGGTCTATCCGACGACGTTCGTGCTCTACGCCGACTACCGTTTCGGCTGGGGCAGCGAGAAGGTCGGCATTACGCTCGCGCTCGTCGGCGTGCTCGCGGCGATCGTGCAGGGCGGGCTCATCAAGCGGATCGTCGGCACGCTCGGCGAACGGCGCGCACTGCTGTTCGGCTTGGCTTGCGGCACCGCCGGCTTCGCGCTCTACGCGATCGCGCCGACCGGCTATTGGTTCTGGGCGATGATGCCGGTCGCGGCGCTCTGGGGCGTCGCCGGTCCCGCGGCGCAGGCGATCATGACGCACCACGTCGACCCGCGCGAACAAGGGCGCCTGCAGGGCGCCGTCGCGAGCCTTTCGAGCGTCGCCGGGATCATCGCACCGACGCTGTTCACCCGCCTTTTCGCCGCGGTCACGGGCGCCAACCTACACAATGTGTTTGCGGGTGCGACGTTCTGGCTCGCCTCGATCATGGTCGGCGCGGCGCTCGTGCTCGCCTGGTACAGCGTGTCGCATTTGCCGAAAGTCGTCGACTCGCCGGAACCGGCGTCGCCGCCGCCGGAATCGATCGTCACCTCGGAAATTCTCGCCGGCGCGGGCGACATCGATCCGCCGATCGCCGAGAACGAAACGCGCACGTGAGGCGCGGCGGGCTCACCGGTTCGCGTCGCCGAACGTGAGATAGCTCGCCGGCGCATTCTGGATTTGCGTGACGAGCAGCGTGATCAGGCGCTGAACTTTCGCCGAGCTTTGCGACGGCGCCGCGAACAGCGAGAGATCCTGGTTCACGAGCATGGCGTAAGGACGCGTCCGCAAGCCGAGGAAACGGCTCAGGTGGCACGCGGAATCGACGAGCCGGCGCAGCGAAGCATTCTGCGCATTGCGATACACGATGTCGTTCTGCGCAACGACGACGACGGTCAACTCCTTGCTCAGCGTCTGCGCATGGCGGGCCAGCAGCGCGTAGACGTCCAGGCAGTCGCGCGAGTGCGGCGAGATGCCGACGATGAGCGTCGCCCGGCCGAGCGCCGCGAGATCGCCCGCCGTCAGAGCGCCCGCCGCATCGCTGCCGATCGGGAGGTCCGCAGGCAGTGCATCGACGGCCGTCACGTCCTTCTTCGCATAGCCCTGGCCGCGTGCTTGGTCGTAGGCGAGCTTCGCCGCGACGGCGAGCAAGAGGATCAGCATCGCCGCACCGAAGCGCGCATCGAACGGAGCACGCGCGAGCGGTGCGCGAAGCGCGGCGAGACCGATCGCCACGGCAGCGGCCGACACGGCCACGCCGATCGAAAAATACAACGCCTGGCTGTGCGGCGTGATCGAGCCGAAATCGTCGGATTCGTGCGCGGGGTTCTTCGCGTGCCAGAACTGGCCGTCGACGACGATGACGGCGAGCAGGATCGCCGCGAGCGCCTGTGCCGCCAGTGGCGTAGGCAGCGCCAGCAGTGCGCCCATGCCGGCTTCGACCGCGGCGAACCAGCGCGCGTTTGCGACGGCCAGAACCCAATTCCCCGGCGCGCGAAACGGGTCGGGTTGCTGGATCGTCTTGGCCAACGCCGAGACGAAGCACACCAACGCCAGAAAATCGGCCGCCGCCGGAACAATGAGCTCGCTCACTGCTGCCCCACGAAGCCTTCGTCGACGGTGACAGTCTACTCCGCTACCGAGAAGTTGCGCGATACCAGCGCACATCGGCGGTCGAGCACCGCTCATCAGGATCGCCTGAAGCGGGCCGCGCAGATCGTGCGCCGACACGGCGAGCAGCGTGTTGCGGCGCCGATCGAGTTCCGTCGGCCGATGCCGACCGGGGCAGACGTTTTAGGAATCGTACTTAACGCCACAGCCGTAAGGCAGGGACGTCGTCACGCTCACGGTCTTGCCGGCCTTGATCTCCGAAAGCGCCTGCGGCACGTATTGCGTGGCTTTGGCGATGTCTTCCTTGTCGGTGCTCGCGATGGAATCGATGCCGCCCATGTAGCGCAGCGTGCCTGCCGAATCGATGACGAACATGTGCGGCGTCGTGCGCGCGCCGTAGAGATGGCCGACTTTTCCGTTCGGATCGAGCAGATAAGCCGTGGGCTTGGCCCCGTATTGCGCGAGAAAGGCGTTCGCCCGCGCGCCGTCGACGTGGCCCTGCTTGCCGTCCGCGCCCGAATTGATCGTGAGCCAGACGACGCCCGCGGCGGTCGCTTCGGCCTGCTGCTTCGGGATGTTGCCGCTTTCGTAGTGCTTGTGCACGAACGGACAACCCGGGTTGTTCCATTCGAGCACGACCACCTTGCCGCGGTATTCGGAGAGCGATCGCGTCTTGCCGTTGCTGTCGGTCAACGTGAAGTCGGGTGCGGGTTCGCCGATGGCGACCGCGAGCGCTGGTGCGGAAACGGCCGCGGCGAGCAGCAAGAGGGCGAGGGACATCAGACGCAGTTTCATCGGAAGCTCCTATCGGTTGGACGCGGCGCTCGGATCGGCGTGAAACGGCACCGCGACGCCGAACGCGTGCAGGTCGTCTGGACGCAGCACGAGATCGAACGTCTGCGGCGGCGAAGTATAATAATCGCTTTTTGCAAAAATCAGCACCAGCGCGTCGTCGCGCGCCTCCGTGCGAGGCGGCGCATAGCCGACGACACGCGGCTGCACCGGGAACACCTGCAGCGCCGCGGTCGCGGGAAGACCGGCGCCGTCGAGTTCGACGATCACGCGGTCGCCGGCGAGCGTCGCCACGCCCGTCCAGGTGGCCGGCTGCGGCGCGAGCGCGAACGACGTGGCGAACAGCGACGCGAAGCGCGGATTCTTCGTGGCATGTGCGGCGACGGGCAGCGTGATCGCGAGCGCCGTCTTGCCCGGCACGCATTCCTCGTGGCAGACGAGCCATTTCGCCTCGACCGCGAATTTTGCGCGCGATCCCGGCTTTGCGTCGGCCGGCACATCGATGCGTACCGGCAGCAGCACCTCGCCGTCATAGCCGAAATTGTAGAGGCCGCCAACGTCGAACCGCTTCGGCGCGGGCCACGCGATCTCGCCGGCGCGGTAGCCCGGCGGGAGCTGCCACGCGAGCTTCGTCGGCAGCCCGGCATCGCCGGGATTGACCCAGTACGTGTGCCAGTGCGCCTCGTGCCGCAACCGCAGACCCACCCAAGCGGCCGTGCCTGGAACGAGCGCACTGGACTCGGCAACGAGGCTCACGTTCACGTGCTCAAGCGCAGCGTCCGCAGGCGGTTTCGCGGCAATCGCGAACGCCGGCATTGCGGCTAATGCGATGAAGATCGTCCTCGCCATGACGTAGAGACCGAACGCGTGCGCGAATGCTTGCAGCGAGTGTAGCCGCCGTCGGTTAGGGTTGCGTAAAGCCGCTTTCGCCGCGGCGCGTCGGGTGCGACAATGCCGCGCCGCACGATGACGTCGTCATGGCCGCATCGATACCGATCCATCCCGAGGACATCGAACGCGCAGCGCAGCGCATCGCGCCGCATGCGCTGCGTACCCCCGTGCTGCACGCGTCTTCGCTCGACGCGCTGGCGGGTTGTGAAATCCTGTTCAAATGCGAGAATTTCCAGCGCGTCGGCGCGTTCAAGTTCCGCGGCGCGTGCAACGCGGTGTGGTCGCTCGCCGACGCGGAAGCCTCGCGCGGCGTCGTCACGCATTCTTCGGGCAATCACGGCGCGGCGCTCGCGCTCGCCGCGAGAACGCGCGGCATCGCCGCGCACGTCGTGGTGCCGGAAGGCGCCGTCGCCGCCAAGCTCGCCGGCATCGCCGCCTACGGCGCGACGCTGCACCGCTGCGCGCCGACGCTCGCCGCGCGCGATGAGGCCGCCGCGCGCCTCGTGCGCGAGACCGGTGCGACGCTCGTGCACCCGTTCACCGATCCGCGCGTCATCGCCGGCCAGGGCACCGCGGCGCTGGAGCTTTGCGACGAGGCCGGCCGGCTGGATGCGCTGATCGCGCCGATCGGCGGCGGCGGCCTGATCGGCGGCTGCGCGACGGCCGCGCGATCGCGTTTTCCACAAATCCACTTGTTCGCAGCCGAGCCCGAAGGCGCCGCCGACGCCTTCGCCTCGCTCAAGGCCGGAAGGCGCGTCGCGGATATCGAACCGGACACGATCTGCGACGGCTTGCGCGCCACGCTCGGCGAGATCAATCTGGCGCTGCTGCGCCGGCACGCGGTCCGGGTGTTGCTGGCGAGCGACGGCGAGACGATCGCGGCAATGCGCCTCCTCTGGGAACGGCTCAAGATCGTCGTCGAGCCATCGTCGGCGATCGCCTTCGCCGCGATCCTGCGCCATCGCGAGCATTTTGCAGGCCGGCGCGTCGGCGTGGTCCTGACGGGCGGCAACGTCGATCTCGACCGCCTGCCCTGGCAGGCCATCGCGCGGTAGTCGCTCGCCGCACGCCGGGAGTACACTCTTTCGGCTTGGAAGGGGGTTCGACCGCATGATCATCGACGGCGCACGAGCCGCGGACCGCACCAATGCGCTGGTGCTGCGTTTCTGCACGGCATTCAGCCGCGGGGACATCGACGCCATGCTCGATTGCGTGGCGGACGACGTCGTGCACGACATCAACCAGGGCGAGCGCGAAATAGGCAAAGCGGCGCTGCGCGCCTACATGGAACAGCACGCGCGCCGCTACCGCGAGGACTTGCGCGACGTCGTCGTCATGAGCATCGACGACGGTACGCGCGCCGCTGCGGAATTCTGCGTGCACGGCGTCTATCAGGGCGAAGCGCCGGGTCTGCCGCCCGCACAAGGCCAGCGCTACGTGCTCACGGCAGGCGTGTTCTTCGCGATCAATCAAGGCAAGATCGCGCGCGTGACGCCCTATTACAACCAGCACGATCGGCAGGCGCAAATCGCGCGCGCGATCGGCGTCTAGGCGCGCGTCGTACGCGGCTGCAGCACGCCGAGCAAGGCCAGTGCGATGAGCGCGATGCCGGCGGTCTCGGCAGCGTCGGGTTTTTCCGCGAGGATCGCCCAGGCGAACAGCACGCCGAGCAAGGGCGTGACGAGGCTCGCGAGACCCGCGATGTTTGCGGGCAAACGCTGCACGACGAACAGCCACAAAGTCCAGGCGATGCCGGACGAAAGCACGCCGTTGTAGACGAACGCGCCGATCAGCACCGGCGACCAGTCGATCGGACGCTCGCGCACGACGAGCGCGAGCGCCACGAGCCCGAGCGTGCCGAGCAGCATCTGCCACGCGGTGAGCCGCAGCACCGAAACCCCGCGCGTCTGGAACAAGCGTTTCGAGAGCACTGTGCCCAACGCCCAGCAGATGCCGCCCGCCAGCGCGAGTGCGGCGCTGAGTGCCGTGCCCATCGACCGCCACGGTTCGAGGACGAGCACGAGACCCGCCGCAGCGACGCCGATGCACGCCCATTGGCGCGGCGTCGGGCGGTCGCCGAGCACGACCCAGGTCAACGGAATCACCCAGAACGGCATCGTGTAGGCGAGGAGCGCCGTCTTGCCCGCTCCGCCGGCGACGAGCGCGAGCTGCACGAGCGCCTGGAAACCCGTGGTTTGCGCGAGGCCGATCACGAACGTATCGCGCCATGGCGTAGGGGCCATCGATTCGCGACGCAGCGCCAGCAGGGCGAACAGCACGGCGCTGCCGAATACATAGCGCAGCGCGGAGAACGTGAGCGGACCGGCATAGGCCAGCACGGCCTTCATGACGATCCAGTTGTAGCTCCAGATCAAGCTGAGCACCGCGAGCGCGAGGAGCGCGCTGCGGCGCGAAGCGGCATCGTTCATCGCACGGGCTGTCGTCGCGGGGTGCGTATGATACGCGCTTTGTCGGCAGCAAGAAGAAGCGCCGGCGCGTTTTCATTTATCCTTCGCGTTCCTCGCGAACATGTTCGTATTCCGGATATGGCCAAAGAACCGACACGCTGCTCCTGGGCGCAAGGCGACGACGTGCGCATGCGCGAGTACCACGACCGCGAATGGGGCGTGCCGCTGCACGACGACACGCGTCTGTTCGAGTTCCTCGTGCTCGAGGGCGCGCAGGCGGGGCTGTCCTGGAGCACCGTGCTCAACAAGCGCGACGCC
Organism: Rudaea sp.; assembly: GCA_035650835.1. GTDB lineage: Bacteria > Pseudomonadota > Gammaproteobacteria > Xanthomonadales > Rhodanobacteraceae > Rudaea. The sequence continues at coordinate 1,720 of DASRGX010000198.1, read as the reverse complement.
TACCGGCGCGCGTTCCACGGCTTCGACATCGGCCGCGTCGCGCGCATGACCGATGCCGCGCTCGAGAAGCTGCTGCTCGATCCCGCCCTGATCCGCAACCGATTGAAGATCTGGTCGGCGCGGCGCAACGCGCAGGCGGCGCTGCGCGTCATCGACGAATTCGGCAGCCTCGACGCCTATTTCTGGTCCTTCGTCGACGGCAAACCCCTCCGCAACCGCTGGCGCGAGCGCGGCGAGGTGCCGGCGCGCACCGAGTTGTCGGACCGCTTGAGCAAGGACATGCAGAAGCGCGGATTCAATTTCGTCGGCTCGACGATCGTCTACGCGCACATGCAGGCCACGGGAATGGTCAACGACCATTTCGTCGGGTGTTTCAGGCACAAGCAAGTCTGAACGCCGCGACACGCGCTCATGCGCGCTCTGTGCGACCCGCGTCCCTCAGCGCCTCGATCCGCGCAGCTTCTCGACCGGGAAGCTCGCGATTTCGACGCCGCCGCTGCGCCGCGGCTGGCCGGGTTCCGGTCCCCAGGCATGCGCGCAGATGATCTCGTAGGTCGCCGGTAGGCCGTCGTCTTCGCGGAACGTTTCGTAGGCGTCGAGCACGCGCCGGAACAGGCCCTTCCCCGTGAGGCCGCGCGAACGGCGCACGTCGGCGTTGGTCGCGCCGATCGCTTTGAGCGCGCGCATGAGTTCGGCGGCGTCCGCGTAGCGCATGACGATATGATCGGCGTCGAGCACGGGATCGCGGAAACCGGCCGCCATGAGCGCGTCGCCGACGCGCGCGATATCGGCGAAACGGCTCACGTGCGGCGCGTTGTCGGCGATCGCCCAAGCGGCGCGCAGCTCGCGCAGCGTGTCCGGTCCAAATGTGGAAAATGCGACGTAGCCGCCCGGACGCAGGACGCGGCGGAATTCGCCGAACAGGGCGGGCAAGTCCTCGATCCACTGGATGCACATGTTCGAGAACAGCACGTCGACGCTCGCGTCTGCGAGCGGCAGCGCGCGCGCGTCTGCGCAGACGCGGGCGAGCGGATTGCGCCAGCTGGGCCGCACTTCCCTGAGCATGGGCAGGGCGATGTCGAGCGCGACGACGTGCGCCGATTTCCAACGCTTGCGCAGCGCAGCCGCGGCACGCCCCGGGCCGCAGCCGACCTCGAGCACGCGCGCGGGCGGGTGCTGCACGTAGTCGAGACGCTCGAGCAGGCGATCCTCGCCCTCGCGCTGCAGCGCCGCGTGGCGCTTGTACGTCCTCGCAGCCCGGCCGAACGCATGCCGGATGTGATCGAGATCGAACGGCGTCACGTCGGCAATCCCCCGATGAATTCTACGATGGCACGCGCCATCGCATCCGCATGGGCGATGAAAGGCGCGTGGCCCGAGGCGAACTCGAGGTAGCTGCCGTACGGGCACGCGGACGCCGCCCAGCGCGGCCCGGCCGGCGGCACGAGCCGGTCGCGGCGTCCGGCGATCCACAGGCTCGGCACGGCCAGCTCGGGCAGACGCGCACGCAGGTCGACGGTGTCGAGCTCGGTCAAACCCGTTTCGAGCGCCGCCAGCGAGGGCTCGCCGCGATCGAACACGTGCGCTTTCAACTCGCGCAGCTCGCTCTGCGCGTGCGCGGAACCGAGTGCTTCGAGCGCGAGGAAGCGCTCGATCGTCCCGCGGTAGTCGCGCCGCAAACCCTCGCCGAACTGCGTGAACGTCTCGCGCGCCACGCCGT
>DASRGX010000197.1:0-5682 GCA_035650835.1 Rudaea sp. | reverse complement strand
CGTGGCCACGGCTTCCTACCTGCTCATCGAAGCCCCTGCGCGGCGCGGGCTACGGCGTCTGGGCGGCGGCGCAGCGCCGCTTCCTGCGCGTGCGGTCGGCGAACCGGCCTCTTAACCGCGCACCGCTGGGCTTGCTACGCTAGGGAACCTCTGAGTCCCTAGGCCATGCCTCGATCGAACTATCGACGCGTCTATGTCGTCGGCGCCTACATCCCGAACGGCGGCACCGTGATGGCCTATCATCTCGGCCGCATCCTCGAACGCGATTTCGGGATTCCCGCGTTCGCGGTCACGTTGGGCGAGGAGGGTCCCGACAGCGGCACGCGCGTCTACGATCTGCGCATGCCAGCGGTATCGCTCGCCGACATGGAGCGGCAAATCGGTGCGGACGACATCCTGATCGCCAATCCTAGTTTTTCCGCGCACCAATTCGGCTGGCGCCTGCCTGGAGTCAAGCTCTGCTACGTGCAGGGGTTCACCACGTTCGCGCTGCTCGACCGCAAGTTCGATCACTACGTCGCGGTCAGCGATTTCGTCGCGGATTTTTTGCGCAGCGTCTACTCGCTCGACGTGAGCGTGATTCCGCCGTTCATCGAGTTCGACGCATTGCCGGCGGTTCCCGACCGGAGCGAGCGGCCCGAGCGCATCGTGCTGCCGTACCGCAAGGGCATGCCCGAGATTTGGGATCTTTCGTTCGCCCGTCTGCGCGAGATTCTTGCCGCGCGGGCGCCGCACATCGTGCTCGCCGAACCGCTCGCCGGGCACGGCATCGCGCATCGCGAGCTCCTGTCCCGCATCGGCAGCGTGCGCTATCTGCTCAGCCTGTCGGCCGCCGAAGGCTTCGGCCTCGTACCGCTCGAAGCGATGGCGCTCGGCACGTGCGTGGTCGGCTACGACGCCTTCGGCGGGCGGCACTATTTCCGTTCGGGCGAGAACTGCGCCGTGGCGTCCTATCCCGACATCGAGCGCGTCGCCGAGCTTCTCATCCGCGCCGTCGATTCGCAGGCGCACGCCGACGCACTCGCCGCTCGCGGACGCGAAACGGCTACACAATATTCCTACGCGGCGTTCCGCAGCGCGTGGATCGGCGAGTTCTCGAAACTGCTCGGCATCGCGCCCCGCAGCGACGCGTGAGGCTTCAGGTCGCGACCGGATCGAGGCGTGTGCGTGCGCGTTCGTCGAGCACGACCACGAGCGCGAGCGTCATCACGAGATACGGCGCCGTGAAGAAACGATTCCACTCGGCCGGGTAGACCAAGAATCGCGCGGCGACGTAAACGCTTGCCGTCGCGGCGAGCAGCATCGCCGGCATGCCTATGATCGAGTGCCAGCGCGGATCGCCGCGACGCGGGCGGACGAGGACTGCGAACGCTGCGAGCATCGCGAGATACATGAAAAACAAGGGATCGTGCATCAGCGCCGTCGTGCCCGTGTGCAGCACGCCGAAGTATTGGTCGGCGCTGACGCTGGGCGGCTCGGAGACGGGATGCAGGCAGCGCTGCACGGCCGAGCAGTAGAAAAACGTGCTCCAGCCCGGATTGCGCGCGAGCGTCACAATGGCGAGATACACGAGCGCCGATCCGGCGGCCGCGGCGAGGATTTTCATGCGCGCCTGCGGCATCGCGAGGAACAGGCCGGCGAGGAGCGGCGCGGTAAACAGCACGAGATCGGTGCGCGCGCAGAGGGCGAGGGGCAGCAGCACGAGCAGCGAGCGCAGATGCCCGCGTAGCAGCAGCCAGGCCGCGAGCATCACCGCGCAGAATGCGAGTGCGTCCGGGGTCGAGAACCGCGCCAGATCGAGCACGCCGAACAGCACCGCCGCGGGTGCGAGCAGCAAGCCGAGCCCGCGTGAGCGCGCCATCGCCGCCGCGTAGAGCAGCATCAAACCGGCCGCTGCCGCGAGGCCGGAAACGAAATGCGTGGCGAATTCGATGTCGACGCCTAGCTTATAGAGCGCGAAAACGAGCCCGGTATACGCAGGCCGCACGCGGTAGAACGCCAATTGTTCGGCGAACACCGTGTCGTCGGTGTAGACCGTGCGCCGGTACGCCGGCCAGCGGCCCGCGCCCGGGCCCTGCGCGAGGTCCTCGAACTGCGCGGGAGGCAATGCTCGTTGCAGCGCGGCGTAGGTGAACGCATGCAGCGCGTGCACGTCGGGCTGCTCGTAGGACTCGGCGACGGCGATGTAGCCGATGGTATCCCAATTGTGAAAAGGTTTGACCGCCGAGAGGACGAGCGCATAGGCCGCGAGCGAGACGAAAGCAAGCGCGGTGATCCAGCGTTCGAGAGACAGGCTGTTCGGCATCGGCGGCTCGGCAGGGGTGGCCGAGCATAGCCGAACCTGTGCGGCTTGTGACGCGGGGAAGGGCGGAGTTGCCGGCTGTTTACTTCATCACGCCGGGCAGCAGCGACTGCCAGTGCGCACGGTGGTGCGGCCGACGGGCATTCGCGGCGGCGGCGTCGCCGTTGGTTGTGGCGTCGGTGCCGACAGCGTTGCGTGGCGTGTCGTTGCGCGCTTCGGCCGGGATGTCGGCCGGTGCGCGGGTGCGCGCTTCGGCCGTCGACGACTCGTCGGGACGCGCCGGCGCACGCATCGGGCTCGCGGAGACGTCGTCGCGGACCGTGACGGCGGTGTCGACGTCGGCGCTGCCGGCGCGCGCGCTGCCTTGCATCGGCATCTCGCCGGCGATGACGAGTTCCGATCCGGCGGCGAGCACGATCGCGGCAACGCAGAGCTGTTTGAGCATGACGATCTCCGGTGAACGGTCGGCGTCGCATCCGGCAGGTGCGGCATGCTCGCACGGCTGCGGTAGCGCCGCCAGTGACCCCGGTTGGCAGTAGCAGCAATCATGCCACGGTTCGCCTCTGCGGATCCTGCGTCCGCACGTGCGTCCGACGTGTTTTCCGTTCGCTTCGGCGCGTCCGCGCGGACGCTGCGGACACGCGGACACAGTCCGCAAGGCGCGGACGCCGGGCCAATGACGTTAAACTTCCGTTTCGTTCCGCGCCGCCACCTTTCCATGAGCATCGATCCCGCCGCACTGCTCGCCGAATTGTCCGATCGCACGGCCGTCTCCGGCAGCGAGCTCGCCGCTCGCCTCGGCGTGACGCGAGCGGCTGTCTGGAAACAGATCGAGGCGCTGCGCGCGCTCGGCGCGCCGATCCAAGCGCGCCCCGGCGAAGGCTATCGGCTCGACTGGGCGTTCGAGGCGCTCGATGCGGAGCGAATCCGCGCCGCGGTGGCGCCGCGCTTGCGCAATCGCGTGGGCGAAATCGGCGTGCATTGGCAGATCGACTCGACGAGCTCGGCGCTGCTGCGCGCGGCCGCCGCCGGCGCGGCCGACGGTACGGTCTGCCTCGCCGAAACGCAGACCGCCGGGCGCGGCCGGCGTGGCCGGCGCTGGCAGTCGCCGCTCGGTGGAAATATATACTTTTCGCTGCTGCGCCGCTTCGCGCACGGCATGGGCGCGTTGGCGGGCTTGAGCCTCGTGGCCGGCATCGCGACGGTCGAGGCGCTCGGCGATTGCGGCGCCACGGAGCTCGGTCTCAAATGGCCGAACGACGTGCAGGTCGGCGGACGCAAGCTCGCCGGCATCCTCGTCGAACTCGGCGGCGAGTTCCTCGGACCCTGCCACGCGGTGATCGGCATCGGCATCAATCTCCGCCTGGCCGAGGATCTGCCGATCGACCAGCCGAGCACCGACCTCGCGCGCGTGTGCGGCACGCCGCTGTCGCGCAACCGGCTCGTCGGCTGCCTGTTGTCGCGGCTCGTCGTGGCGCTCGACGCATTCGCCGCGCAAGGTTTCGCGAATTTCGCCGACGCCTACGCCCGCTACGATCTGCTGGCCGGCCGCCGTCTGCGCATCGAGACGCCGGAAGGCCCGCGCGAAGGCGTCGGTGCCGGCGTCGATGCGCGCGGCGCGCTCTGCGTGCGGCACGGCACGCGCGTGCACCGCTACGACAGCGCCGAGGTATCGGTGCGCGATGTGGAGGCGGCGGCATGAAGTTCCTCGTCGACATCGGCAATACGCGGCTCAAATGGGCGCTCTGGGACGGCGCGGCGCTCGCGCACGCGGGGGCTCTGCCGCACGCCGGCGGCGATGTGGATTTTGCATCGTTATGGAAAAATATACCGAATGTCGCGCCGGCCTCGGCGTGGATCGCATCGGTGGCCGCGCCTGCGCTCGCCGCCGCGCTCGCGCGGGCGCTCGCCGCGCGTTTCGGCATCGAAGCGCGGTTCGTGCGCTCGAGCGCTTCGGCATGCGGTGTGCGCAATGCTTACGCCCAGCCCGAGCGGCTCGGCGTCGACCGCTTCCTCGGCCTCGTCGCGGCGCACGCCGAAGTCCCGGGACCCGTGGTCGTCGCGGGCTGCGGCACAGCACTGACGATCGACGCGCTGGCCGCCGACGGCGAGCACATCGGCGGCCTCATCGCCCCTTCGCCTGCGCTCATGCGCAGCGCGCTCACGGCCGGCACGGCGCGGCTGGGCGACCTTCGCGAGGGGTCGGTCGTCGACTTCGCCGCCGACACCGCCGCGGCCGTGGAATCGGGCGTCTGGCTCGCCGCCGTCGCCTTGGTCGAACGCTTCCACGCGCGCGCCGCCGCACGTTGGGGAAGCCCGCCGGCGCTGCTCTTGACCGGCGGCGGCGCCGACCGGCTAGCTGCGCTCATCGCACTGCCGCATCGGGCCGACCGCGACCTCGTCCTGCGCGGCCTCGCGCGCTATGCGGACGCGGCGTCCTGACGCGAGGGCCGCCGGTCGGCTAGAATCGCCGCAGCTTCGTTCCTCCTGCGGCGGCGGCCGCCGCGCCCAGATCGATCCCCATGCTCGCACGCGTGTCGTTCCTCCTGTTGCTTGCGCTGAACATCGGCGGCGGACTATGGCTGTACTTCACGCCGCAGCAGCAGCACCGGCCGACTTTCGCTGCATCCGATCCGGGCATCACCAAGCTCGTGCTGCTCTCCGAGCGCGAACGCGCGGGCGAGGCCAACGCGGCCGAGCTCGCCGCAGCACCCGAGTCGGCCGCGGACCTGCGCAACGACACCTGCGTGAGCATCGGCCCGTTCCCGACCCAGGCCGACATGCGCGCAGCGCTCAACGCGCTGACGCCGCTCGTGTCGCGCATCCAATATCGCGAAGCGCATGCGACCGAGACGCGCGGCTATTGGGTCTATCTACCCGCGCAGTCGAGCCGCGAGCAGGCGCTCGCGATGGCGCGCCAGCTTTCTTCGAAAGGCGTGCGCGACTATTACGTCGTCACCGCCGGCGACCAGCAGAACACGATCTCGCTCGGGCTGTTCCACGATCTCGCCAACGCCGAGAAACGCCGCAACGAGATCGCGAGCCTCGGCTTCCGTCCCGAAATGGCCGCGCGCACCGAAGAACTCCCGGTGTACTGGGTCGACTTCGCCCAGGACTCGCGCAACCCCGTGAATTGGCGCAGCCGCATCGCAAGTCAGCCGGACCTGCGCCAACAAGCGGTCACGTGCTTCTAGGACCGGCATTCGTGCGACAATGGCGCCCTCCCGCTCATCGCCGGCATAGCTCAGTTGGTAGAGCAACTGATTTGTAATCAGTAGGTCGGGGGTTCGAGTCCCTCTGCCGGCACCGCATTGAGCCGTGGAAACATCGTTGGGCCGCCTCGTACGCCCACCTGTGTAAATTTCGACCGCTCAAATACG
>DASRGX010000196.1:0-8745 GCA_035650835.1 Rudaea sp. | reverse complement strand
CACCGCCCAGGCGTCCCAGGCGTCCCAGGGATAGGTCGGCCGCAGCAGCACTTCGTCGAGCGCAAGCCAACCGCGCCAGGCCAGCGCGACCGGCACGGCAAGGAACAGTGCGATTTTCCACTTTTCCATTTTTTCCATCGGCGCACAGGCGTGCGCGCGGCGGCGCATGCGCCGCCAGGCGTGCGCTGCCGCCGCGGCGCCGAGCGCCGCGAGCCATGGTGCCGTATGCGCGAACGCATGCGCGGTGTCCGTGCGTGCGAGGAGCGCCGTCGCGCCTGCCGTCGCGAACACGCCGATCAGAACGCCGTAACCGAGCGCCGCCGCCGATCGTGCTGGCGCGGGCTGCGGTGCCATGGCCAGGTAGATCGCGGCGCCGCACGCGGGCATGAGCAACCAGGCGACGATCAGGGATGCGCTCATCGGCTCGCCCTGCGGAACCGGTAGACGTGCACGTCGCCCGATTCGAATACGGGTTCGACCGCGAGCGCGCGAGCGCCACCGACGAGCCTGCCGCGCGCTTCGTCGTAGCGCCACAGCGTGCTGCGGAACAACACGATGCACGTATCGCCGCGCATCCACGGCAGGCCCGTGGCCTGGTCGATGGGTGCGGCATCCAGCGGCAACAACAGATACACGAGGCGCAGGAAAACGTACTTGTTGTCCGATGCGACGAGAATGCGCGGCACGGGCTGCGCCGCGAAATAGCTGCGGATCTGCTCGGCGGCCGACGTGAGGTCTTCGTCGGGCGCGAGGCGCTCGCGCTCGCTCCACGGCTTGCCTGCGTAGACCGTACGCGCGAACGCGTGCTTGGCGCCGAGATCGTGGAGCCAGCGCAAGTCGAGCACGACCCAAAGCGCCGCGAGCGCGACCACGATGGTCGCGCGCAGCATGCGCCGCGGCCAGCGCAGGATCGCGGCCGCCGCGAAAGCGCTCGCCAGCGTCCCCAGGACGAAGAACGGCAGCGGCGCCGGCGCATGCGCCGCTTCGCGATCCGGACCGAGCGCGCTGACCGACAGGAAGCTCCACGGCGTGTAGCCGAACCATGAGGTATACAATGCAGCAAAACCGCCGCGCCACGATAGCGACCAGAGTGCCGCGCCGTCGAAACGGAACGGGCGGAAAGCCACGCTTTCCGGCGTGAGCTGCGGCGTCGCATACTCGGAAAAACCGAACTCGATGATCTTGCCGCGCCAGCCGGGCACCGCGCGCAGGTCGATGCTCTGCCAGCCGTCACCGGGCCACGGAATGGTCACGGCCTGGACGTCGTCGGGTGTCTCGGCGCAGCGGAACACGAACGAGAGCTCCAGCGTGCGCGGAAAGCCGTCGAACCGATAGCGCAATGTGGAAAAATCCGCGGCGTCGATCGCATCGATCGCATGTGCCTGCAGGGCGCTGCCGTCGTCGCCGATCGCGCCTACGCGCAGCGCAGAACCGTCCTCGACGCCGCCGCCGACGATGACGCGGAACTCGCTCGCGCTCGCTTCGATGCGCTCGCGCGGGACGAGCGGCGTCAGCGGCGAGAGTCCGGCCGCCGCGCCGAGCACGAGCAGCCAGATCGCAAGGATCGCCGCGGCGCAACCGATGCGCCGCATCATGCACAGGTCTCGAGATGCGCGAGTTCGGCCGCGCTGAAGCCGGCGGCGCGCCGCGCAGCCAGGTTGAACGGGCCGCGCACGGCACCGCGCGCATGCTGCGCCACGAGGGCGGCGAACGTGCCCTCGGCATCGAGGCCCTCGCGCGCGCAACACCAAGCGAACCAGCGCGAGCCCGCGGCGACGTGCGCCACCTCTTCGCGCAGGATCAACTCGAGGATGGCCGCAGTCGCCGAATCGCCGGCGCCGCGCACGCGCTCGATCATGCCGGGCGTGACGTCGAGTCCGCGCGCTTCGAGCACGCGCGGCACGAGCGCCATGCGCTCGAGGCACGACCCGGCCGTCTTTACGGCCATTTCCCAGAGGCCGTCGTGGGCGTCGAAATCGCCGTAGCGGCAGCCGAGCTCGCCGAGCCGCGCGGCGAGCAAAGCGAAATGGCGCGCTTCGTCGGCAGCGACGCCGATCCAGTCGCGATAATAGGCCTCGGGCATCCCGCGAAAGCGGTATACGGCGTCCCAGGCGAGGTTGATGGCGTTGAATTCGATGTGCGCGACCGCGTGGATCAGCGCGGCACGTCCTTCGGCGGTGCCGAGACCGCGCTGCGGCAAACGACGCGGAGCGACGAGACGCGGCCGATCGGGCCGCCCCGGCGCTCCGATCGGCAGCGGTGGCGCAATATCCTGAAGTCCCAGCGAACCGGCGGCGAATGCGTGCGCGGCGGCCTGCGTCGCGGCGAGCTTCGCAGCGGGATCAGCCGCATCCAGGCACTGTCGTGCGCAGGCGAACAGGCTCGCCCGGTCTTCCATCGATGCCTCTCCTTGTCGCACGCCCAACCCCCGCGGCGGCTATTCTGCCAGATGGCGGCGAGGTCTTGTGCGAACGCGGTCCTGCCGCCGTCCCGTGCTATGCGCACCGTGGCGCGGATGCTCGCCCGCGGGCTTCAGGATACCTGGCGCCGCTGCGATTTCGCGGCATCGGAACGCGCGAACTCGAGCTCGCTCAGGTAGGTCGGCTCGACGCCCGTCACGTATTCGCCGGAGAAGCACGACGTGTCGAACTGCGTGAGCCGCTCGTTGCCGTCGGCCACCGCGGCGATCAGATCCGGCAGGTCCTGATAGACGAGCCAGTCCGCGCCGATCAGGTCCTGCACTTCCTGCTCGCTGCGGTCGTGCGCGACGAGCTCGGTGGCGGCCGGCATGTCGATGCCGTAGACGTTCGGGAAACGCACCGGGGGCGCGGCCGAGGCGAAGTATACTTTTTTCGCGCCGGCGTCGCGCGCCATCTGGATGATCTGCTTCGACGTCGTGCCGCGCACGATCGAATCGTCGACGAGCAGCACGTTCTTGTTGCGGAACTCGAGCTCGATCGCGTTGAGCTTGCGGCGCACCGACTTCACGCGCTCGCTCTGCCCCGGCATGATGAACGTGCGGCCGATGTAGCGGTTCTTGACGAAACCTTCGCGCATCGGCAGTCCGAGCACGCTCGCGAGCGAGCTCGCCGCGGTGCGCGAGGTATCGGGAATCGGAATCACCGCGTCGATGTCGTGGTCCGGCCGTATGCGCTGGATCTTGGCCGCGAGCCGCTCGCCCATGCGCAGGCGCGCCTTGTAGACCGAGACGTCCTCGATCATCGAGTCCGGCCGCGCGAGATAGACGTACTCGAAAATGCACGGTGCGTGCGGATAGCCTTCCGCGCAGTGACGGCTGAACATGCGTCCGTCGGTGGTCAGCAGCACGGCTTCGCCGGGCGCGACGTCGCGCAGGCGCCGGAAACCGAGGATGTCGAGCGCGACCGATTCGGAAGCGATCGCGTATTCCTTGCCCTCCTCCGTCTCGCGCTCGCCGATGACGAGCGGGCGGATGCCGTGCGGATCGCGGAACGCCACGATGCCGTAGCCGAGCAACAGCGACACGATCGCGTAGCCGCCGCGCGCGCGCGCGTGTACGCCCGCGACGGCCTTGAAGATGTGATCGGGCGTCAGCGCATGGCGTTCCTGGATCTGCAGCTCGTGCGCGAAGATGTTGAGCAGGATCTCGGAATCGGAATCGGTGTTGATGTGCCGGCGGTCGTCCTCGTACATCTCGCGCCTGAGCGTTTCCGTGTTGACGAGATTGCCGTTGTGCGCGAGCGCGATGCCGTACGGCGAATTGACGTAGAACGGCTGCGCCTCGGCGGTGCTCTCGGAGCCCGCCGTCGGATAGCGGCAGTGGCCGATGCCGATGCGGCCGCGCAACTTGAACATGTCGTCCTTCTGGAAGACGTCGCGCACGAGCCCCGCACCCTTGTGCAGCCGCAGGCGGTTGCCGTCGACGGTGGCGATGCCGGCCGCGTCCTGGCCCCGGTGTTGGAGCACGGTCAGCGCGTCGTAGAGCGCTGGCGCGACTTCCGATTTGCCGACGATGCCGATGATGCCGCACATGCTGTTGCTTGCTCCGGTTGGCTGCGCCGCAGGCGCAGGCGCGCGACGCCACGGGGCGCCGCGTGATGATGAGTGTCCGCGTCCTGCGTATTATCGCGCCGACCGGCACCCGCTTGCACGTCCGCAAGCGTTCAGTTCGGCTTTTTTTCCGGAACGGTCGTGTTCGCCGAGGCGCTCGGCGCCGTCGGCGGTATTTGCGGGAGCAACCCGCGCAAATCAAGGTAGTGCGCGACTTCGGGCGGCAAGCGCTCGGATACCCATTGCGCACTCTGCTGGAATGCGGGCAGGAGCTGCGACTGGTGCCACCACGGATCGCGCGGCAGGGGCGTGAAACCCAGGATGAGCACGGTCAACGTGACGAGCACGAGCCCCCGCACGAGCCCGAATACCATGCCGAGCAGACGATCGCTGCCCGAAAGGCCGCTGCCGGCGATGAGCTTGCGCAGCAGGAACGCGACGATCGTACCGGCCACGAGCACGGCGACGAAGCAGATGGCATAGCCGAGCAGCAGGCGCGCCGACGGCAGGCTGATCGAGGTGAATTTCGCCGCGAGCGCATCGCCGAAGGTCCACGCCGTCCAGAACGCGACGGCCCAGCACGCGAGCGCGACCACCTCGCCGATGAATCCGCGCCAGAGCCCCATGAGCACCGAGAGCGCGAGCGCGGCGACGATGAGGTAATCGGCGAAGTTCATTGGATTGCCAGGAATCGGGATTCGAGATTTGGGATTCGGGATTGGGGGACAAACCGGCGACAGAAAACGCTCTCCCCAATCCCGAATCGCCAATCCCCAATCCCGGTTCTCACGGCTGCGTCACCACCAACCCGTCGAGCTGGAACTTCTGCTTGATGCCGGCGCGCGCATTGTCGGCGCCGCTGCGGTCGGCGTACGGCCCGGCGCGCACGCGCCAGAGCGTGTCGGCGCCGCTGCCGTTGCGGTCGACGAAGGCCGCGATGCCGCCGCCGCGCAGCCGGTCGCGCACTTTGGCCGCCTCGGCCTCGGATTTGAACGCGCCCACTTGCACGGCCCAGCCGCCGGCGCGGGTGGCCGGCAACGCGCTCGCGGGCGCATCGGCCTTGGCTTGCTCCGTCGATTCGACGACGCTGCTCGGCACTTTCGGCTCCGCCTGCTTGATCTTGAGCCGCGCGGCTTCAGCCGCGGCGCGATCGCCGAACGGCCCGACACGCACCCGCAGCGCCGGTTTGCCCTGGTAGTCGGTCGGTTCGCTGTAGGCCGGCTGACCGAGCGCCTTGGCTTTGGCAACGAGCGCGTCGGCATGCGCCTGATCGGCATAGACGCCGAGATTCACGGCGAACCGTCCGGCCGCTGCCGGCGCCGCGGCTGGCTTGCTCTCGGCCGCCGGCGGGGTTTCAGGCTTCGGCGCGGGCTTCGATTCCGGCTTGGTCTCGGGTTTCGGCGGCGCCGCTGCGGGCGCAGGCGCGGCGCCTCCGTGCACGGCCTCCCCGCTCAGCGCGTCCACGCGAGCCGGGGCTTGCGTGTCGACCGTGACCACTTTGTTGGTTTCGGGTTTGCTGGTGTCGGGCGCCGGCGCCGCAACGGGCGCCGCTGCCGAGGGCGGCTCGACCGGCAGCGTTCGCTTGTCGAACTTGTGGTCGGGCGTGTTCGGCACCTCGAGGTTGACCGTCGTGTTCTCCTGCTTGGGCGGCGCGGTACCGACGAACATCGGCACGAAGATGATCGCGAGCGCGATCAGCACCGCAGCGCCGAGCAGACGTTGTTTCAGAGCGGAATCCATGCAGCATCCTCCGGAGCTCGGTCGATTATACGCGCGTCGTACCGACTCACGAGCCCGCCTCCCGGTAGCCGCGCGCCGCCGCCCAGCGCAGCGCCGCGGCAGCGACGAAGAACGAACCGAATGCGAGTATCCGCCCGGTGGACTCCGCCTCGGCCGCCGCGGCGTCGAGTGCTGCCTCGGGCGCGGCATAGGTCGCAAGCGAAGCCCTTGGAAGGGTCATCGCGGTGCGTTGCGCGAGCGCCCCGGCGTCGAGGCCGCGCGGCGTTTCGGCATCGAGCCCGGCCAGGAACCAGGCCGTCACGATGTCGCGAAACGGCGCCGCGATGCCGCCGACGTCCTTGTCCGCCAAAGCACCGAACACCGCGAGCGTGCGGCCGGCCGACGGCCGCGTCTCGAGCCATTGCGCGAGCACGCCGGCGGCCTGCGGATTGTGGCCGACGTCGACGACGAGGTCCGCCGCGCCGGCCTTCACGAAACGCTGCAGGCGGGCCGCGACGTGCGCCCGCTGCACGCCCGCAGCGAGCGCCTCAGGCGCCCAGCCGAGCCGATCGCGCAACGTATACAACGCGGCAATTGCCGCCGCTGCGTTGTCGCGCTGGCACGGCGCGGCGAGTGCCGGGTCGGGCAGGTCGACGGCGGCGGCCCCGTCGCTCCAACGCCAACCCGTTCCGGTCGGGGCGGTGGCGTAGTCGCGGCCGGCCTGCACGATGCGCGCGCCGATGCGCGCCGCTTCGGCGACGAGCCCGGCGGGCGGCTCGCGCGTGCCGATCACGGCCGGGCGGCCGGCGCGAAAGATCCCGGCCTTCTCGCGGCCGATCGCATCGACGTCGTTGCCGAGCCAGTCCTGGTGATCGAGACCGATGGTCGTGACGATCGCCGCGTCGGCATCGACGATGTTGACCGCATCGAGGCGTCCCCCGAGCCCGACTTCGAGCACCGCGACGTCGAGTTTACTTTGCGCGAAAATCCACAATGCCGCCAGCGTGCCGTACTCGAAGTACGTGAGCGGGATCGCCTCGGCGGTGCGCGCGTCCTCGATGCATTCGAACGCCGCGACGAGCGCTTCGTCGTGGACGTCGGCGCCGAGCACGCGCACGCGTTCGTTGTAACGAAGCAGGTGCGGCGACGTATAGCAGCCCACGCGCTTGCCCGCCGCCGCGAGCATCGCGTCGAGGAACGCCACGGTCGAACCCTTGCCGTTCGTCCCGCCGACGGTGATCGTCACGGGGGCGGGCGGCGGCGCGCCGAGGCGCCGCCAGACTGCCGAAACGCGCTCGAGCCCGAGCGCGATGCTGCGCGGGTGGACGCGTTCCTGGTACGCCAGCCAGTCGGCGAGGACCAACTTTCCCGTCCTCAGCGTTCGGCCGCGACGGCTCTCACGCCGCCTTCGGCTGCCGCTGCAGCAACGCCAGCAGAGCGGCGAGCTTGTCGCGCAGCTCGCGGCGGTCGACGATCAGATCGAGTGCACCGTGCTCGACGAGGAACTCCGAACGCTGGAAGCCTTCGGGCAGCGTCTCGCGCACGGTCTGCTCGATGACGCGCGGCCCGGCGAAGCCGATCAGCGCCTTCGGCTCGCCGATGTTGATGTCGCCGAGCATGCCGAGGCTCGCCGACACGCCGCCCGTGGTCGGATGCGTGAGCACCGACACGTACGGCACGCCGGCGTCGCGCAGGCGTGCGAGCGCGGCCGACGTCTTGGCCATCTGCATGAGCGAGAACAGGCCTTCCTGCATACGCGCTCCGCCGGTGGCCGAGAAGCACACGAGCGGTATGCGCTCATCGAGCGCGAGCTCGGCCGTGCGCGTGAATTTTTCGCCGACCACCGAGCCCATGGAACCGCCCATGTAGCTGAATTCGAACGCGCACGCTGCGAGCGGACGCGTCTTGAGCAAGCCGCGCATGGCGACGAGCGCATCTTTTTCGCCGGTCTGCTTTTGCGCGGCGACGATACGGTCCTTGTATTTTTTCGAATCGCGGAACTTGAGCGCGTCGACGGGCTCGAGCGTAGCGAAGAGCTCCTCGCCCCTACCCTCGTCGAACAAGGCGGCGAGCCGCTTGCGCGCGGGAATCGCGTGATGATGTCCGCACTTCGGGCACACCTCGAGATTGCGCTCGAGTTCGGGCCGGTAGAGCACTGCGCCGCAGCCGTCGCATTTCTCCCAAAGGCCCTCGGGCACCTTGCCTTTGGCCGTCGTGCCTTGCGTGCGAATGCGCGAAGGCATCAATTTCTGCAACCAGCTCATGTCGTCTGCATCTCCAATATCCTCGCGTCCGGGCTCGCCGGACGACGGCGTCGCGGGCGTACGCTTACGCGGCATTCGCACTCGTGGTGTCGTCGAGCGCGGCGCGGATCGGCGCCACGAAATCGCGCGCGGCTGCGCACGCGGCCTCGACCGTAGCGCAGCCGCCCAGGCGTTCGACGAGCGCGCTGCCGATCACCACGCCGTCGGCGAATCCGGCGATCGCCGCCGCGGAGGCCGCATCGCGGACGCCGAAACCGACCGCCACCGGCGCACGCGTGCGCGCCTTGATCGCGGCGACGCGTGCACGCACCGCGTCGAGGCTCAACCGGTCCGCGCCCGTGACGCCGGCGAACGAAACATAGTACAGGAAACCTTCGGCCTGCTCGCAAAGCGAGGCAAGGCGCTCTTCGGCCGTCGTCGGCGCGGCGAGGAACACCCGTTTCAGGCCAGCGCCACGCAGCACCTCGATCGTCGCGGATTCTTCGATCGGGCAATCGACGAGCAGCACCCCGTCGATGCCGGCGGCCGTCGCGTCACACGCGAATCGCGCGTAGCCGTAGATTTCGACCGGATTGAGGTAGCCCATGAGCACGATCGGCGTTTGCGTGTCGCGTTCGCGGAATTCTGCGACCCAGCGCAGGATCTTGGACATGCCCACGCCCTTGGCGAGCGCGCGCTCGTTCGCGTGCTGTATGACCGGGCCGTCGGCCATCGGGTCGGAGAACGGCACGCC
>DASRGX010000195.1:0-7998 GCA_035650835.1 Rudaea sp. | reverse complement strand
AAAGCGGGATCATCGCGGCGGCCTGCGAATACGCGCTCGATCACCACGTGGAGCGGTTGGCCGAGGATCACGCGAACGCCAAGCGCCTCGCCTCAGGCATCGCCGACGTCGCGGGGCTGCGCATCGATCCGTCGACGGTCGAGACGAATCTCGTCTACTTCGACGTGGAAGCATCTGGATGGGACGCGGAAAAATTCTGCGCCGCGCTACTTGCGCGCGGCGTGCGCATGAGCCAGATGGGCCGGCGTACCGTGCGTGCGGTGACACACCTCGACGTGGCTGCGGCGGACATCGATGCCGCGCTCATGGCCGTGCGCACCGTGCTAGCGGCGTGAAGCGGCGACGGACGAACGCGACGTACGTGGGCTGAGCCGCGAACTGGCGCCAACGCTCAGTAGCCTGCCGCCTGGCCATCCTTGCGGCCTTCCGAGGCGCCGATCCAGACCTTGTGCTTGTCGTCCCATTCGATCGCTTGGTAGCCGCCGTACGGACCGAGCGCCCAGGTCACGCGGTGGCCCTTGTCCATGAGTGCGCGCACGGTTTCGTACGGGAAACCGCTCTCGAGCTCCACTTCGCCGCCGTCCGTCATCTCGGTGAGCTGTCCTTCTGGCTCGGTGTCGCCTTCGTGCTGGATGCGCGGCGCGTCGCCGGCTTCTTGCAGGCCCATGCCGAAATCGACGAGGTTCATGACGATCTGCGCGTGGCCTTGCGGCTGCATGCCGCCGCCCATCACGCCGAAGCTGATCCAGGGCTTGCCGTCCTTCGTGATGAAGCTCGGGATGATCGTGTGGAACGGGCGCTTGCCCGGCGCGTAGGAATTCGGCTGGCCTTCCTTGAGCACGAACAGCTGCCCGCGGTCCTGCAGCACGAAACCAAGGCCCGGCGGCGTCATGCCCGAGCCCATGCCGCGATAGTTCGACTGGATCAGCGACACCATATTGCCCCACTGGTCGGCTGCGGTGAGGTAGATCGTGTCGCCGTGCTCGAGCGGCGCATAGCCGGGCACGGAGCGCATGGCGTGATCCATCGAGATCTTCTGGCGCTGCTCGGCGGCGTAGCTTTTCGACAGCAGCTTGTCGATCGGCGCCTTGAAGAAATCCGGGTCGGCGTAGAGATGCGCGCGATCTTCCCACGCGAGCTTCTTGGCCTCGACGAACAAATGCACGTGCTCGGGACTGCCGAAGCCGTACTTGGCGAGATCGTAGCCTTCGAGCACGTTGAGGATCTCGAGCGCCGCGAGGCCCTGTCCGTTCGGCGGCAGCTCCCAGACGTCGTAGCCGCGGTAGTTCGTCGAGATCGGCTCGACCCACTCGCCGTGGTGCGCCGCCAAGTCCTCGTACGAAAGGAAACCGCCGTTCGCCTTGAAGTAGTCGCCGATCACGTGCGCGATGCGTCCCTTGTAGAACGCGTCGCGGCCGCCGTCGGCGATCGCCTGCAGCGTGTTTGCCAAATTGGGATTTTTCCACATTTCCCCTTTTTCCGGAGCGCGGCCGTCGATCGTCATCTGCTCCTTGAAACCGGGGAAGCGGCTGAGTCGCGGCGCCGAGAGTTTCCAGTAATACGCGATGAGCTCGGTGACCGGAAAGCCCTCGCGCGCATAGCGGATCGCGGGAGCGAGGTCGTCCTTGATCGGCAGTTTGCCGAAGCGGTCGTGCAGCGCGAACCAGGCGTCGACGCAGCCCGGCACGTTGACGGGCAGCGGGCCGAGCGGCGGAATTTCCTTGATGCCGTGCTCGACGAAGTACTGCATCGTCAGCGATTTCGGCGAGCGGCCCGAGCCGTTGTAGCCGTAGAGCTTGTGCGTCTTCGCGTCCCAGACGATCGCGAACAGGTCGCCGCCGACGCCGTTCGACACCGGCTCCATGAGCCCGAGCGCCGCGTTGGCCGCAATTGCCGCGTCGACGGCCGTGCCGCCTTTCTTGAGCACGTCGAGACCGATACCGGTCGCGAGCGGTACCGAGGTGGCGACGATGCCGTGCGGCGCGATGACTTCCGAGCGCGTCGCGAAAGGCTTGCCCGTGATGCGGTCGCCGGCGTGGGCGAGCGCGACGGTGGCGGCAAAGAGAACGGTGGCGATCAGACGTGTCATGGCGTTTCCTCGACAGAGCACCGAGCTTACAGCGCGTGCACCGAACGCGGTCCGCGCCAGTGCGGACTCGCGCACGCGAAATTGCGGGAAGTCGACCGGTCGTGCCGAGGTGTCCTTTCGCGACTCTTGTGCGCCTAGGTTCCCTGGCCGCTCGCGTGCTCGCGCAGGTACTTCGCGTCCGCCTCGAGCCGCTCGGCCGAGAAAGGCGATGCCCGATCGACCCAGCCGTCCGGAACGGCGAGCGAGACGCCATGTTCCTCGAGCATGCGGCGCATCGCGCCGGTTTCGCTGCCGGTTTCGTACCAATAGCGTGTGAGCGCGAAGCCGTAGAAGACGTCGTCGTCTCCTTGCAGGGCGAGCTCCCACTGCGAGCGCAACCATCCGAGCTCGCGCGCGCTCGCGACGTCGGCGTCGGTGTACGTGCGCGACACGCGCAGCACGGCGAAGCCGAGCACGTTGGCGATGAGCGTGTCGCCGCGCCCGGCGAACAAGCGTCCGGTGGCGGCGCAATCGGCGGCGCGCACGGCGTTCCGGCCCGTGGCGGGATCGAGCCGGCAGGCGCTCACGAGGTGCTGGAAGGAGGGCAGCGCGAACGCAGCAGTCGTCATCCACGCGGCGATGTCGGCCGAATTCGCTTCGGACGCCGGATCCTTGAACATCGTGCGTGCCAGCTCGCTCGGCACCGGATAACGCGAGTAGGCGGCCGCGAGCGCCTTGCCGATATCGTTCCAATGGACGCTCATGCGCGAGCTCGTCGCCATCCGCGCGAGCGCCCTGTCGGCCGCGGCGTCGTCGCCGGCGCGCATGGCGCGCGACAGTTCGAGCTGCCACACCGCTGCATTTTCGGGTTCGAGACGTTGCAACGCGCGCTCCGCCGGCGAGGCCAGCGCTTTGTCGCCGTGGGTCGGATCGGCCATCGCGGCGATCCATTGCACGAGCGCGTCGTCGGGCAGTGCGGCCGCCGCGCGCGCGGCGAGGCTGGCGCCATCGCGCGGGTGGTCGGGATCGTCGCTGCGGATCAGGCTTGCGAGCGCCCAATCGTGCGGATCGGCGCTTGCCGCGAGCGCATCGAAGACCGAGTTCACGTAGGTCGCCCAGGCCTGCTCGGCGGCGGCTTCCTCGGGATCGGGCGCGTCGTCTGCCGCGGCCGCGTAATCCGGAACTTGTACCGCCTCCGCGGGTGGCGAGCTAGCCTGCGCCGGCGCGGCGCAGCCGCCGCCCTCTCCGGCAAGGCACGTGGCGCTGGCGGCGCAAGCGAGGACGAGCAACGAGACCTGCCGCACGATCATGGCGAATCTCCCGTGGTGGTCGCTTGAGATTCTACGCCGGGAACAGCATCGAGGGCGAAGGCTAGTCGCCGAGCGCTTCCTTGAGGAACTCCGGCATCGCGAGTGCCGCCTTGTGGATCTCGGCGTTGTAGTAGCGCGTCGCGAACTGCTTGGCAGCCGCGCCGCGCTCGCGGAACGTGGCGAGGTCGACGCCTTTGCGCGCCAGCGTGCAGCTCCACCAGCCCGTCGGATAACACGGCTGCGGAAACGTGAGCGTGCGCACGGCCGTGAAGCCGGCCGCTTTCATCGCATTGCGGATCGACTTGAGCAGCGGCAGATGCGCGAGCGGCGATTCGCTCTGCTGCACGACGATGCCGCCGGGCCGCAGCGCCTTCAGGCACGACTGATAAAACGCCTCGTTGAACAGGCCCGCCGCCGGACCGATAGGATCGGTCGAATCGACGATCACGATGTCGAGCGTTTCGGGCTCGCATTCGGCCATCCATTTGATGCCGTCGATGAACAGCAGCTGCGCGCGGGGATCGGCGTTGGATTCGCAGAGTTCGGGGAAATACTTCTCGGCGAGCCGGGTCACGCGCTCGTCGATCTCGACCTGGACGGCGCTCTCGACTTCGTCGTGCTTGAGCACTTCGCGCAGCGTGCCGCAATCGCCGCCGCCGATGATGACCACGCGCTTGGCGCGCGGATGCGTGAACAGCGCCGGATGCGCCATCATCTCGTGGTACAGGAAGTTGTCGCGCGTCGTGACCATCGTGCAGCCGTCGATGACCATGAGCTTGCCCCAATCGGTGGTGTCGTAGATCTCGATCGACTGGAACGGCGTCTGCTCCGCGTGCAACATTTCCTTGACTCGAAACCCGATCGACGAGCCCGAGTAGCCGTGCTGCTCGTTGAACCAGTTCTCCGACTCGGCCGACATGGCGGGTTCCGCGCACTCTGGAAGGGGCGGCGATTGTACCCGTTCCGTCCGTTGTAAACACGATGCAAACGGCGACGCTACAATAGGACCGGCGGTCCCGCGGCGTCCTTCGGCTTCCGACCGCCGCATGCACCATCGTCTAGGCCCGCCGCTGCGACGTTCGCGACAGTCAAGGAGCAACGGCGAATGACCAAGTGGAACGTTGACGAAGCGCGGCGCCAGTACGCGATCGCGCATTGGGGCGAAAACTACTTCGACGTGGACGATGCGGGGCGACTCGTCGTGCGCCCGCGCGGTGCGAACGGCCCTGGGCTCGCGCTGCCCGAGATCGTCGATGCGGCGACCTCGCAGGGCGCGCGGTTGCCTTTGCTCGTGCGCTTCACGGACATCCTGCACGATCGCTTGGCCAGGCTCAAAGGCGCTTTCGCCAAGGCGATGCGCGAGTGGGAATACGCCGGCGGCTACACGGCCGTGTATCCGGTCAAGGTCAATCAGCAGAAAGGCGTGGCCGGCGAGCTCGCGCTCTCGCGTGCGGGCGGCTTCGGCCTCGAGGCCGGTTCGAAGCCCGAGCTCATGGCCGTGCTGGCGCTCGCGGAACCCGGCAGCATCGTGATCTGCAACGGCTACAAGGATCGCGAATACCTGCGCCTCGCGCTCGTCGGCCTCAAGCTCGGCCTGCGCGTGTTCATCGTCATCGAGAAGCCGTCCGAGCTCGAACCGGCGCTCGCCGAAGCGCGTGCCCTCGGCGTCGAACCCAAGTTCGGCGTCCGCATGCGCCTGACCAGCCTCGGCGCGGGCAAATGGCAGAACACGGGAGGCGAGAAATCGAAGTTCGGCCTCACGCCGCGGCAGTTGCTGACCCTCGTCGACGCGCTCAAGGCGGCCGGCCTCGAGCGCAGCCTCGAGCTCCTGCACGTGTTCATGGGTTCGCAGATCTCCAACGTGCGCGACATCGCCGCCGGCATGCGCGAAGCGACGCGCTACTTTGTGGAATTGTGCAAATTGGGACTGCCGATCCGCTACGTCGACGTGGGCGGCGGCCTCGGCGTCGACTACGAAGGCACGCGCTCGCGCTCGGCCTGCTCGATCAACTACGGCCTCGATCAGTACGCCGCCACCGTCGTGCAGCCGCTCGCCGAGGCGTGCGCCGAGCACGGCCTCGCCACACCCCACGTCATCAGCGAAACGGGACGCGCGATGGTCGCGCACCATGCCGTGCTGGTCGCGAACGTCAGCGACGTCGAGCGCGCGCCCGCAGGACGCGTCGAGTCGCCTGCAGGAGACGAGCCCCCCGTGCTCAGGCGCCTGCGCGAGATCCACGCCGAGATCGGCGAGCGCTCCGTCATCGAGCTCTATCACGAGGCGCAGCACCATTGGAGCGAAGGCCACGCGCTGTTCGCGCTCGGTCAACTCGGCTTGCGCGACCGTGCGCGGCTCGACGACCTCTACTACGCGATCGTCAACGCGCTGCGCGAGCGCCTGAAGCCCGACGAGCGTGCGCACCGGCAGGCGCTCGACGAACTCAACGAGAAGCTCGTCGACAAGTATTTCGTCAATTTCTCGATCTTCGAATCGATCCCTGACGCTTGGGCCATCGATCAGATCTTCCCGATCGTGCCGATCGCCGGTCTCGATCGCGCGCCCGAGCGGCGCGGCGTCATCGCCGATCTCACGTGCGATTCGGACGGGCGCCTCGACGCCTACGTCGATTCCGAAGGCGTCGATGTGAGCCTGCCGCTGCATGCGCCGAGTCCCGGGGAACCGTATCGGCTCGGCATCTTCCTGGTCGGCGCTTACCAGGAAGCGCTCGGCGACATCCACAACCTGTTCGGCGACACCGATGCGGTGAACGTGCGCATCACCGACGGCGGCGGCTACGAGTTCGCGCACCGGCGGCGCGGCGATACGACGGACGTCATGCTCGATTACGTCGGCTACGATCTCGCCGCGTTGCGCGCGGCGTATCGGGAAAAAATCGCCGCGGCCGGACTGAGCGGCGGCGACGCCGAACGCATCGGCGCCGCGCTCGAGCAGGGTCTTACGGGCTACACGTATCTCGCGGAAAAGGAGTGAGGGCGAACATGTCGGATTTGCGCGCAGGCTTCATCGGGCTCGGCGCCATGGGCGTCGCCATGGCAGGACATCTCAAGCGCGTCGGACTGCTCGTCGGCGTCTCCAATCGCAGCATGGCGAAAGCGCAAACGTTCGCCGCCGAGCATGGCGTCGGTGCGTTCTCGGTGGCCGAGCTTGCGAAGCGCTGCAATCTCGTCGTGCTCTGCGTGACCGCCGATGCCGACGTGCTCGAAGTCGCGCGCGAAATCGCCGCCCACGCGGCGCCCGGCACGGTAGTCATCGATCATTCGACCGTTTCCTCGGAGACCGCCAAAGCGGCGGAACGCCTCATGACCGAAGCGCGCGGCGCATTCCTCGATGCGCCCGTTTCGGGCGGCGTCGAAGGCGCGAAGAACGGCAAGCTCTCGATCATGGTCGGCGGCGCGGCCGACGTGCTCGCGCGAGTGCGTCCCGCGCTCGATGCCTACGGCGCGCGCATCAGCCACATGGGGCCGACCGGCGCCGGACAGAATACGAAGGCCGTAAACCAAGTGCTCGTCGCCGGCATCGCTCAGGCGACGTGCGAAGGTCTCGCGCTCGGCGCAGCGCTCGGGCTCGATCCGGCCGCGCTGCTGCCGACGCTCATGGGCGGCGCAGCCAATTCGTGGTTCCTCGAAAAACGCGGCGCCACGATGCTGCGCAACGAGTTCTCGGTCGGCTTCAAGCTCGCGCTGCTGCACAAGGATCTGAAGATCGTCGAAGGTCTCGCCAAGGCGGCGGGGACGGACCGCAGCGTCATCGAAAAATCGCTCGCCGACTACGCCGAGCTCATGGCGCAGGGCCACGGCGACGAGGATATCTCCGCACTGATACGCCTCAAGCGCCGCCGCTGACCGAGTTTGCGCGCCTTCACAAAAACCGATCACGCGTGCTGCTAGGCTCCGCCGGCCAGGGGCGTTGCCAACGAGGAGGGTGCCATGCGCAGGACTCGGCTGATCAGACTATTGCTGGTGTTGATGGCGAGCGGAACTGCGGGCACGGATGTCTATGCGACGGACTGGCCGCAGTTCGGCTACGACGCCGCGCATAGCGGATTCAACAGCGCCGAAACCGGCTATTCGACCGACGGCAATGCGATCCTGCGCCACTACTCGCTGGGGTTCACGGTCGACAGCGCGCCGATCTACGTCGGCGGCGTGACCATGGCGAACGGCACCACGAAGAACGTTCTCTACATCGACACGAAGAACGGCACGATCATCGCCATCGATGCGGATTCGCCGACGCTGAGCACGTTGTGGTCGAATCGCCCGACCGCAGCGAACGGCACCAACAGCGGCAACGGTGCGCCAAGCGGCTCGCCGATCATCGATGCCGCGCATCAATACGTCTACGCGTTCGGCCTCGACGGCAATGTCCACAAATATCCGGCGGGCGGCGTCACGAGCGGGTCTCCCGACATCCAGACCGGCGGTTGGCCGGAAACCGTGACGAACAAGCCGAGCGTGGAAAAAGGCGCGGCGTCGCTGTCGATTTCCTCGGTCGCGGGGCAGCCCGATTATCTTTACGTCGTCACCGACGGCTACGACGGCGATGGCGGCAACTACCAAGGGCACGTGACTGCGATCAATCTTGCGGACGGAACGCAG
>DASRGX010000194.1:0-3701 GCA_035650835.1 Rudaea sp. | reverse complement strand
CCTGCACCTCGACGGTCGCGGGCTTTCCGGTCACTTCAGCAATGCCCACGTTCGTGCGGTACCGGACCGAATCCTCCGCTTGCAGAATGCTGAAGCCGCGATCGCCTTTGCCGATCGCGTCGGCTGAGGTCGCGCCGGGGATGAACTGCCCGAACGTGCCGTTCGAGGTCAGGTTGTACGTGCGTCCCGTGACGACGAGCGGCGCGTCGACCGCCGTGGTGACATGAACCGCTCCGCCGGCATTCGAGTCTCCGAAGGTCGTCGTCATCATGTCGTTGAGCTCTTTGACCTCGCCGGGATTGATGGTCATGGCCGAGACCTGCGACGCATCGCTGCTGTTCTGCGAATAGAAGTTCAGCGTGACGAACTGCGGCGTGTTCGTCGGATTGAAGATTCGCATGTCGGTGCGCCATGCTGCGTTGCCGGTGTTGAGAGCCGCGACGCCCGGCAAAACGAAATGGTTGAACCCGTTCTGGCCGAGGGGAACGCCGGTCACCATCGTTGGATCGCCGCTCTTGTTGTCGACGACCGATGCGTAGGCGGTGATGCGGCCTTCGCTGCTGGTGACCCTCACTTCGATCCTGCCGTCGGCGAGGGAGATGTCGTGTTGCGCGAGGAATGAGTTGAGCTGCCGCTGCTCGCCGCCCTTGAGATCGAGCGGGACGTCGAGCAGTCTGTTGCCGGCTGAATCGAACGCCGAGATGAGGACCGTCGCCGGTCGTCCGGACGCCTCGACGACTCCGACGTTGGTGCGATAGGCGTCGTTCTGCGCGATCTGCTGGAGGCTGAGCACCGCGTCTCCTGCACCCACGAATTGCGCGAATGGAATTGCCGGAATGAACTGGCCGAGAGTTCCGGCGGCAGCCGTGGAAGTCATGTTGTATGTGCGGCTGGACGCGATCGTCGACAACGACACATTCACATCGGTGTTCGGAGCACCTTTTGCGTCGAGCGGCGTGATCGCCAGGACTCCGTTTGTGCTTTCGCCGAGAGATCCTCCGCCGAACCAGGTTTTGACGATGTCATCGAACGCTGTCGTCGCGCCCGCGTCGATGTTGATGGTCGTCTGTTTCGGACCGATCGATGGGTCGTCCGACGCGAACATCAATTGATATTGAACGCGCTGGCCCGACGTGTTCGCGATGCGAACATCGGACTGCCAGTGAGAATTGATGCCGTCCAAGTGACCAGCAGACGGAATGATCAGTGTGTTCGCGGATGGAGCAAACGAAGCATTGGGTGTGATCGGCGTAACCATGCTGATGGAGACGGGCACGCCGACGGCGGTCACGCCATTGCTGCCGATCCTGCCGCTCGCGCCGAGCGCCTCGCTCAGCAGGAGCGTGCCGGTGAACGTGCCATTGGGCAGGCCGGTTGGATCCGCAATGACTGCGAAATCAGCGCCTTCCGGCGGCAACACGCCGCTCGTTGGCTGCACGCCTTTCAGCCATGGCTTGTCGTCGAGCGCCGCGGTGAACGCAACGGTCTTGCCCGGGATGCCGGCGGCGTGCACTGTGATCGCAACCGGAGTCTGACTGCCGACCGGCACCGCGATGTTCGGATTTGTCGGAGCGACGGCCGGCCCGACGACAACGCGCACGACAGTAGAGTTGCCGCTGAACGCATTCGCGCACACGACGAACGCGCGCACGCGATAGTAGAACGCCGTTGGCGCGCCGACGGTATGTTGGAACTGAAGGCTGGTCGCCGTCGTCGATCGCGTCGTCGTGTTCGAGCCGAAAAAGGGATCGGTCGATTCGTCCACTTCGAATCGCGCTCCGCCGAGTGACGCAAACGAAAGCGCGTAGGTTTGTCCGGAGGCGACTTCGCTGAAGAGCGAGGGAACCGGTATCGCCAGCTTCGTGTCGCATCCGCTGGCCGACGTCAACGTTTGCGCCAATGCGGAGTTGTTCAACAGATCGGGATCGATCGTCGATGAAGCAACCGACGCCGAGTTGACGATCGTGCCCGCCGTCACCGTGGAAACCGTGAAAGCGGCTTGAATCGTATTTGTCTGGCCGGGCGTCATTGTGCCGAGCGAACACGGCAACGCGCTGCATACGCCGCTCACAGACAGAAGCTTCAGCTGAGCGGGCGTCGGATTGGACAGTTGAACAGCGGATGCATCCGACGGACCGTTGTTCGTCACCGTGATCGTATAGGTGACTTTATCGCCGGCGACGGCGGACGCCGGTCCGCTCACGGCGACCGACAGATCGGCCTTCTGCAGAACGGCGGCGGATACGGTCGCGGCATTATTCGCGGGGTTGGGATCCGCGGTCGATGCGGAGCTCGCCGTTGCCGTATTGGCGATCGTACCCGTCGCACTCGAGGCGAGTGCGTAGCTCGCTGTGATGTCGATGGCGGTGCCCGATGCAACGGTGCCGAGGGAGCACGGCATTGCGGAGCATCCACCGCCGCTGATCGAAAGGAGCGTGAGCCCCGCAGGCGTCAAGTCGCTCAATACAACCGCGGCTGCGTCGGACGGGCCGCCGTTCGCAATGGTGATGTCGTACGTGACGGTTGTACCGGCAACGAGCGGCGAGACGGCGGCCTTTGTCACTTTCACATCCGCGGACGGCGTCAATGCCGTTGTCGCGGATGCATTGTTGTTCGCGAGGTTCGTGTCACCTACCGTCGGGCCGGCATTTGCCGTGAGAACCATCGCGCCGCCCTGCGACTGCGCTTGCACATTCACGGTGAGCGTCGCTGTCGAACCGCCGCTCAACAAAGAGCCGGTGCATGCTGCTGGCGTCGCGCATGTGAAACCGGTGCCGGTCGACGCCACCAAGGTTCCGCCGCTGATCGTCAGCGCAACCACAGGCACGACGGGATCGAGGCCCGCGTTGGTGACGGCGACTGTGAACGACGCGGTCGCCGCAGCCGTCAGAGTCGCGGGGCCGCTGACGATCGTCGCGAGATCCGTGCTGGAATTCACCGTCACGGATGCGCTTGCCGAATTGTTCGCGAGATTCGGATCAGGAGTGACCGCTGCGAACGCGCTTGCAACATTGGTCAGGGTTCCAGCCGCCGCGGGTGCAGCGGTTAAAGTGATGATTTCTTTGGCGCCCGGCGCGAGGCTTGGAATCGTGCAGCTTGCACCGTTCGCCAAACACGTCGCGGTTGTCGCGCTGACTGCTGTGAACAATCCGCCAGTCAAGGCATTTGTCACCGCGATGCCGCTTGCGACGGCGGGACCGTTGTTGGTGACAGTCACCGTGAAGTTCGCGGCTTGGCCGTGCAGAATCGAGGGCGACGCAACCGTTTGGCTGACGGCAACGTCGGCCTGCGGAAAGACCGCTTGCAGCTGAACGGAGTTGCCGGCGAAGTTGCGCTGCATCGAACCGGGCGCGATCGACGGAAGGTTGTACGTGAAGTCGCCTGTCCGCGATCCAAAACTGACGACGTTGAACGTGTTGCCGTCGACGGGTGTAAAGCCTCCGCCTAACACGGCCTGCAGTGTTCCGCCGAGGTTCGCCGTGCCGGTGACGATGAGCTGGTCGTACGCAGTCGTGCCGTTGAGGTCGATCTTCAGTACGCCGGTGGGCAGCTGCGTGTAGTTGCCGTTGATCGTGATCGATCCGAGGGGTGTGCCCGGCTGCAAGAACGCCTGCGCGCCCGAGGCTGTGCCGATCGTGACCTGTCCGTTGAGCGTGCCCTGGCCGGTCACGGTGCCACCGTTGATTGCGATGCTCGTCGCG
>DASRGX010000193.1:0-18473 GCA_035650835.1 Rudaea sp. | reverse complement strand
GGTGCTCGAAAACTGGACGCCGCAAGGCTCCGTGCCGGTCGATCTCACGGACTTCAAGGCGAACTGGACGCAGTTCCCGGAGAGCTTCGACCTGAACGGGCGCGTGCTCGACAACGCGCAATTCACGCACGCGAGCTTGATCAAAGCGAATCTGGGGAACACCAAATGCGCCAGCAAAGCCCCGGTCGATTTCTCGAACGCAGAGCTGCGCGACGCGACGCTCACCGGCACCGTCCTTCCCGGCGCGATATTTAACGGCGCGGTCCTCTCCGGCGCGAACATGGCCACGTCGAACCTGTTCGGAGCGAAGTTCCTCGGCGCGTATCTCAACACCACTGCCGCGTCGCGAGTTA
Organism: Rudaea sp.; assembly: GCA_035650835.1. Classification (GTDB taxonomy): domain Bacteria; phylum Pseudomonadota; class Gammaproteobacteria; order Xanthomonadales; family Rhodanobacteraceae; genus Rudaea. The sequence goes on along the minus strand of DASRGX010000193.1, from coordinate 18,120 downwards.
CCAACCTGAGCGACTGCAATCTGCGCGATGCTGACTTCAGCAATGCCCATCTCGACGGCTCCAACGGACGTCCCGGAGCCAACCTGACCAAGGTGCGCTTGTGGGGCGACAATGCCAAGATCGCGAACGCCACGCTCGCAGGCGCCGTGTTCACCGGCTCCTATCTCGGCTCCCTGGACCTGCGCAACATCAAAGGCGAGGCGATGCGCGGCGTGCAGTTCACCGATGCCTGTCTCGTCAACTGCAAATTCAACGGCAGCGCTTTGATCGATTGCTTCTTGAACAACGCTTGTCTGTACGGCGCCGATTTCTCGGATGCGGAACTGTACGGCGCAACGTTCAACAATGCCTGGGTGTCGACGGAGGACCGGGAGCAGACGCTCAAGCTCATCGGTATGCCGACGCTGCCGAGCGTCACCTACAAGCGAACCGTGATCAACGGCGACAAGACCAACAGCGCAACGACCTGCGCAGATTCGACAAGCGGCCCCTGCAAGACCGATGCATCCTGGCGCCGCGCCGGTGCATTGCCGACGGAGTGGCAATACAAGGGCCCGGTGTTCGGCGATGAGCGAGTGGAGTGAAGGAAGCGATCGACATGAAGCCTCGAGAGGCGTGGGCATCCTGCCAAACCGCCTCTCAGGCGTATTCCTGACCAACGTCCAGTCTTTTGCCCAAGACCACCTCCATGTGCATCGGCAGCCAAACACAGTCGAAGTTCGCGTGCGGTGTGACGGAGCGGCATCGGATCGATGGCCATGAAAATTCTTACCGTGCCGGTCTGACAATCTCCGCCTTTCCGTAATGTCCGGCTGCGACGCGGCCATCGCGTGCAAAATCCGCCATCATTCGAAAGTAGTCCGGTGCGAAGCGCGTCGAGACGCGCTCGCCCTTCGGGCTGAGCTCGTATTCCGTCATCCCGTGCTCGGCGCCGGGGTAGACGACCAAGGTGTAGTCCTTGCCGTGGGCGATCAGTGAGCGGATACGCTTGGCGGTCTCCGCGCTCGGTGCATCGAGGTCGTCACTGCCCAGCACCCAGAGTTGCGGGGTCGTCGAGGCGCGCAGCACGGGCATGGGCTGATAGCGGAACGGCGTTTCGAAACCGAGATTTTCGGCGATTGCCTGCACGATTTGCTGCTTGTCCAACGGCAGGACGAAGAACAGGAAATCGCCGTGGACGTCCTTGTACCAAGGCTCGTTGCTGAACTTCCGGCGCAAACGGTCGAACGCTTCGTAGCCTTCCCGGCCGCCGGTTTCGACGACATGCTCGCCGGCGCGTGCGAGCTCCAGAGCCTTGGCGGTTTCGGCGGCGGAGTGATCGTGCAGGTGCATGTCGAGCGCGACGCTTTCCTGATCCTCCTCGAGCACAGTGACGGCGAGGCCGAAACTCACGATCGCAAAATCTACCGGCGCGCGACTCGCCGCCAGCGGCACGACCCAGCCGCCCTGGCTTCCGCCCTGATAACCGATGCGGCCGAGACGCGGCCCGGCGAGGCGCTTCGCCTCGTGCATCGCGGCGACGACATCGGCGGCGAGAACTTCGAAGTTCTGCGTATACGTGCCACCGGATTTTCCGGTGCCGCGCTTGTCGTAGACGAAGGCGCCGATACCTTGTGCCGGGAAGATGCGCTGCAACCGGTTGGATTCCACGGCGGAATCGTGCTCGGAACCGTGCACCAGCACGACTACCGGAATCTTGCCGTCGCCTGGCGGAAGCACGAGCCTGCCGACCAGTTTCGTGCCGTTGCTTTCGAACGTCGTTTCGCTCGTAGCGAATGGGATTCGCTCGCCGGACGTCCCTTCAAATACGATGTCGCCGCGTGCGCAATCCGAGAACGAAATTGCTTTTCCGTCGGGGCGATCGGTCCAGCCAAAGGTACTAGACCAGGTACCGTTCGGGCCTGGATGCAGCTTGCCGGTCTCGCCGCTCAACAACGTCCAACGCAATGTGCCGCCGTCGGAAGGGCCGATGTCGAGAGTTCTTCCATCTTGCAGATGGTAGGCACCGACGTGGCAATCGTTCACGGCCTCGGCCTGACCTGGGTGCGCCAGCGAAAGACCGGCGGCAAGCGCCAACATGCGGAATACTTTCATGGCTCACCCGGAGCGTGCGTGGCTCGACGCTTGCGTCGGCGTCTTGCTGCGCGTGTACTTGTTGATCCAGTTCACTTCCCAGGTCTGGCCGCCGTCCAAGGAAAACGCCTGTTCCGATTGCGCGGTGTCCGGCGTGATGCCCCACATCGAAAAGCGCACCAGGATCGTCTTGCCCTCGTATTTTTCCTGGTCGTAGTAGTCTACACGACCGTTCTTGAAACGACCGACGCCGGGCGTGCTGCTCAGTTCGCCGCGTGCAGGCGTGGCGAAGTTGATGCTCCATTCGTGCGTCTTCGGATTGTAGATGCGCAATGCCATGAGCTCGATCGTGCCGCTCGGCCCGATCGCCTTGTACTCGGCGAGATTCGCGCGGCCACCCCACAGGGGGGTGACCACGGTCGTGCCGTCGCTGTCGGCCCACTCCTGCCTGCCGCTCAGCGGGTGCAGCAAGCGCGACGTATGCGTTTGCCAGGTGCCGAAGTCGAAGTCGTACTCATGGCTTCCGTCGGTGTTCTCGATCACCGGCATCTGCGCCGCATCGACTTTCGTCTTGTCACCGGCGAACTGCACTTCCCAGGTCTTGCCGCCGTCCTGAGAATACGACTCCTCATAGCGGTGCGACGTGGGCGCAATGTTCGACCACACGCCGCGCACGAGGATGGAACGCCCGTCCAAGGTGTCCGCTTGGAACAATTCCCCGCGCCCGTCCTTGAACGCGCCCACCAAGCCGCCGCCGAACACGCCGGTTTGGCTGTTGACGAACGTCTGGCTCCATTGATGCGCAGTCGGATTGTAGAGAAACAGCGAAAGCCCCTCCCAATGACCTTTCGGGCCGTCCGCTTCGATCTCCTCGAGCAGCGCGCGCCCGCCCCACACCTTGCGGATGCCGACCGTCCCGTCGAGCTCGATGAATTCGTCCGATCCGGCGAGCGGATGCACGTGGCGCTTGATGTGCGTGTGCCAGTATCCGAAGTTGAAGTCGAAGTCGTGGCTGCCGTCACGCTCGGCCGCAGGCGCTTGCGCGGCGGCTTCGGCACTGATCGACTGCGGCGCAAATGAAATGCACGCTGCGCCGAGCGCGGTGCTGCCAAGGAGTATCGCGAGTCTCATGTTGTCTCCGGTCGGAATATCGATTTCATGCGTCGGCTGTTTGGCTGCAGCAGTGAAGAGCATCAACCCGAGGGCGACCGCATCACTGGCTCGCCGACGCATCCGCCAGCAACAGAGCCAACGGTCTGAGCGGACCTACGGGAATGAACTCGTGGTCGAGCAGGCGCTCCTTGGCGAGTGGCAAGGAGTGCATGAGCGATTCCGCTTCGGCGACGTCGACGGTGTTGAGGAGGAATATCGCGCCCTTGCCGTCCTCTCGCGCATACCACTCTCGAATCTTCCCGTTGAGATACAGCTGGATCGTGGCGCGTATCTCTGTGGGCATGAACGCCATGACCTGCTCGCGCGTCACGCCCGGCTTAGGCTTGAGCAACGCGAAAATTCCGGTGGCGGTCGAAGGGGAAGCTTGTGCAGCATTGGATCGGTCGGTCACGGAAAAGCTCCTGTCGGATTTGGAATGTGAGGTCGGAACGCGGGCAGCACGCCTTTCATGCGGCGGTCGAGAGCGTCGAGGTCTTCTCTTCGAATGCTTCGAGAGCGGGTTGCGCAGCAGCATGCTCGCGCCGCCACAGCGCAGACTCGTCCGTATACCGCGGGTATGCCGGTACCGTGATATCCAATCCGCGCAGGTAACGGCGCATGTTGGGCGTGCGGGCGAATGGGAGCGACATGAAGCGAGCGAACTCGCGCAGCGTATGCATCGAGCTGCGGCGATTTTGTGGCAAACCGGCGAGCCGCCGAGCGACGGTTTCGAACGATTCCGCCGGTCTTCCGGTGACGCGAACGACATCGTCGTTCGGCGCGCCGATGGCAAATGTTCCGCGCCGATGTTCTTCGGCGTAGTGGTGCATGCAGCTCAATAGCGCCAGCGAATATCCGCGCCGATACGCGGTTTTCATGAACAGCCAGAGCGGCGTCGGCACGAGCCGCACGCTGCGCCCCAGAACGCGCGAGAGGACGCCGGCCATTTCCTCACCCGACAACACTGCCGGCCCGGTGGGTCGATAGGTGCGCCCCGCATGACGCTCCGGATTCATGAGCGCTGCGGCGGCGACACGCGCGATATCGTCGACCGAGGGTGGCGCCGTCAGGCTGTCGCCGAACATCCACGGCATCACGCCAAGATGTGCGCTCATGCCGATCGTCTCCAGATAGGGCGAGTCGGCGAAAAAGCCCGGGTTCACGATCGTCACCATGGTTTCGGGCAGCATCGCGAAGATCCGGTCGGCCAGCCAATGCTGACGCGTGAGAAATGCGGGATGCGTCGGGCTGGCGAGCCATTGACTGAGCACGACGATTGCCTCCAGCCTCGCTTCCCGTGCCGCTGTCGCGAACACGGCAGCGCCCGTGAGCATGTGAGGGTCGTACGGCGGCAGCCAGTAGGCGCGCTGCACACCGCGCGTCGCCGCCGAAACGCGCTCGATATCGGTGATTTCCGCGATCGCGACCTCGACACCTTGGGCGCGCAGCTGCGCCGCGCGTGCGTCGTCGCGCCGGATCATGGCGCGAACAGGATATCCGGCCTCGAGCAATGCTGCGACGACTGCGGTACCGGTTCTTCCGGTCGCGCCGGTAACGAGGATCTTGGGGCGGGTCACGACGTTCTCCTTCATGCGACGAAAGCTAACGTACCCCGCTGGCGCTGTTCGATAAACCGGCTTAATCTGCATGTACTGTGAAGCAGAGATATACAATTCAACGCGGCGCACTCGATGGCGTCGAGGCGTTTCTGCGGGTCGCCGAGCGGCGTAGTTTCCGCGCCGCAGCGGCCGATCTTGGCGTCACACCTTCGGCGGTGAGCCAAGCCGTGCGTGCGCTGGAAGCGCGTGTCGGCATCGCGCTATTCACGCGTACGACGCGCAGCGTCGGATTGACGGAGGCCGGCGAACGTTTCCGCGAGCGGGCACAACCGGCCTTTCAGGAAATCGTCGCGGCCAGAACGGCTGCAAGCGATCTTGGCGCGAAGCCATCGGGCCTGTTGCGATTGGCCGTGCCGCGCGCCGTGGTCCCGGTGGTGCTGCGGCCACTGCTGGCGTCATTTTGTGCGGCGTACCCGGATGTGGCGGTCGAGATCGCTGCTAGCGCGGAGTTGGTCGATCTGGCGAAGGAGGGGTTCGACGCCGGCATCCGCATGGGCGAGTTCATCGCAACGGATATGGTTGCCGTTCGGCTCACACCGGCATTTCGTTTCATCGTCGTCGCAAGTCCGGACTATCTTGCACGCATGGGGCGTCCGCGAACGCCATCAGATCTCGCGGCGCACGCGTGCGTGAGGTTGCGCCGCTCCAGCGGCGTGCTGGCGAACTGGCGTTTGCAGGACGGCGGCAATCCGGTCGAACTAGCGGTCTCGGGTCCGCTCGTCGTACATGATTTTCCGAGCATGCTCGACGCAGCACTCGCGGGTGTCACGTTGGCGCAGGTGCCGGAGCCGATTGCGCAAGAACACATCCGCGCAGGTCGCCTCAAGGAGGTGCTCGCCAAATATTCGCCGACGACACTCGGCGTGTTCCTCTACTTCCCCGACCGAAAGCAGGTCTCGCCCAAGTTGCGTGCGTTCATCGACCACGCACGTGCATTCAGCGCGCGCGACGTTGGCGAGAATCACAAAGCATTGCGTCGCGCAGGGCGCAGATGATAAATCCGCGCTCGCAGCTCAACGGCCGAGGTTGGATTACGCATGCGGCTCTTCTTGAGGAAATGACAAAAAGTGGTGTGTCGTCGCCGGCTTCCGTGCTCGCGCGCTGACCCGGCCCCGGCAGCATACGCATGAGCACGCCATCGGGTATTAGAAGATGCGAGGGCCGGAAAATTCCAGCCCTCGCCAATTCACCGCTACTTCTGCACGCCCGCCGCGGCCTGCTCGATCAACTTCGCGACGGCTTGCGAGTTCGACACATACACCGCGTGACTCCCTTTGACTTCCTTGACCGTCGATCCGGCACGCTTCGCCATCTCGCGCTGCGCGGGCGGCGGGATCATGTGGTCGTCTGCGGCGACGAGGTACCAGCTCGGCTTGGCCTTCCACGCCGGCGTGGTGACCTTGCCCTCGAGCGCTGCGACTCCCCACGGCACCTGCGAGTCCGCCATGAACTGCGCAGTGTGCAGTTCGACATCGGCCGCGAAACTGGCGGCGAACTTCGCCTTGTCCAGCATCAGGAAGCCGTCTTGCGGCGGCAGGATCGGCGGCACCGGCGCGCCCGGCGGCGGATTGGCGATCAGGCTCGACACCGATTCGCCGGCGTCCGGCGCGAACGCGGCGATGTACACCACAGCCGCGACTTTCGGATCGTTGCCGGCTTCGGTCACAACGACGCCGCCGTAGGAGTGGCCGACCAGGATCACCGGGTTCTTCTGTTCAGCAATCGCGCGCTTCGTGAACGCGACGTCGTCGGCGAGCGACGTAGTCGGGTTTTGCACGATGGTGACTTCGTAGCCGTCCTTCTTCAGTTGCTGATACACGCCCTGCCAGCCCGAACCGTCGACGAAGCCGCCATGGACCAGCACGATCGAAGCCAGAGTTTTCGCTGCAACGCTCATGTTCCTCTCCTGTGATTTGTTTTTCCGCTCGGTAGTGAGCGGGCGAGGCATAGGTTGCGCGAAGCGGTCCGCTGCCAATATCCGCTTTTCGAAGTACTATCCGATTTCCGCAACGACCTGAGCGGCCCGGGTGCAGGACCATCCCGCCACACGGTTGGAGACCGACGATCTCGGCGAGATCGTTTCCGTCGTCGCCGGCATCTATTGCGCGCACTCGATCGAGCCTGCCCGCGGCGCTCGCGCCGGTGCGGCGGGTTTCGAAGTAATGCGCGACGGACCGCAGCCGATCGTGCAGCTGCGATACGGCCGTCCCGTGCGGGTCGATGCCGGATCGTTTCCGCGGCTGCTGTTGATGCAAACCTGTCTCGACGGCAGCGGATCGGTCGAACAGGGTTCGTTAAAGGCCGAGCTGCGCCGCGGACAGACGATGCCGTTGTCGCCGTCCGTGACTACACGCCTCGCTTTTGACGGCCGTTTCGCTCAACAATCCGTGCGGCTCGAGATCGAACGCATCGAAGCACTGTGCAGTAAGTGGCTCAACCGTGCGGCGCTGGATCGCCCACTGCGTTTCGCGCTGGCGCCGTTCTCGGCCGCACTCGAACAAGCCTGGGGGCAAGCAGTGGGGTTGATCGTCGGCTATGCGCGCAGCGGTATTCCGCTGCCGGCCTCCGCGATCGCGAACCTCGACGAATTCCTTGTCTCCCTGGTGCTGTCTCAGCATCCGCACAACTACAGCGAAGATCTTGCGCGGCCGCAAAAGGCGCCGCCGCCGCGCCTGATCCGCGAAGCGGAGCGCCTGATGCGCAATGGCGGCACCGATCAGACCGCGACAACGATCGCGACGGAACTCGATGTCAGCCTCCGGACGTTGGAGATGGGCTTCCGCGCCGTTCACGATTGCACGCCGAATGAATTCTTGCGCCGCGTGCGATTGGAGAAGGTGCGCGCTGCACTGCTCTCCGCGGACGCGAATACATCTGTTACCGACGTCGCGCTCGCGCACGGATTCCTGCACTTGGCGCGGTTCAGCGGCTACTACCAACGCATGTTCGGCGAATTGCCGGTACAGACGCTTCGGCGGAAACGTGGCACAACATCGAAGTGTCGTGTCGGGCTCCGCACATAAAATCGAGAACTTTTGGCCAGCGTCAAAGCAGTCTCCGGTCAACCCAGGAACGGCAGGTCCGCCTCGGGTGCAGATTCAACTGGTCGGTGCAACACCCTGAAGACTAACCATCGACATCAGCCGTGAGATCCGGCCGCTCCATTCTGTTCCTCGCGGTGAGCTGCCTCGATCAATCCCTTGAGTGCGGTTTTCCCGTCGTCGGTCAAGAACGGCTGGAGTTCGTCATAGGACAACTCGATATCCTCGTCGCAGGCCTGGATCACATGGGCGAATTCGGTACTGAAGGTCAATCCGGTGCCGGACGGACGCAAGCCGTAGCTCGTGTTCTCGTTGACGGCATCGGCGCATTCGTCGCCGTCTGCGTTGCGCGAGGTTTTCGTCAAAATGAGCGCGTTGAGTTCCGTCGGAACGGCATAGCCGCAATCCGGAGTATCTTTGCACAGCAACGTGCTGCCGCGGATCCAGGTCCAGGGCTCGACGCGCTTGCCGCCATCGAGGTTCCACGTTTCATACGATGAACCTGCGCTCGGGTGCGCGGCGCCGACGCACGACAGCTCGTAGGACTCGCGCACCACCACCCAGGGGTCGGCGCGCAATTCGATCTCACGCGCGGAGTGAAAATCGCTGCCGTTCGCGGGCGCCCCTTCCCCGCAATCGAAATACTCGCCAATCTGGTCGTCCAACCAGTGGCGCATCTTCGCATTGAACGCATGAACGAGCGGGTTGTCCGTAGCGAATTCCGCGATCGATATCTGGCCGCCTAACACCGAGACGGTGCGCGTGCCGTTCGCCGGCGCGGAGGTCTCGCGCTTCATCGCGGCGATGCGCGGTGCGTTCCAGGCAACGACACCGGGACCGTTGTCGTAGCGATTGCACACCAGGGTCGCCGCGTCGACACCGCGCACGCGATCGAGCTCGATCGGCAAGTTCTTGGCGCCGTCGGGCGAGGTCCAGCGGCCTTCTAGCCGGTTGCCCTGAGGGGTGCCGAGCTGCCAGGAACCGGTGGTGGCGGCGCCGTCACGCTCGCTCCAAACGGTACCGTCGGCGCCATCCGCATTCAACAGCAGCGTGCGCCCGTGCCGCACGTAGTAGTACCGCGCGTCGTCGCGCATCGGTCGTCCAAGACATAGCGACACCTCTTGCGTCCCGATGGTGCCGCGCCAGACACCGACACGCGCCTCGACATCGGAGAGGCCGAACGCGAGGTCGCGCGCGTCGAACCCGGGCCGATCCGGTCGGCACGGACCGCCTTCACGCACGATGCAGCGCCGCGTGCATCGCAAAGCCCCTTCGACGAGCGCACAGGTACGCGCGCCGCTCACGGCAACCTCGGTCACGCCGCGGGCGATGGCGGTCGTCGGAGCGGCGATCCAATCGCCCGGCGCGGCGGTGCCGAGCTGCCCGAGCGCGTTTGCGCCCCAGCACTTCAGTGCGTCATCGATCAAGGCGCAGGTGTCGTCGTCCTTGGCGAACACGCGCGCGGCGCCGTGTTCGACGATCCTGGCCGGCCGGCTCACCCAGCAGCGTTCGACGTGGCCGGCAGGCGCGCTGCAGCGTTGCGCGCCGTCTTCAAACACGTCGTTCCGCGGCGCGGAGCGCGGCGTTTTCTTGGCAACGTGCGTTTCCCGAACCGGCAGGTTCGGCGACGATTGTGCGCTCAACACATCCGCGCCGATGCCGACCTGTCCGTGCGTGTTCTCGCCCCAGCACCAGAGTGCGCCCGTGACGATGGCACAGTCGTGGTCGCTGCCCGCGGCGATGGCGGTGGCGCCGTGCTCGATCACGCGTACGGGCGTTGCGGTGCGCGTCATGCGCTCGCCGCGTTCGCTCGGGTCGAAGGGCACCTCGCCCCAGCACGTGACGGCGTCCTCGACCACGGCGCACGCGTGCACATGGCCGACGGCGATTGCGCGCGCGCCGTGGTCGATCTCGGTGTACGGCGTCGGATGCAGCCGCGCGTAATCGACGGACCCGGAGCGGGCGCCGGCGCCGATGCACTCGATGGCGTCGCCCACGATCGCGCACACGCGGTCGTCGCCAGCCGCGGCATCTAGCACGCCCTCGGCGATCGCCGTGTAAGGTTTATTGTGAGGCTTGTCGCCGATATCGCCCCAGCATTGCAAAGCGCCGCCGACGATCGCGCAGCTGAAGTAGCTTCCCGTCACGACCTTGCTCGCGCCGCGCGCAATCACGGTGACGGGGCGTGGCTGCCCCTGGTCACCCGTGCTGCCGTCGCCGACCTGGCCGAACACGTTGCTGTCAGCCAGACACTGCACCGCACCGGCGTCGGTCACCGCGCAACGATGCGCAACGCCGAAATCGAATTGTCGGATCGCCGCGTCAGCGGCGTTGCTACTTATCGGCGCGATCGCGACGAGCAGTGTGCAGGTCCAAGTACGCATCGTTTTTCCTCGACTAGACGCACATTCTGCCGCGCGATTGCGGCGAAATTCTGGCTCACGCAAGGCGACGTGGTGTGAAGACGAGCCTGGATCAAAGCGTTGTACCGAGGAGATTTCTGGGCCGCCATCGTCTTGCGTCCGCCGGCGGACGTAGAGCATTTTGGCGGCCACAGCCGGGGTAATTTTCGTCGCGTATCGTGCAGGATTTGTAGCGGCGACTCATGGTCGCAGTATAGCTCGCTGGATCGCACCGGCTGCGACATTGTGAGCGAAGATGCTCCCTCGGCGCTGTCTCGAACGTTTCGGGAGCTGATCATCGTGGCCTTTTCCCCGCCGGATTTCCGTTCGGCTCAGCGAGCGAAGACCCGTCGCCCACGACGATCTATGCTCGCTTAGGCGGGCGCGTGCTACAGTCGTGTCGTCAGGGGCTAAGGGGATGCCATGAACACGCGGATCGGTTCCAGCGAATCGCTGCGCCGCTTGGTCTTGCTCGTCTTCGCGATCTTCGCGTTTTTCGTTTCGGCTGCGGCGTCGGCCACCTGCACTTCGCAGACATACAACGTCACTTCCTTCGCTCCGCCGCCGCTAGGGAACTGGACCGACATTTCAGGCGCGGTGTGGTCGCCCGCGGGCGGTTTTCCCGGCTGCTCGTCCGGCGACGTCGCGCAGGATTTCAACGGGTCGCCGACGACGCTGATCATCAACAGCGTGATTCCCAATCCCATCATCGGCTTCAACGTGACCTGCGCGGGTTGCACGGTCGACATCCAGTCGGGTGGCTCGCTGACACTCGCTGGCGCGGGTTCGTTCGGCAGCGGCACCACGATCATCGTAGAACCCGGCGGGACGCTTACCATCGCCAGTGGAGGAACGCTGACGTTCGCTTCCGGTTCAAGCCTCAGCGTCAATGGAGGCATTGCCGATGTGCAGAGTGGCGGAAGCCTCGTATTGAACGGCTCTTCGACCGTCACGAACGGCGGCACCCTTTTGATCGAAGGCGGGAACTGGACGGTGAACAACGTCTTCACGGTCCAGTCGACGGGCACGATCGAACTCGACGGAGGCAGCGTCGACGGCACCAACCTCATCAACAACAACGGCCTGATCAAAGGCTCGGGCACGCTCAATGTGAGTGTGAACAACAACGGGCGCATAGCCCCCGGCGGCGACGGCGCTACCGGCGTTCTGTCGCACCTCGCTTCCTTCTCGCAGACAGGCGACGGCGTCCTCGACATCGAGCTCGCCGATGCCAGCAACTACGACCAGGTTACCGTCGACGGGGGAGCCACGCTCGCCGGCACGCTCAACGTTACCTTCCTTGCGCCGTCCCTCGGGACTTCGTGGACGCCGCTGACTTTCGGTTCGCATACTGGCGAAATGCCGGCACTGTTGCCGACCGCCCCGAAGGTCGTCTACGCGTCGTACACGAGCACCGAGCTCGATCTCACGGCCGTGCTCGTGAACGATCTCAGTGTGGCGATGGCCGGGCCGCCGGGTTCCGTCGTCGCCGGCAGTGCGATCAGTTACACGGTGGACGTGAGCAACCTCGGCCCGGGGCCCGATCCCACGCGCGGCACGACGACGGTCATCGACTCCCTGCCATCGGGCATCACCGGCGCAAGTGCGAGCGGATCGGGTTGGAACTGCGGAGCGCCGTCTTCCGGTCTGATCACGTGCACGTCGACCGCCGCAGTCGCAAACGGCGACGCGTTTCCGACACTGACGGTCTCGATGACGGCGCCGATCAACGGCGGCAGCGTGACGAACCTCGCGGTCGTCTCCTCGTCGGACGACAACAACAACGCGAACGATTTCGGCAGCGCGACCACCACCGTAGCGGCGCAGTCCGATCTTGCGATCACGGTGAACGGACCCGCCGTGGGCATCCTGGGCCGGTCCAACACGTACACGTTCACGGTGACCAACAACGGCCCGTCGCCCGCAACCGGCACGACGGTCGGCAGCACCGCGTCGTCCGGTCTTTCCTTCCTCTCCAACAGCGGTGATTGCGCCACCGCATTCCCATGCAGTCTCGGCGCGCTCTATCCCGGCCAGTCGATGACGATCGTTGCGGAGTACGTCGTGATCGATCCGCCACCCGACGCCACCGCAACTCTCGCCGGCAGCGTCGCATCGGGCGTCGCCGATCCGAATACCGCGAACAACTCGTCATCCGTGAACACGTTGGCCGATGGGATTTTCATCGACGGGTTCGAGCGATCGTTAGAATAGCCGTCAATGCGAGGGCGAGGTCCTCGGGAGTGAGCGGAGGCCTCGCAGCTTGTTCTGTGCGAGCCGTAGCAGCCCTCGGACTGGCGTCTCCCGAGACGTGCGATGCGATTTCGGCGGTTCACCCTGTTCCGCTTGGCCAAGGCTGGCTGCGCCCGTAAGTCGAGTCGATGACCAATAGCACTCAAGACAACACGGCCGGGGAGCCTTTCTCCGGCCGTTTCAGCCAGGCGCTTGCCGCGATCTGCATCGCGGAGGGCAAGTTATTCCTGAGCGTTGCGCTCGCCTTCGTGTTCGTCGCCGTCCTGTGCGTGGTCGCTCCGGCGTTCCACCCGCAATACTCCGTGGTCGCTACAGGGTCGAACTGTCAACCGGGGTCCGCGGGCGACACTGGAAACCTGGGCCGCAAAGCAACGCGCGGACGGGGTGGAGACCGACATCTCCGAGCAGCAGCCTGACCCGAATATCGCGGGCGAATCGGTGCGCGCGTTCAAGATCACCTATTCAAGTCTCGGACTCCGCGACCTGATACGGGTCGCTTTGGCTCCCGATGAAGATCATCCGGTGCCCGCGATCTTTCGCACGCTTTGCTCACCGCGAACTTTCATGTTCTCGCCACCAGAGTGGCAGACGTCGGTTCTCACTTGGCTCATGGCATGGTGCTGTTCCATCGTCACGATCATAGTGGTTTTCTCCCGCGCGAATCGAACGCACTTGCTGGCCGCGGCGGTCCGGGACCTGAGATGGCGTTTTGTCGGTATTTGGCTCGCCGTAGGCGCGCTCACCGCCGTCGTGACAGCGGCGACGCTGCTGCTAGTGAGTTACGCTGGCGTAAACGTAGCGAGTGCCCAATCACAAATGTTCCTTACGGACGCGAAGGGCAGTCTGGTTGTGCTCGCGTTAGTTACCGTGATCGGTCCGGCCTGCGAAGAGCTCTTGTTCCGATACTGGCTGCTCGGTGGGTTCCTCCGCCGGAATTTTCGCGCGCTCGGCGTGCTGCTTGTGAGTGCGACCTTTGCCGGGCTGCACTTCGACAGCAGTGTCAGTTGGATAGCGGCCGCGATCCAACTGACGGTGATCTTCGCGCTGTCCATCCTCTTGAGCGTCGTCTACATCCGCACGCAGAACGTATGGGCCTCGGCGCTCACGCATGCGGCCTACAATTCGACCATGGTGCTCGTAACGTGGTTATAGCGAACGGAGAACAGGATATGACGATGCCGATCGGCTCTGGACCGTCAAACTGACCGTCGGCAGTACTACGCAGTCGAATTTGACTATCGGCTGCGACCAGCGCGGCAACCGCGGACAGAACGTAAGGTAGACAACCTTCCGGCTGCAACAAGGCGGCAATGCCGCATTCGCCGAGCGCGCGACCTCCTGCTACAACGCTGACGACAACCGAGTGTCGGCGAATTTGGGTAACGGCACCACGCGATCATCACGTACACCGGCTACGGTCTTCTTCGCCTATCAATACAGAAGCAGTTCAAACGAATGATGCCTGCGCCAAGCAAGCCTCCGAGCAGAAGCAGCATCGTCCATAGAGCATTGATCGGGGTGGGCGCAACGGGCGCGGCGACACCCTGCACCGTCGTGCTCACGCTCGAACTGTTGTTGTTTGGCGTCGGATCCGGCTGATCTGCCGAAACACTCGCGATATTGACGACCGTGCCGGAGAACGACGGCGCTACGGCGAACACGACGCTTGGAATCTGCACACTTTGGCCCGCGGTGAGGGTGCCGAGATTGCATGGGAACCCGCCACTGCACGGCGCTCCTGCGGAAACGAACGTCAGACCGGACGGTGCAGGGTCGCTCACGGTAGCATTCGTCGCGCTATTCGGCCCCGTGTTCGTCACAGTGATCGTGTAGCTGACCGTGCCACCGGCTGTCGCTGTGGCCGGTCCGGTCTTTACGATCTGCAAGTCGGCCGCTTGCGTAGTCACGGGCACGATGACGGTGCCAACACAATTATTCGCCGCCGGGCAGGTCGGATCGCCGCCGCCACTTGCCGTTGCACTGTTGTTGCCGTTGGTCGCGCTCGCGCCAACGTCCACATTGAGCGTCAGGGTGGCGCTCGCACTCGGCGCGAGCGCAGCACCGGAGTAGGTGCACGACAGCGCGCTCGTGCCCGTACAGGCCCACCCCGTTCCACTCGTTCCGGTGAGCGTGATTCCGACGGGCAGATTGTCGCTGAGCGTGATGTTAGCGTTGGTCGGCGAGCCACCAGTGTTCGTCACGGTGATCGTATAGCTCGCGGGCTGACCGACGACGAATGGATTCGGCGTGGCGGTCTTGCTCACGCTGAGCTGTGGTCCGGTGTTCACGGTCAACGTTGCAGTCGCCGTGTTCCCTGTCCCGCCGTTGGTCGAGCTCACCGCAGATGTCGTGTTGACGTAGCTGCCGCTCGTCGCAGCGGTCACCGCCAGCGACAGCGCGCACGTGCCGTTCACCGCGAGTGTACCGCCGCTGAGCGACACGGTGGCCGACCCGCTCGTTGCGGTCGCGGTGCCGCCACAGGTGTTGTTCAAACCATTCGGCGAGGCCACCGTCATGCCGGCTGGCAATCCGTCGGTGACGGCGACGCCCGTGAGGGCAACGGTGTTCGCGGCAGGATTGACCAAGGTCAACGTCAGCGTACTGACACCGCTCGGCGCGATCGCTGTCGGCGCAAACGACTTCGCGATCGATGGCGGCGCGACCACGATCACGGACGCCGTCGCGGTATTGCCGGTGCCGCCGTTGGTCGAGGTCACGTTGCCGGTCGTGTTGGTCTGTGTGCCGGCGGCCGTGCCCGCAACATTCACGCTGAAGTTGCAGGAACCGCTCGCCGCAAGCGTCGCGCCGGACAACGTCACCGTACCGGAACCCGCCGTAGCGGTGATCGTGCCGCCGCCGCAACTGCCGGCAAGTCCATTGGGTGTCGCCACGACCAGTCCAGAAGGCAGCGGATCACTGAACGCGACGCCGCTCAGCGCCACGGTATTCGCCGCAGGATTGGTGATCGTGAACGTCAGGCTGGTGGTGCCGTTGAGCGGTACGCTCGATGCGCCGAACACTTTGCCGATGACCGGCGGTGCGATCACCGTCAAGGTGTCGGTGGTCGGGTTCGGATTGGAACCTGCGTTCGTACTGGTGACGGCGCCGGCCGGAATGGTGTTGACGTAGCTGCCGGCGCTTGCAGCCGTCACCGTCACGCTCACGGTGCAGCTGCCGTTCGCCGGAATTGTGCCGCCGCTCAAGCCAACAGTACTCGCGCTCTGCGCGGCCGTACCCGGCGTGCATGTCGTGGTGGCGCTGGCTGCCTGTGTGACCAGGCCGGCAGGCAAATTGTCGGTGAATGCGACGCCCGTGATGTCGATCGCATCCGGATTGCTCAGCGTGATGCCGAGCAGGCTGGTACCGTTCGGCGCGATCGTCGTCGGATTGAAGGCCTTGGTCACTCCCGGCGGCGCCAGTACGGTGATGCTTGCCGACGCGCTGTTGCCGACGCCGCCATCCGTCGAACTCACGGCACCGGTCGTGTTGTTTTTCGTACCGGCGGTCGTACCGGTGACGTCGACTGCGAGCGTGCAGCTGCCGTTGCTGGCAAGCGTCGCGCCGCTCAACGTCAGAGTGGTCGCTCCGGCGCCGGGCGCAAACGTGCCGCCGCACGTGTTGCTCGCGTTCGGGACCGCAGCTACCGCCAATCCAGCGGGCAAGTTGTCGGTGAACGCGACGCCATTGAGCGGATTGGCGGGGTTCGGATTCGTGATGGTGAATGTCAGCGACGTCGTGCCGCCGAGCGGCATCGTGGAGACACCGAACGCCTTGGCAATCGCGGGGGGCGCCAGCACGGTAACTGTCGCGCTGCCGCAGCTCGTCGCCGGCGCGCAGCCCGCGCCGGGCGGCGGCGGATTGGTAGAACCCGTCGGATCGACCGAGGCGTCGTTCGTAAGCGACCCGGTGACGCTGGCGGTAGCGTTGATCGTGAACGCTGCAGCCCCGTTCGGGGCATTCGCCGGCAGCGGCGCGCTAAGGTTCACCGTGCATGGCAGTGTCGCGCCGGCCGCACTCGGCAATGGCCCGCAATTGACGCTGCTTACGCCGGTACCGGCGCTCACGCTGTTGGCGACCACTCCTGCTGGCAGCGCATCGGCAACAGTCAATGTCATCCCGCTGGCGCCCGTGCCAGTGTTGCCTAGATCGATGGTGTAGTCGAACGGCGTGTTCAGCGGCGCAGTGACCGGCGCGGATTTCGCCAGCGTGATGTTCACTGCATTGATCACGAGCGTGCGCGATTGCACCGGC
Source organism: Rudaea sp. (assembly GCA_035650835.1). Classification (GTDB taxonomy): domain Bacteria; phylum Pseudomonadota; class Gammaproteobacteria; order Xanthomonadales; family Rhodanobacteraceae; genus Rudaea. Next base: position 1,329 of record DASRGX010000193.1, on the reverse strand, counting down.
GATTGCTGAAATGCCCATAGATCCAATCCTTTCGCGTCGCCGAAGCCGGCCGTGGCCGCGCAATCGCTGTTGGCGTTCCCGATGGCCGGCCAATAGCGGTAATAGCACGTGCCGGTACCGCCGTTGCAGTTCGGCCCCGAAAGGGTTTGCGCGCTGGAATCGATGCCCAGCAGCGAATGATCGGGTGTAGGGGGTACCGGTGGACTCGCCGGGCACAACAGGCCGTTGAGCGTCCCCACATTGGTCCCGCCGCTCGTGACGTAACCGCGGTCGTCGAAGTAAACGGTGTGGTCTCCCGTCGGCGTGCCGTTCAGTTTGGTCAGCGTCGGGCCGCCATTGACGTTGCCCTCGTCGTCGATGATCGGAAAATGGATCTCGCCGTTGCGGCCGATGATCTGGAAAGTGAAGGTCCCGATCGGGAACGGCGTGCCGTTGTTCGCGTTCCCGTTCCAGGGCACGACGTTGTTCCCGTCCGGCGCCAGGCCGGTCAACGTGGCGTTCCCGGGCTTCGCCGGATCGAAGTCCACACCATCGGCGCTGATCACGATTTGGTACGACGTGTCATTGGAAGCGGTGAACGTGAACGTGCCCCCGCCACCGACGTACGTCTGATTGCCGCTTTGTTGGCCGTTGAACGTCGGGTTGCTGACTGTCGGAGATGCTGGGCTGAGCGGAATGCCGAGCGCGGTGAGCACGGTCGTCGCTTCCGCCGCGTTCGGTCCAGTCGGATCAATCGTGCTGAAGAAGATCGGAAACTGCGGCGATTGTGCGGAGAGCTCGGCGACGAACAAGCCCGTGCCAGGTGTCACCTGTGCGCCGCCGCCACGGATGTCCTTGTACAGCGGCTGTCCGTTGTCGAGGAAGCCCGAGGTGTTGCTCCACAAGGCATAGCCGTTTGGGTCAAAGCCCTGCATGGTCTGCTGATAGCGCTGCCCGTCCAACGTCGCATAGAACAGCGTATGAAAGACCGGCCGGCTGTTGCCGCCGGTAAATGCGACGTAGCTGTAGGTGAACACGCGGCCATTGGTGTCCGTCGTGGTAGTCGCCGTCGCGCGTACCTGGACTTCCCACGCCGCAACCGTGGCGTTGCCGACGTGCAGAGTGCCGACGGAACCGGTAGGGCCGCCACCACCGGATGTCGCTACCGTGAAGCGCACTCCATAGATGCCGCTGACCGGCGCCAGGTACGCGCACGGTGCGTAGCCGTTCGGTACGGTGGTCGAGTTGTCTGCGCTGTTCGGTCCTGCCAACTCGTTGGTTCGCGCCACGATCGTGCCGCGCGTTCCCCCAGAAAAACTCCCCGCTGGTGCGGATGCGGAGCTGCACGTG
>DASRGX010000192.1:0-19452 GCA_035650835.1 Rudaea sp. | reverse complement strand
AAGAACAGCGACGCGCCGGTCGAGTGCATGTAGCGGATGAGCCAGCCCCACTCGACGTCGCGCATGATGTACTCGACGGAGTCGAACGCGGTCGCCGCACCCGGCTTGTAGAACATCGTCAGGAAGATGCCCGTGAGTATCTGGTTGACGAGCACGACGAGCGAGAGCGAGCCGAAGTAGTACCAGAGATTGAAGTTCTTCGGCGCGTAGTATTCGGTCATGTGCTTGCGGTACACCGGCATCAAGCCCGGCGCGCGCTCGTTGACCCAAGCGCCGATCGCGGAAAATACGTTTGCCATTACGCTGCCCCCTCCGGATTGACGCCGATCATGATCTGCAGCTCATTGACGAACTTGTACGGCGGCACGACGAGGTTGGCCGGCGCCGGCACGCCCTGGAACACGCGTCCAGCGATGTCGTAGCGCGACTTGTGGCACGGGCAGAAGAAGCCGCCCTTCCAATCCGGGTCGAACGGTTCCGGCTTGATCTCCGGGACGAAATCCGGCGAGCAGCCGAGGTGCGTGCAGATGCCGATCACGACGAGCCATTCCGGTTTGATCGAGCGCGTTTCGTTCTGCGCGTATTTCGGCTGCTGGTCCGCGTTCTCGGACTTCGGATCCTTGAGTCGGTTGTCGACCTGCGGCAGCGTCGCCAGCAAGGCCGGCGTGCGGCGGATGAGCCACACGGGCTGGCCGCGCCATGCGACCGTGAGGCGCTGGCCCGGCTCGACCTTGCCGATATCGGCGAGCACCGGCGCACCCGCGTTGCGCGCGCGCGCGCTCGGCTCCCACGATTTGATGAAAGGCACCGCCGCGCACAAAGCGCCGGCACCGCCGACAACCGCTGTCGTCGCCGTCAGAAATCTGCGGCGTCCGTGATCCACAACATCATTCGCCATCTGGCACTCCGCCAATCGCAATCGGGGTGATTTTCGCGCGTAAGGGCGCCGGGCGCCCCCAAAATCATGTTAGTTTAACGAACCCCACCGCCGCAGACAACGAAACTCGCACGGTCGGGGCTTCGTCGCCCAGCCAAGCTGTCGCCACCGTTCGCAGTCCGTGATCCCTCGCATGAGAAAGCTCTACAGGTTCGGCGTGTTCGTCGCGGAGTTCGCGATTCTCGGACTGGCCACCGCGTTCGTGATCAGCATCGCCGCACCGCAATTCGCGCAGCGCATACGCGCCGCGTTCCCCGCGCCCGCCGCTACCGTGCCCGCGGAAACCGAGCGCGTGCCGCGCGAGCGCATGCCGGCGCCGGAGCAGGAAGGCCCGGGCGACGGTCTCGTCGTCTCGTACTCGAAGGCGGTCGCGCATGCGGCGCCCGCCGTCGTGAGCATCTACGCCAACAAGGTGGTCAGCACGCGGTTGATCGTGCCGGCGAATCCCGTGCTGCAGCGCATGTTCCCGGGCATCGCGATCGGGCCGCCGATGCGACAGCGCCAGCAGAGCTTGGGCTCCGGCGTGATCTTCGGCGCCGAAGGCTACGTGGTCACGAACAACCACGTGATCCAGGGCGCCGAGGAGATCCAGTGCGTGCTCTACGACGGCCGCATCGTGCAGGCGCGCGTGATCGGCGCCGACCCCGAAACCGACCTCGCCGTGCTCAAGATCGACGAAGCGAACCTGCCCGGCATCGCACTCGCCGACAAGACGCCGCTCAACGTCGGCGACGTCGTCCTCGCGATCGGCAACCCGTTCGGCATCGGCCAGACCGTGACGATGGGCATCGTCAGTGCGCTCGGCCGCCAGTTGAAATTGTCCACTTATGAAGATTTTATACAAACCGACGCCGCCATCAACCAAGGCAATTCCGGCGGCGCGCTCGTCAACGCCTACGGCGAGCTGGTCGGCATCAATTCCGACGTCTATTCGCCGTCCGGCGTCAACGTCGGCATCGGTTTTGCGATTCCCGTGACGACGGCCAAGGCCGTCCTCGACCAGATCGTGGCGCACGGGCGCGTGATCCGCGGCTGGATCGGCGCCGAGTACGCCGACGTGGCGATGCTCGCCAATCCGAGCGTGACGCACGGCGTCGCGGTGATCGGCGTCTACGACAAGGGTCCGGCCGCGCTCGCGGGCTTGCGGCCGGGCGACGTGCTGCTCACGTTCGACGGCGAGCCGATCGCGAACCAGCTCGAACTGCGCAATCGCGAAGCGAATCTCGCACCGGGCACCAAGGTCAAATTGACCGGCACGCACGACGGCCAGCCATTCGAGGTCGAAGTCACGCTGCAGGAGCGCCCGCAGCGCCAGTCCGCGGGTTGATTGCTGCGCACGTCCGCTTTGGGCTTCACGCGCCGGAACAAAGGAGTACCATCGACTGGCCGTGATTCGAAGGGGGCCGCCGCTGGCGAGCTGGGAGATGCACGGGATTCGTGATTGGGCGCCGTGGTTCGTCGCTACGGCCATCGTTTTCTGCGGCAGCGTCCTGGCCGTCGAACAGGAGCCGCCGTTGCCCTCGGCGACCGCGTTCGACGCCCTGCTCAAGCGCATCGAATACGGCGATCTCGGCGAGCTCGATCCGGCGCGCCAACGCGAGTACGTCGACGAACTCAAGGCTCTCCTGCCGGCGCACGACGCGCATCGCCAGCGCCTGCTCGACAGCGTGCATTGCTCGCTCGATTTCCCGAACGCGAACAAGGAGGGCTACGCGTTCGCCGACGCCAAGCTCGCCGAGGCGCTGCTCGCCGCCGACGACGTCGCCGCGATTCGCTTCTACTATTGCCGCGGCAGCTACCAGCAAGCCTTGACGTCGGCGCGCGATGCGCTGGCCGATTTCGAGCGCGGCATCGATCTGGCGCGCATCCGCGGCGACGATGCGCTGCTCGCCACCGGACTCGAGATCCGCGGCGGCACGCAATCGCTGCTCGGCGTCCACGGCAAGGCGCTGGCCGACCTGCTCGAAGCGCAGCGCATCTTCCAGCGCAACGAGCTCGAAACCGCCGCGGACGGCACGCTGCAGAGCATCGGCATCGCGTATCGCCGCCTCGGCTACCCGGAAAAAGCCCGCGAGTACCTGAACCACAGCATCGAACACGAACAGCGCGTCGGGGACCACGAATCGCTGTTCGCGAGCGTCATCCAGCTCGGCTACATCGAGCAGGAAACCGGCCACGCAGACAAGGCGCTCGCGACCGATCAGCGGGCGCTCGAGATCGCCACGAGCCTCGGCGAGCGCGCCAGCATCGGCAGCGCCAACCTGGCGATCGCCGGCGTCTACAACGATGCCGGGCGGCACCGCGAAGCGCTGATCGCTCTGCAGAAGGCCGAGCAGGATTTCGCCGCGACGGCCGACGCGGCCGACGAAGGCATGGTGCAGTTCGAGCGCGGACGCGCGCTCACGGGCCTCGGTCAGGCGCACAAGGCGCTCGAGAATTTCAGCCGTGCCGAGGCCGCGTTCGACGCGAGCGGCAACACGCGCTACCAGGAAATGCTGCACAAGGCCAAAGCCGCAGCGCTCGAAGCCGACGGCCAAGCCGCCGCGGCGCTCGCCGAATTCAAGCGCTACCTCTCTGTCCACGACGAAGTCGAGCGCCTGCGCGCCGACGAGCAAGCGCAGATGTTGCGGGCGCAGTTCGACAGCGAGCGCGCCAACCTCGAGAACGCGCGGCTCAAGGCCGAGCAGGCGCTCAAGGACCGTCAGGTGCAATCGCTGCTGCGCGTGCGCCAATGGCAGCAGATCGCCATGACCCTGCTCGCCATGGTGCTCGGGTTCCTGGCCTTGCTCGTGCTACGTCAAGTGCGCAAGCTGCGGCGCTGGAAGCGCATGGCCTCGATCGACCCCTTGACCGGCGTCGCGAACCGGCGCGGCATCGAGCAGTTCGTCGCCCACGCGATGCGACAGGCGCGCTCGCGGCGCGAGGCGCTCGCCGTGCTCGCGCTCGATCTCGATCGCTTCAAGCTCATCAACGACAGCTATGGCCACGCGGCAGGCGACCGCGTGCTGCAGCACATCGCGCGCAATCTGCGCGAAGGTTTGCGCGACGACGATCTGCTGGGCCGCATGGGCGGCGAGGAGTTCCTCGTCGTGCTGCCCGGCAGCACGCTCGAACAGGCCAGCGACATCGCCGAGCGCCTGCGTAGCCGCATCGAATCGCTCGACCTCGACGACTTGCCGGCCGGCCTGCGCACGACGGTGAGCATCGGCGTGGCCGAGATGACCGCGCAGGATTCGAGCTTCGGCGACCTCGAGAAACGCGCCGACGAGGCGCTCTACCGCGCCAAGGCCGAAGGACGCAACCGCGTCGTCGGCGCCTTCGGCCAGAGTGCGAATCAGGACTTCGGTGCGCCCGCGGGAGCCGCCTCGGCCACGGGCGGCGGGTTCGCGTCGTGATAGCGGCGCCGTAGCGTCGAGACGCGGTCGACGTAGACCTGCGTTTCGTCGAACGGCGGCACGCCGTTGTATTTCTGCACGTTCTGCGGCCCGGCATCGTAGGCGGCCGCGGCGAGCCGCTCGTTGCCGTTGAACTGCTTGAGCAGCCCCGCGAGGTACTGCGCGCCGCCGCGGATGTTCTGGCGCACGTCGAACGGGTTGTCGACGCCCAAGTCGGAGGCGGTCCCGGGCATGAGCTGCATGAGGCCCTGCGCGCCCTTGATCGACACTGCATTCGGGTTGAAGCCCGACTCGGCATGGATGATCGCGCGCAGCAGCGCCGGGTCGACGCCGAACTCGGCGGACGCCGCGGCGATCTCGTCGCGATACGCATCGAGCTGCAGGCGCGTCGAATCCCAGTTCACGGACGAATGCACGCTGCACGCGAAGCACGTGGCCATGTAGGTGAACAGAACGCGGTAGGCGCCGCTCGCCGGGCGCACGTTCGTGTATTCGGTGACGCCGTTGGCCTTGGCGACTTTGTATACCGCGCCGCGATGGATCTCGACGAATTTGTCCGACGTCGAGCCCGAGGCGGGCGTCGGCGTCGCGGCGCTGCCCGCCGCAGGTGTTTCGGAACGGTATTCGCTGTGCGGCGCGGTCTTTTCGGTCGGCGGCTTGGCCGGGGGCGGATCGGCGTAGTCCGACACCTTCTTGCAATGCGCGAACGTGCTCGGCTTGTTCGTGAACGCGATCTGCCCATCGGGGCCGTCGCACTGGTAGACGGCTCCGGCCGAGGCGATCGTCGGCACGAGCAGGAACAGCAGCGCCGCGAGCGACGCACAGGCGTAAAACGAGCGCGCAATGAACGGTGACGACTTCATAGGTCTACGCAGATACCCCGGGTAAGTTTCTGACAGTATTTGCCTTTTGCCAAGTGCCTGAGGCGTGCAGAGCCGCTCGGCGGCCGCGCGAGCGGCATCCGCGGCGGCCGGCGTGCGAGCTGCGGACGGCAGGGCCTGCGACGCGCTGGCCGCCATGAAGACATCGGCCTATACTAAGCGGTTCCCCGAGATTCGATCATGGCCGGCAAGCTCTACATCAAAACGCACGGTTGCCAGATGAACGAGTACGACTCGGCCAAGATGGCCGACGTGCTCGCGGCGTCGCATGGCCTGGCACTGACCGAAAACGAGGCCGAGGCTGACGTCATCCTCATCAACACCTGCTCGATCCGCGAGAAGGCGCAGGAGAAGGTGTTCAGCCAGCTCGGCCGCTGGAAGGCGCTCAAGAAGAACAACCCTGCGCTCGTGATCGGCGTCGGCGGCTGCGTGGCGAGCCAGGAGGGCGAGGCCATCGTCAAGCGCGCGCCCTACGTCGATCTCGTCTTCGGACCGCAGACCCTGCACCGATTGCCGCAGATGATCGACGCGCGCCGCGCCGCCGCGCAGCCGCAGGTCGACATCTCGTTTCCCGAGATCGAAAAGTTCGACCACCTGCCCGAGCCGCGCAAGGAAGGCCCGACGGCGTTCGTCTCGATCATGGAAGGCTGCTCGAAATACTGCTCGTATTGCGTAGTGCCCTACACGCGCGGCGAAGAGATCAGCCGACCGTTCGACGATGTCGTCGCCGAAGTCGCCGCGCTCGCCGACCAGGGCGTGCGCGAAGTGAACCTGCTCGGCCAGAACGTCAACGCCTACCGCGGCCGGATGCACGACGGCACGATCGCCGATCTCGCCGTGCTGATCCACGCCATCGCCCAGCTCGACGGCGTCGGCCGCATCCGCTTCACGACCTCGCATCCGCTCGAGTTCTCGGACTCGTTGATCGAGGCCTACGCGAACGTGCCGAAGCTCGCGAACTACCTGCATTTGCCCGTGCAGGCCGGCTCGGACCGCGTGCTCGGCGCGATGAAACGCGGCTACACGGCGCTCGAGTACAAGCAGAAGATCCGCCGGCTGCGCAAGGTGCGGCCGGATATTTCGATTTCCTCGGATTTCATCGTCGGCTTCCCGGGCGAAACCGACGCCGAATTCGAGCAGACGATGAAGCTCATCGAGGACGTCGGCTTCGACCAAAGCTTCTCGTTCATCTACTCGCGCCGCCCCGGCACGCCGGCCGCGAACCTGGCCGACGACACGAGCGACGCCGTCAAGCACGAACGGCTCGCGCGCCTGCAGGCCGCGATCGCGGCGAACGCGAAGAAGATCAGCGACTCGATGCTCGGCAGCGTGCAGCGCGTGCTCGTCGAAGGGCCGAGCAAGAAGAACCCGCACGAAGTCACGGGCCGCACCGAGAACATGCGCTACGTGAATTTCGCCGCACCAGCGGCATGCATCGGCCAGTTCGTCGACGTGGCGATCACCGAGGTCATGAGCAACTCCTTGCGCGGCAGGCTCGCAGCACGCGCAGCGGCCTAAAGCATGACCGAGCTCGTCCACCACGATCTCGCGCTCGAGCCCGACGATACCGAGCGCCTGGCCAACCTCGCCGGCCCGTTCGACGAGCACTTGCGCCAGATCGAGCTGCGGCTCGGCGTCGAGATCGCCAACCGCGGCAACCTGTTCCGCGTCACCGGCGCGGAACCTTCGGTGAAGCTCGCCGAGCGCGTGCTGCGCGATCTCTACGACGCGACCGGGAGCGAGACGCTGAACGGCGCGCAGATCAACCTGCGGCTCTCCGAATCCGGCATCGACGCACTCGACGCCGCCGCGGCCGAAGGCGCGCATGAGATCGCGATCAAGGTCAAGCGCGGCACGATCCGCGGCCGCGGCGCGAACCAGGTGCGCTATCTGCATGCCATCGCGCGCCACGACATCAATTTCGGCATCGGTCCTGCGGGCACCGGCAAGACCTACCTCGCGGTCGCCATGGCCGTCGAAGCGCTCAACGAGAGCCGCGTGCAGCGCCTCATCCTCGTGCGACCGGCCGTCGAGGCCGGCGAGAAGCTCGGCTTCCTGCCGGGCGACCTCACGCAGAAGGTCGATCCCTACCTGCGCCCGCTCTACGATGCGCTCTACGAGATGCTCGGCATCGATCGCGTGACCAAGCTCATCGAGCGCAACGTCATCGAGATTGCGCCGTTGGCGTACATGCGCGGGCGCACGCTCAACGACTCGTTCGTGATTCTCGACGAAGCGCAGAACACGACGAACGAGCAGATGAAAATGTTCCTGACCCGCATCGGCTTCGGCTCGGTCGCCGTTGTCACCGGCGACGTGACGCAGATCGACCTGCCGCGCAACGTCAAATCGGGCCTGCGCGACGCGATCGAGGTGCTGCACAGCGTCGAGGGCATCAGCTTCACGTTCTTCACGGCCAAGGACGTCGTACGGCATCCGCTCGTGCAACGCATTGTGCGGGCTTACGAGAGCCGCGAATCTTCGGCCCGCGAGCCGGCGAAACCGGCGCGATGAGCGCCGGCGAGACATTCGTCGAGCGACGCGTCGGGCGCAAGGGCGTGCCGACGGCGCGCTCCTTCGCGCGCTGGGTCGATGCGACCCTGCACGGCGCGCGCCGGCGCGGCGAGGTGAGCATCGCGATCCTGGGGCGGGCCGAGGCGCGCAAGCTCAACCGGCAATTCCGCGGCAAGGATTACGCGACGAACGTACTGTCGTTCCCGTGCGAGGCACCTCCCGGCCGGCGGACGCGGCTGCTCGGCGACCTGGCGATCTGCGCACCGGTCGTGGCCCGCGAGGCGCGCGAGCAAGGCAAGCCGATCAACCACCACTACGCCCACCTCACCGTCCACGGCGTGCTGCACCTCGTCGGCTACGACCACGAGCGCGAGCGCGACGCCGAACGCATGGAATCGCTCGAGCGGCGCGTCCTGGCTGGACTCGGCATCTCCGATCCTTATGCCTGAGCATGTAAGTTGCTGAATACGTTGAATTCTTAAAATCCGCCCGCATTCGGGTAGAATACTCTTCCGCCCGCACGGGCCCTGTTTCAGACGCAATGAACGAGGACCACCCAAGTCCGCACGCGCCGCGTTCCTGGCTCGAACGCATCGGCCAACTGGTTTCCGGCGAACCCCGCAACATCGAAGAGCTGCTCGAGGAGCTGCGCGGCGCACAGGCCAACGGCCTGCTTTCGGACGACACCCTGTCGATGGTCGAAGGCGCCATCGAGGTCGCGGATCTCACCGTGGCCGACGTCATGCTGCCGCGCGCGCAGATCGTCTCGTTGCCCGTCGATGCCCCGCTCGACGAGATCGTACGGCGCGTCATCGAATCGGGCCATTCGCGCTTCCCCGTGCACGGCGAGAACCCCGACGAGATCATCGGCATCCTGCTCGCGAAAGACCTGCTCAAGTGCTTCGCCAAGGGCGCCGCGTTGCCGTGCAACGTGCGCGCACTGCTGCGTCCGCCGGTGCTGATCCCGGAATCCAAGCGCCTCAACATCCTGCTCAAGGAATTCCGCCTCTCGCGCAACCACATGGCGATCGTCATCGACGAATACGGCGGCCTCGCCGGGCTCGTGACGATCGAAGACGTGCTCGAGGAGATCGTCGGCGAGATCGACGACGAGCACGACGACGACGAGGCCGCGCGCAAGAAGCTCATCCAGCCGCAGCCCGACGGCGGCTTTCTCGTCAATGCGCTGACGCCGATCGCCGATTTCAACGACCGCCTCGCGAGCGAGTTCCCGGACGACGAGTTCGACACCGTCGGCGGCATGGTCACGGCCGAATTCGGCCACCTGCCCGAGCCCGGCGAGGAGATCGTGCTCGGCGGCTTCCAGTTCCGCGTCACCAAGGCCGACGCGCGGCGCGTCCTGCAATTCGCGGTGCGCGTCCACGATGCTTAGCGCGACGCGGCCGCAAGGGCGGCTTGTGCTCTTGTGGATTTTGCTGCTGTTTCCACTTTTTTCCGCCGCGCAGGCCGTGGAGACGGCGGCCGGCGACGTCGACGTCGCGTTGATCACGGTCGGGCCCGGCGAGGAAGTCTGGGAGCGCTTCGGCCACAACGCGATCCTCGTGCGCGACCGCGCCACGGGCGCCGCGCGCCTCTACAACTACGGCATCTTCGATTTCGACCAGGAAAACTTCTACCTCAACTTCGCGCGCGGCCACATGCTCTATCGCATGGCGGTCAGCGATCCTGCCGATGATTTCCCGGCGTACCGCGCCGAGGGTCGCTGGATCGACGAACAAGACCTCGCGCTCGATGCCGCGCAACGCGCGAAGCTCGTCGCCTTCCTCGACTGGAACGCGCGGCCCGAGCACGCGCAGTACCTCTACGAATACTTCACCGCCAACTGCGCCACGCGCGTGCGCGACGCGCTCGACCTCGCCGTCGACGGACAGATCAAGGCGCAGACGATCGCGGGCTCGCGCGGTTTCACGTATCGCATGGATGCGCTGCGCCTCATGCGCCCGGAACCGCTGCTCATGCTCGGCATGGACGCCGGCCTCGGGCCATTCGCCGATAGGCGGCTCTCGCACTGGGACGAGAGCTTCGTGCCGATGGAATTCATGCGCCAGATGCGCGGCGTGCATCTCGTCGATGCCACCGGCGCTGCGCGCCCGCTCGTCGCGCGCGACACCTTGCTCGCGGCCGGCCACCTGCCCGAGCCGCCGGAGTTTCCGCCCGATTGGACGTGGCAGGCGCTCGGCGTCGGCATCGCCCTCGCCGCGCTCCTGTGCGGACTCGCGCGCCTGCACGAGCGCGCCTGGGCGCGCGTAGGCTTCGGGTTCGCGGCGGGCGTCCTCGAGCTTGCGTTCGGCGTGGCCGGCGTGGTGCTGCTCGCGCTGTGGACGCTCACCGACCACATTTCCGCCTGGCGCAACGAGAACTTGCTCCTGCTCGATCCGCTCTGCCTGCTGCTCGTGCCCGCCTGCTTCGCGAGCCTGCGTGCGCGCTGGCGTCCGTCGCCGCTCGCCCAGCGGTTCGCGATCGCCGTGGCGGCGCTCGCCGCACTCGAGCTGTTCCTCAAGATCTTCCCGGCGTTTCCGCAGGACAACCGGCTGTGGATCGCGCTGTTGCTGCCGGTGCACGCGGCCGTCGCCTGGTCTTTGGCTAGACCGCGTAGCGCCTAATGCGATCCACTGGCGAGCGGCCTGACGAGATCCTTGAGCCATTCGTGCTTCTTTGATTTGCGGCAGCGCTCGAGCAATACGAGATCGGCGGTGACTAGCGGCATATCGCGGGCGCGTGCGAGAGCGAGATAGATGCAGTCGTAAGCGGGATGGCCGAGGTCGCAAGCAAGCGCGAGCGCTGCGCGAAACAATCCTGTCATGGACACGACGCGCAGGTCTAAGGTCTCGAGCCATTGCGCGCAGTCCCGAGCTTCGACGACCGTGATTTCCTTGCGCGTTACTTTCTTCCAAAGGATGTTCGCGCATTCGGCGAAAAAGAGGTCGGGAACGAAGATAGTCGAATCGAGCAGTGTCAATGCGCGCGCCGAGGTCGGCTCCTGGATCGTCCACTGAATGCCGACACTGGCGTCGACGATAATGCTCATCGCTCTTCGCGGCCTTCGCGCTGCAGCTTCCACGCCGGGGTGTGATTGCGGCCTGCGGTGCGCTTGCGTAGTTGTGCTGCCACCTTCTTGTGTTCGGCGCGTCGCTCTGGCTCAGTGAGCGACGCGCGTACGATCTCGCGCAATTCCTGAGCCATCGATCGCCCGTTTCGAGCGGCGCGAATGCGCAGACGTTCTTTGAGCGCGTCGTCCAGATTGCGGAGAATTATGTCAGCCATCATGGATTCCTCGGGTGATATCTATGATATCACTGAACGTCGAACTCGCCCATAGAATTGCCCGATGTTGCCCGCTCCGGCATGATGCCTCGCCATGGACCAGGCCACCGTTCTCTCGCCCATGCTCGTCAACTGCGTCGCTTACGGCGGCGGCAACGCGCGGACGATCGCGCTCGACGACATCGGCGACGTGCTCAAGAATCCGGGGCATTTCGTCTGGGTCGGCCTGCACGAGCCCGACGAGCCGCTGCTCGACAAGCTCCAGCGGCAGTTCGGCTTGCACGAGCTCGCCGTCGAAGACGCCCATCGCGCGCATCAGCGGACGAAGATCGAGCTCTACGGCGATTCGCTGTTTATCGTCGTCCACACGGGCCAGCAGACGGCGGATCACAAGATCGCGTTCGGCGAAACCCACGTGTTCCTGGGCCGCAACTATCTCGTGACGGTCCGTCACGGCGCTTCGCTCTCCTACGCGCCGGCGCGCCGCGTCTGCGAATCCTCGAGCGAGCTGCAAGCGCTCGGTCCGAGCTATGCGCTCTACAAGGTGCTCGATTTCGTCGTCGACAATTATTTCCCGATCGTCGACTGCTTCCAGAGCCGCTTGAACGAGCTCGAGCACGCGATCCTCGGCGGCGAATTCCGCCAGCTCACGATCGTGCATCTCTACGAGCTCAAGAAAGAACTCGTGCGTCTGCAGCTCGCGATGGCGCCGATGCAGGACGTCATGAGCCAGCTCGTCAGGCTGTATCCCGGCTTGATCCGCGACGAGGTGCGGCCGTATTTCCGCGACGTCGGCGATCACGCCCAGCGCATCAACGAGACCGCCGCGACGCTGCGCGAGATGCTGACCTCGGCCATGGACGTCAACCTGGCGCTCGTCAGCGTCGCGCAAAACGACGTCTTCAAACGCATCGCGGGCTGGGGACTCCTGCTCACCGCGCCCACCATGATCGCGAGCTGGTACGGCATGAACTTCAAGGACATGCCCGAGCTCGACACGCCGTACGCCTATCCGGTCGCCTTCGTGGGCACGGTCGTTCTTTGCGCGATCCTTTACGTTTTCTTGCGGCGGGCGAAGTGGCTCTGACGAGCCGGGATTGGGGATTGGATGAAGCTACGGAATTCCCGAATCCCCAATCCCCAATCCCAGCTCTTGTGCCCTGCGTCTTGACCGCAGCCACGCCAGCGCCGAGGCTTGCGGGATCGGCGGCTTCGTGCGGAGGACAGCGATGAACGGGGTGGCAGGGAAACTCGGTTGGGCGGCGCTCGCAGTGGTCGGCGCGATCTGCCTCGGCATGCTCGCGCTAGAGCGCGGCGAGAGCGTCAATGCGATCTGGCTCGTCTCGGCGGCGATCGCCACGTTCGTGATCGCGTATCGCTTCTACAGCCGCTACATCGCGGTGAATGCGCTCGGTCTCGATGCGACGCGCGCGACGCCCGCGCAGCGCCGCAACGACGGGCTCGACTACGTACCGACCGACAAATGGGTGCTCTACGGCCACCATTTCGCCGCGATCGCGGGCGCCGGCCCGCTCGTCGGTCCCGTGCTCGCCGCACAGATGGGCTACCTGCCCGGCACGCTCTGGATCCTCGCCGGCGTCGTGTTCGCAGGCGCCGTGCAGGATTTCGTGATCCTGTTCCTCTCCGCGCGGCGCGACGGCCGCTCGCTCGGCGAGATGATCCGCACCGAAATGGGCAACGCCGCCGGCACGATCGCGATGATCGGCATCCTCATGATCATGATCATCCTGCTCGCCGTGCTCGCGCTCGTCGTGGTCAAGGCGCTCGCGCAGAGCCCCTGGGGCACGTTCACGGTGGCGATGACGATCCCGATCGCGCTGCTCATGGGCGCGTACCTGCGTTTCGTGCGGCCCGGGCGCATCCTCGAGATGTCGATCATCGGTTTCGTGCTGCTGCTCGTCTCCGTGTGGCTCGGGGGCGTGGTCGCGGCCGATCCGGAGTGGGGCAAGGCGTTCACGCTGACGGGCAAGAGTCTCGCATGGCTCCTGATCGGCTACGGTTTCATCGCCTCGGTGCTGCCCGTTTGGCTGCTGCTCGCGCCACGCGATTATTTGTCGACGTTCCTCAAGATCGGCACGATCCTCCTGCTCGCGCTCGCGATCTTCCTCGTGCGGCCGGACCTCAACATGCCGGCCGTGACGAAGTACATCGACGGCACAGGCCCCGTGTTCACGGGCAATCTGTTTCCGTTCCTGTTCATCACGATCGCCTGCGGCGCGGTCTCGGGCTTCCACGCGCTCATCTCCTCGGGCACGACGCCGAAGATGCTCGCCAACGAATCCCAAGCGCGCATGATCGGCTATGGCGGCATGCTCATGGAGGCGTTCGTCGCGATCATGGCGCTCATCGCCGCCGCCGTGCTGCATCCGGGCGTGTACTTCGCGATGAACAGCGCCGCGGGCGTGATCGGCACGACGGCCGAACAAGCCGCGCAAACGATCAGCCAGTGGGGCTTCGTCGTCACGCCGGACCAGCTCACCGCCACCGCGAAGGACATCGGCGAAGCGACGATCCTCTCGCGCGCCGGCGGCGCGCCGACGCTCGCCGTCGGCATGGCGCAGATCCTCCACGGCCTCATGCCGAGCGGCATGGCGTTCTGGTACCACTACGCGATTCTGTTCGAGGCGCTGTTCATCTTGACGACGGTCGACGCCGGCACGCGCGTCGGCCGCTTCATGATCCAGGAACTGCTCGGCATGGCCGCGCCGGCGCTCAAGCGCACCGAATCGTGGGTCGCCAACCTCGTTGCGACCGCACTCTGCGTGGCCGGCTGGGGGTATTTCCTCTACCAGGGTGTCGTCGATCCGCTTGGCGGCATCAACACGCTGTGGCCGCTGTTCGGCATCGCCAACCAGATGCTCGCGGCGATCGCGCTCACGTTCGCGACGGTCGCGCTCATGAAGATGAAACGCGAGCGCTACATCTGGGTGACGCTCGTGCCGACGGCGTGGCTCGTGATCTGCACGGTCACGGCCGGTCTCGAGAAGCTCTTCAGCGACAAGCCCGGCATCGGCTTCCTCGCGCACGCGAACAAGTTCGGCGCCGATTTCGCCGCCGGCAAGATCACGGCGCCCGCCAAGACGCTCGACGACATGCAGCGCGTGATTACGAACGACTACGTCGACGCGACGCTCGCGGCGCTGTTCACGCTCGTCGTGCTCGCGATGGTCGGCTTCGGCATCCGCGCCGCGCTCGCCGCACGCAAGTCCGCGCAACCGACGGCGATGGAAACGCCTTACGTCGCGCTGACGGGAGCGTCGCCGTGATCCACGCGCTCGGCGAACGCTTGCGGCCGTTCTGGCGCAAGGCCGTCGAAACGGCACGCCTCGCGATCGGCGTGCCGGACTACGACCGCTACGTATCCCACATGCGCGCGCACCATCCCGGTGCGCGCGTCATGAGCTATCGCGAGTTCTTCGACGAGCGGCAGCAGAAGCGTTACGGCAACGGCCGTACGGGGTGTTGTTGAGCGCAAGTCCGACGCGTAACTGCCGTCCGTTCCACTCTCCGACGTGAATCGTCAGGCGGCGACGTCGACCTGACTGAGCGGCGGTGGCACGGGCACGCCATCCTCGCGAAGGCCCTCCAGATGGAACGCGATGGCCTCGCGGATTTCTTCTTCCACTTCCTCGACAGTGTTGCCGGTCGCGACACAGCCCGGAAGATCGGGAACATACGCCGAGTAGTTCGCTTCGGTTTGCTCAATGACGATTGCGTACCGCATCAGGGTTACCTTTTGAGTCCGGCTTGTTTCAGTATGCTATTGAGCGTACCAGGAGCCAAGTCATCGCTAGGCTTGCCTGGCACCGTGACGCGACCCGGTTTGGACGAATGCTTGTATTGACGATGGCTACCGCGGGTCGCGACGAGAACCCAGCCGTCTTCGAGCAACAACCGCAGGATATCACTGCGCAGGCGGCCCGCTGCCTGAGCCAAGCAGCCGCGGCCGCGCTATCGTCAGCACTGGACGGAAACGCGGTCGCTGGACGAGGAGACGGTCGTGAGCCACCTCGCCGTTGGCATACGGAGATGGCGTCACTAAGCCTTCAGTGCACCGCTCTGCTTCGCCACATGCGTCGCGATGAAATCCATGAGCGGCGGACTCAGGCAATCGTAAGGCTCCAAGCCGAGTTCCTTGAGCCTTCCGCGCACCTCGCCCATGCGCGCCGGGTCGAAGCCCGATTCGATGATCGAGGACACGAACGCCGCGAATCCGGGCGCGCTCCAGCCGCGTTCGGGCGAGAGTTCGGTATGGATGAAATCGAGGCCGAAGAACGGATGCTTGTCGTTCTCGATACGCCCGTACAAATGCACGCCGCAGCCTTTGCAGGCATGGCGCTGGATCGCCGCCTTCGGATCGACGACGGCGAGCTTGTCGCCGTTCTCGGTCACGCTGACTTTATCGCGCGACACCACCGCGACGACCGAGAACAATGCGCCCTTGGGTTTCCAGCATTTCGTGCAGCCGCAGGCATGGTTGTGCGCCGATTGCGCACCGATCTTCACCTTGACTGGCTTGTCCTTGCAATGGCACACGAGCGTGCCGCCCGCGAAGTCCTTCGCCGTGGGTGCGATGCCGTTGTCGACCGATGGATGTATCGAAACCGCCATGACGTTCCCCTCCGCTGTTGGATGACGAACTATCAGTACTGGATTACGGACCGGATGACCTTGCCTTCGTGCATGAGATCGAACGCATCGTTGATGCGCTCGAGCGGCAGCACCTTGCTGACCATTTCGTCGATCTTGATCTCGCCGGCAAGATAGCGCTCGACATAGCCCGGCAGCTGCGAGCGCCCCTTCACGCCGCCGAACGCCGAACCGCGCCAGACGCGGCCCGTCACGAGCTGGAACGGCCGCGTCGAAATCTCCTGGCCCGCGCCGGCGACGCCGATGATCGTCGATTCGCCCCAGCCCTTGTGACAGCACTCGAGCGCCGAGCGCATGACGTTGACGTTGCCGATGCACTCGAAGGAATAGTCGACGCCGCCGTCGGTCATGTCGACGATCACTTGCTGGATCGGTCCTGCGTGGTCCTTCGGGTTGACGAAATCCGTCGCGCCGAGCGCTTTGGCCATGTCCCACTTCGACGGGTTGACGTCGATCGCGATGATGCGCGCCGCCTTCGCCATGACCGCGCCTTGCACGACCGAGAGGCCGATGCCGCCGAGGCCGAACACGGCCACCGTCGAGCCCGGCGTCACCTTGGCGGTATTGAGCACTGCGCCGATGCCGGTGGTGATGCCGCAGCCGAGCAGACAGACTTTGTCGAGCGGCGCCTTCGGGTTGATCTTCGCGAGCGAGATCTCGGGCAGCACGGTGTAGTTCGAAAACGTGCTCGTGCCCATGTAGTGCAGCACGGGCCTGCCCTTGATCGAGAACCGCGAGGTGCCATCCGGCATCAAGCCCTTGCCCTGCGTGACACGGATCTTCTGGCAGAGGTTCGTCTTGCCCGAGCGGCAGAATTTGCACTCGCCGCACTCGGGCGTGTAGAGCGGGATCACGTGATCGCCGGGTTTCACACTCGTCACGCCCGGGCCGACCTCCTCGACGATGCCGCCGCCCTCGTGGCCGAGGATCGCCGGGAACTGGCCCTCGGGGTCGGCGCCCGACAGCGTGAACGCGTCGGTGTGGCACACGCCCGTGGCGACGATGCGCACGAGCGCTTCGCCCGCCTTGGGGCCTTCGAGGTCTACGTCTTCGATGCTGAGCGGCTTGCCCGCTTCCCATGCCACGGCTGCTTTGGTTTTCATATTCCGCTTCCCGATCGATGTGAGTGCCGCCGTGCTCAGGCGCGGAGCGCAGCGGCGTGATGGCGCAGGTGATCCTCGATGAACGTCGCGATGAAGTAGTAGCTGTGATCGTAACCGCGCTGCATGCGCAGCAGCAGTTCCTGTCCGGCGTCGCGGCACGCGGCTTCGAACAGCTCGGGCTTGAGCTCCTCCGCGAGGAATTTGTCGGCGTCCCCCTGGTCGACGAGTATCGTGCCGGGGAACCTCCGGCGCGCGACCAGCTCGCAGGCATCATAATCCTTCCAGCGCTCGCGGTCCGCACCGAGATAGCGCGGAAACGCCTTCTGGCCCCAGGGCACGCGCATGGGCGCTACGATCGGCGCGAACGCGGAAACGGATTTGTAGCGCTCCGGATGGCGCAGCGCGATCGTGAGCGCGCCGTGGCCGCCCATCGAATGGCCGAAGATGCCCTCGCGGGCGAGATCGGCCGGAAAATGCGCGCCGATCAGCGCCGGCAACTCGTCGGTCACGTAGCTCGACATGCGGAAATGGCGCGACCACGGCTCCGCCGTCGCGTCGACATAGAAACCCGCGCCGCTGCCAAATTCCCAATCGTCGGACTCGCCCGGAATGCCCGTGTTGCGCGGGCTCGTGTCGGGCACGACGAGCATGAGGCCGAGCTCCGCGGCGAGACGCTGCGCCCCGGCTTTGATCGCGAACGTCTCCTCGGTGCAGGTGAGCCCGGACAGGAAATACAGCACCGGCACGCGTGCGCGCTCCGCTTGCGGCGGCCGATAGACGCCGAAGCGCATCGGCGCCGTGCACGCCGCCGATGCGTGGCGGTAAAAGCCCTGCGTGCCGCCGAACGCGCGGTGCTCAGCGAGGGTTTCGAGTGTCGTCGTCATCGCGTCTCCGGGTGGCGCAGAGCGGCGATTGTACGCCGATGCGAGGCTCAGAAATCGAGGTCGAGGCCGATCCACGCCGCGCGCGGCGCACCGGGGCTCGCGAAATGCGGATCGGCGATGGCGGGGTGCAGCACGGCCGCATCGCCGAGGACGCCGAAATTCGCATAACGGCGATCTAGCGCGTTGTCGACGCGGGCGAATACCGCAGCGTGTGCGCCGAGCCGGTAGCGTGCGCGCAGGTTCGCGAGCGCGTAGCCGCCGAGCGGCCGCAGCAGATCGGCTTCGTCGCCGCGCAGGTAAATTTTGGAGTTGTATACAATGCCGCATCCGACCGCGAGCTCGGGCGTCAGCGCCCAATCGGCGCCCGCCTTGAACGCGCGGCGCGGCACGCCCGGAAGGCGGTCGCCGCGCGCGACGGCGATGAAGCCCGCGGTGTCGGCATCGGGATGATGGACGCTGCGCTCGACGAACGCCGTGCGGAACGTCGCGTCGACGAGCGTCGCGTTCGCGTACCAGTCGAGCCGGCCGTCGGCCGCTTTGCCGCTCAGCGAGACGTCGGCGCCCTGGCGCCGCGTGGCGCCGACGTTGGCGAAAAAACCTTGGTTCGACTGCGCACCGCCCGTCGCCTGGAACAGGATGTCGTGACTGTTCACCGTGCGGAACACACCGGCTTGCCAGTGCAGCGCCGAAGCGAAATCTCCGCGAAAACCTGCTTCGACACTGTGCGCCACGACCTGCCGCAGCGGCGGATCGGCAAGGAAATCGTTCGGCAACCTGCACGGCGCATCCGCACTCGCACAAGTGAGCTCGACCGGCGTCGGCGCGCGCGTCGATTCGCTGGCGCCGGCATACGCATTGAGCGTGCGCGAGAACGCGTAGGTGAGCCCGGCCGCCGGATTGAAGCGATGGAAGGCGTGATCGCCGTCGAGATCGGGATCGCCGCCGGCGTCGCGAATCTGCGTGCGCGTGCGGTTGTAGCGGCCGGACAGCGTGAGCGCGAGCGCATCCGAAACGGCCCAGGTATCGGTCGCGTAGGCGCCCGCATTCGTCTCGGAGATGCGCGCGGCCAAGTTCGCATCGGCGATTGCGATATCCGGCCCGGGCACCGCGACGACGCTGTACGGATCGCCCGCGAACGGCACGAAATACGCGGCTTGCGCGGAGGCACGGTAGTCGACACGTCCGTGCGTGAGATCGATGCCCGCGACGAACTGATTTTCGCGGCCGAACCACTCTTCTTTGAACACCGCTTGCAGCGAGCCGCCGGCACTCGATTGCCGCCGCACGCCGATGTTGTCGACGGCGTCGTAAGCGGTCGAGATCGGCGCACCGCGTGGGTCGGCAAGCGGCGTTCCCGCCTCGTCGCAGAGCACGGCGGCATCGTCGGCGCAGGGGCCGGCCGAGGACACGTCGCCGTTGTACGAGCGCGTGTCGACGCGCCGCGCGAACGCAGTCGCGCTGAGCACGACGTCCGCGCCGAGCTTGTCGCTCGCGTGCGCCGTGACGCCGCTGAAGAAATTTTGCGTCCGGTCCGGCGCCGTGAACACGCTGCGCGGCGCGAACGCGAACAGGTCGACGGATTGCGGCCCGTTGCCCGTGAGCTTGCTTTCGGTATGCGCCAGATGCAGGTCGGCGCTGGCCGGTCCTTCGCGCCAGCTCACGGTGGCGAGCGCCGAGCTCGTGTTGGAGTTCGACAGATCGCGCCAGCCGGTCTCTTCGAAGTGATTCGCAAGCGCGTACCAGCCGACGCGTCCGTCGTTGCCGCCGGTCGCCGCGGTGGTT
>DASRGX010000191.1:0-16025 GCA_035650835.1 Rudaea sp. | reverse complement strand
GCACGCACCGTGGATACTCGGCGAGACAGGGGGCCGCCATGCGTGGTTGCTGCAAAGTGTTTTTGTATACACTCGCTTGCGCGGGGCTGCCGGCGCAGGCGGCCGATCGGATCTTCGCCGACGAATTCGAGAATCCGGTGTTTCGCGGAACGAACCTCGTCGGCATGGAAATGGCCTACTTCGCCTACGATCCGGCCACAGGTCCCGTCGCGGACACGAACTATCCCGTGTACGACACGCGAGTCGTCGACTATTTCGCCGGCAAACGCGTGACGGCGTTTCGTTTCCTGTTTTCCTGGGAAGCGATGCAGGCCGCGCTCTACGGCCCGATCCCGACGCCGGACACGCCCGCCAGCGGCACGAATTACGCCGATTACTTCGCCAACTACAAGCGGATCGTCGACTACGCGACGCACGAGCGCGGCATCCGCGTGATCGTCGAACCCTGGCAAGCCAACGGTGGCGGCGGTGCGGGCGGCGCGATGTTCCGCGGCGAACTCGTCGGCTCGGCCGACGTTCCGACGGCCGCCTTCGCGGATTTCTGGGGCAAGATGGCTGCGCAGTTCAAGGACAACCCGCTCGTCGCCTACGGACTCGTCAACGAGCCCAACAACATGTCGACCTACGGCTGGTTCGTGTCGGCGCAGGCCGCGATCGATGCGATCCGCGGTACCGGGGCCGCGCAACGCATCTACGTGCCGGGCAACGGCTACACGGCGGCGAGCGCCTGGACGTCGAATTTTTACGACACCGACGCACCCGCGCACTCGAACGCCGACGGCTGGTTGCACGCCAACGGCGGCCAGCCGCTCAGCGATCCGCTCGACGATCTCGCCGTCGAGGTGCACACGTACGTCGATACGCAAGAAGGCGGGCTCGACGACAGCATCACGTCGGTCACTGCGGCGCGCGACCACGTCTCGGTCACGCTGGATTGGGCGAACGCCAATGGCTACAAAGTATACCTAGGAGAGATCGGCATGTACGCCGGCGCCGCGGGTAACGGTTTTACGGCGGCCGATGCATGGTCCGATTTCGTCTCGTATTTCGACGCGAACCAAGGGCCGCTCGTCGGCTATACGTGGTGGGCGGGCGGCATGCCGGACTGGTGGCACGATCTGCATGGCCCGCATTTTGCGATCTCGCCGACCGACGACGTGCAGTTCACGGGCGACACGGTCAACATGACGATGATCGAGAACGATTTCTGACGAAGTCGGGATTGCACCGGGAATTGCCAGGTCAGCGGTATTTCTCGGGTGCCGGATTGACGTGTCCGCAGGCTTTGCACGTGCGCGCCTCGAGCGAGCGGTAGAAGCGGTCGAATACCGCGGGAAAGTCCGTTTCGATATTGCGGAGTACGAAGAACTCTTCGTAGAGCTTGTGGTTGCAGCGCTCGCAGAACCACAGCAAGCCGTCCTTCTCGCCGGGCAGCCGCTTGCGTTCGATGACGAGACCTACCGAATTCGGCATGCGCTGCGGCGAGTGCGGAACGCGCGGCGGCAGGTAGAAGATCTCGCCGGCGCGGATCGGGATATCGCGCGCGCGGCCCTCGTCTTGCACCTTGAGCACCATCTCGCCTTCGAGCTGGTAGAAGAATTCGGGGCCTTCGTCCCAGTGGTAGTCGGTGCGCGCGTTCGGCCCGCCGACGATCATGACGATGAAATCGCCGTCGACGATGCATTTGTTGCCGACCGGCGGTTTGAGCAGGTGCCGATGTTCGTCGATCCATTTCCGGAAATCGATGGGCGGCGTCAGCATGTCAGCTTCCTTCGCGGAGCGCGGCGATGCATTTCAGTTCGATCGCGATCGGCGTCGGCAAGGCGGTGATGCCGAGTGTCGTGCGGCACGGCTGCGCGTCGGCGAAATGCTCGGCGTAAAGTTTGTTGTACGCCGGAAAATCGCGCTCCATGTCGGTGAGATACACCGTGACGTCGACGAGATCCTGCCAGCGCGCTCCGCTGGCTTCGAGGATCGTGCGCACGTTGGCGAACACGGAGCGGCACTGGGCTTCGATGTCGTAGCTCAGGAGCCGCCCGTCCTCCCCGTAGGCGTTCCCGGGAATCGCGTTCGTCGCCGGGTCGCGAGGTCCGACCCCGGACAGGAACAGCAGATTGCCGACGCGCCGCGCGTGCGGATAGGCGCCGACGGGCTTCGGGGCGCGTTCGCTGCGGATGATGTCGCTCATGGCGCGCCGCCGCCGCCGATCTCGACTTCGCGCGCATAGAGCAGGCGGTTGCTCGTGTCCGTGGCGGTGATGCGGTACTTGCCCGGACGCAGGAACAGGCGGCTCGACACTTCGCCATGGCCGGCGATGACGCGCTGCTGTGGCGTCGCATCGTCGTTCACGACGTTGAGCACGGCGCGGTCGGCAGCGACCGCGTCGTCTCGCTCGTCGGCGCAACGCGCCTCGATCAGGCACGGAAACTGGTTGTGGCAGAGCTCGCTGCCGACGGGATACGCCGCGCGCAAGCCGCCGAGCGTGAGCCAGTCCGGGCGCTGTTTGACGTTCTCGAATTGCGGGAAGAACACGCTCATGTCGTACTGGCCGGGCTTGAGCGTCCAGGGCTTGCCGTCGGCTGCGACGAACACGACGGGCTGCTGCGGATGCAGGGCCGCCATGACCGCGAGATAGTACGGATGATCCTGGTCGGGACGCGCATGCTGGATCAGCATCGTCTGCTCGATCGTGAGCGGGTCGATGCCGGAGATCTGCCGGAAGAACTCGCCCATGCTGCTGCCGCCCAGGTACTTGCCGGTCTTTTGCACGTGGGCGAAGCCGGCGTTGACGACGAGGCGCGCGTTCGGGTCCTTCTTGAACACTTGCGTATACAATTTCTCGGCGCCGGCTTTTTCGCGCGCGTCGCCGGCGCCCGCGTTCTCGACGTCGTAGGGCACCACTTTGTAGCCGAGCTTGAGCGCGGTGCGCACCATCTCGCCGTAGATCGGCTCGTCGACGTAGAAACCGCTCTTCGGCGTGGGATAGCCGCGCTTCTGCAAATCGTGGTCGGTGTCGTAGAGGGTTTCGGCCGCGAAGTAGTTGTAACCTTGCTCGCGGAGCTTCGCCAAGAGCTCGACGGTGAGGCTGCGCGTGATCGGCTCGTTGTGCGCCTCGTTGAAGAACACGGCCTTGCGATCCTTGGCACGGGCGAGGATCACGTCCGCGGCGGATTCTGCCTTGAGGCCTTGCGAAAGCGGCGAGGGTGCATCGTCGGGCTGCGCCGGCTGCGCGATCGAGAAGCTCGTCATCCCACCGTTGTAATCGCCGACGAAGGTTTGATACCACGACAGGTACTGGCCGAAGATGACCTGGAACGCGCGTTCGTGATCGAGATCGTAGGCGCGCTGCATGTACTCGTATTGTGCGAGCAGGCCCGGCTGCTTCTGCGCGTCGCGCATGATGCGGTCGGATTTGTCGGCCGCGACGAGTTGCAGTCGCCGCCATTCCGACGGCGACATCTCGCCGCTCGACGGCGTGCTCGAAGTGCCGTTGCCGGGGTTCGCGGGATCGGCGAACGCGGCAGCGCTCAGCAAAGCGAAACCAAAAACGATCGCAAGGCGCTCGGGCATGGTCGGTCCGCTCGTCGTTTTCTTCATCTTCGGGGTTTCCTCGATGTGCGTCACCGGTCTTTAGTCACGCGTCCGGAGAGCAAGTCGAGCGCGTGGCGATAGCGCTCGACGAGCATATCGCGGCTGCTCACGGCCATGCCGAGATCGCGCAAGCGGCCGTCGTGCAGGCCGTAGACCCAGCCGTGCACGGTCAAATTCTGCCCGCGTTCCCAGGCGTCTTGCACGATCGTCGTCTGGCAGACGTTGAGCGCCTGTTCGACGGCGTTGAGTTCGCACAGGCGCGCGTGGCGCAGCGTTTCGAGCTCGAGGCCGGCGAGCATGCCCTCGTGCTTCTGCGCGACATCCGCGACGTGGCGCAGCCAATTGTCGATGAGGCCGAGCCGCGCCCCGGTCAGCGCCGCCTGCACGCCGCCGCAGCCGTAGTGGCCGACGACCATGATGTGTTCGACCTTGAGCACGTCCACGGCGAACTGCACGACCGAAAGGCAGTTCAGGTCCGCGTGGACGACGACGTTGGCGACGTTGCGGTGCACGAACACCTCGCCGGGCGCCATGTCGACGATCTGGTTCGCGGGAACGCGCGAATCCGAACAGCCGATCCACAGGTATTTCGGCGCCTGCTGCTGCGAGAGGCGTTTGAAGAACTGCGCGTCCTGCGCGCGTACGCGTTCGGCCCAGGCGCGGTTGCGGTCGAGGAGGTCGGTCAGCACGTGGTCTCCCAAGAGTCTCTCAAGAAGAGTGCAATTGTATACAAACGTTCTTGGGCTCGGTAAAGAATTTCAACGCGTCGAAGCCGCCTTCGCGGCCGACACCGGAGTGCTTCACGCCGCCGAACGGCGTACGCAGATCGCGCCGCATCCAGCAGTTGATCCAGACGATCCCCGATTCGAGCTTCGCCGCCACGCGATGCGCGCGCGCGAGGTTCATGGTCCATACGGACGCGGCGAGGCCGTAATCCGTCGCATTCGCCATCGCGATCGCGTCGTCCTCGCTGTCGAACGGTATCAGCGTTGCCACGGGACCGAAGATCTCCTCGCGATTCGTACGGCAGGTCGCCGAGAGGCCCTCGATCACGGTAGGCGCGACGAACCAGCCGCCGGCGCAGCGGCCGGGCACCGCGACGGCTTCGCCGCCGCAGAGGATCGTGCCGCCTTCCTCCCGAGCAAGCGCGATGTGGCCCATGACTTTGTCGAAATGGGCGCGCGAGACCACGGCGCCGAGGTGGGTCGCGGCGTCGCTCGGATCGCCGACGCGAAGCGCACGCACTTTGTCCACGAGGCGATTCTTGAACTCCGGATAGATCGACCGCTCGACCAGGATCCGCGAGCCGCACAGGCAGATCTGGCCCTGGTTGGCGAATGCCGAGCGCACGAGCGTCGCCCAGTTCGCCTCGGTCGGTTCCCAGTCGGCGAAGACGAGCGTCGGATTCTTGCCACCCATCTCGAGCGAGACCTTGCGGAAACGCGGTGCCGCAGCCGCGGCGATCGCCGCGCCCGTGCGCGTGGAACCCGTGAACGAGATCGCCTTGATATTCGCGTGTTCGACCAGCGCCAGGCCGGCGGCCGGCCCGCTGCCGTGCACGATGTTGAGAACTCCCGCAGGCAGGCCCGCTTCGATGCACACGTCGGCGAACATCGTGGCCGTGAGCGGCGTCACTTCGGAGGGTTTCGCGACGACGGCGTTGCCGGCGGCGAGCGCCGGCGCGATCTTCCACGTGAAGAGATACAGCGGCAGGTTCCACGGCGAGATGCAGCCGACCACGCCGAGCGGTTGCCGCAAAGTATAATTTATCGCCTCCTCGCCCATGACGTGCGCTTCGCTGGCGAATTGCGTGATCGCCGCGGCGAAGAAGCGCAGGTTCACGACCGCGCGTGGAATGTCGACCGAACGCGCCACCGATACCGGTTTGCCGGAATCGCGCGATTCGGCGGCGGCGAACTCGTCGAGGCGCGCCTCGAGCAGCGCTGCGATGCGATCGAGCAAGCGCGCACGTTCGCCTGCCTGCATTGCGGCCCACGCCGGAAATGCGTCGCGCGCGGCCGCGACGGCGGCATCGATGTCCTCGGCGCCGGAGTCGGGGCAGCGCGCGTAGACAGCGCCCGTCGCCGGTTCGTAGACGTCGAGGTAGCGTCCGGTTCGCGGCGCGCATTTTTGGCCGCCGATGTAGTTGTCGAGCGTCAGCGCGGATTCGGTTCCCATCCCGCTAGCTTAGCAGGTGAGCCACTGCCGCTGATCGAACACGGACGAGACGGAACCACAGCGCCATCCTTCATGGTTCAATCCTTATGGAGCCGAGCGGCTACAGCGACAGCGTGCGCCCGCCGTCGACGGGCACGTTGACGCCGTTGATGTAGCCCGCCGCCGGCGAGGCGAGGAAGGCGATGACGCTGCCGATCTCGCCCGGATCGGCGAAGCGGCCGAGCGGCACGCTCGCGAGCATGGTCGTGGCGACGGCGTCCTCGCTCTGGCCCGTGTTCCTGGCGCGGTCTCCCAGGATTTGTTCGAGGCGCCGCGTGCGCGTGTAGCCCGGCAGCACATTGTTGACGGTAATGCCGAAAGGTCCGAGTTCCGTCGCGAGCGTCTTGGCCCAATTGGCGACGGCGCCGCGGATGGTGTTCGACACGCCGAGGTTCTTGATGGGTTCCTTGACCGAGGTCGAGATCACGTTGATCACGCGGCCGTAGCCCGAGCCGCGCATGCCGGGCAACACGGCGGCGAGTACGGTCTGGTTCGCGACGAGATGCTGGTTGAACGCTGCGATATACTCTTCCACTTTTGCACTATGCGCCGGTCCTCCGGGCGGGCCGCCCGTATTGTTGACGAGGATTTGCACGGGACGCGCCGAGACCAGCGCTTCGATCTTGGCGGCGAGCGCGGCGTGGTCGGCCATGTCGACGGCGATCGTGGCGTGGCCCTGCTCGCTGTCGCGCACGGGCAGCGTCGCGAGCGCTGCGGTGAGCGCCTCGGCCGAGCGCGCGAGCAGCGTGACGCTGGCGCCGAGCGCTGCGAGCTCGATCGCCGCCGCTCGGCCGATGCCCTGCGAGGCGCCGCAGACGAGCGCGTGCTTGCCGCCGAGATCGAGTTTCATCAGGCGCGGCCCCGCACGAGCTTTTCGGTCATCTGCGGCAACAGATCGGCGTCGTGCTCGGCTTCGGGCGGCGAAATCGAATCGAGCTCGAAACCGAGCTGAGCCGCGTCCTCGTCGTCGAGGCCGTCGAACGCGCGGAACTCCGCGTCGAGCAATGCGGCGTGCGCGCTGTCTTCGTCGTCGTAGCGCAGCGTCTCGCCCTCGGCGTCGAAGACTTCGGCTGCGCCGGATTCGAGCACGCGTAGGCGCGCCCATACGAGCGTGTCGCCTAGCGAGGCCACCCACCATTGTTCTTCGCCGTAGCGCATACGGCGATTGTAGCCGCAGCGGGCGCGCCATGACACCGGCGCGCCGCTGGCGGTGTAAGCGAGCGATCAGAACAGTGGCGTGATGAGTTCAGGCGCCGAGTAGGGGGCGCCGTGGACGGCATTCGGGTTCTCGATCCAAGTCTCTGTAAGACCAGGCTTCAGGTAGGTAGCGAGCGTGTGGACCTCGGATTGCTGAAAAAAGGCGTCAGCGCTCAAGCCTACGACCTTGAGATTGCGGTTGGTCCAAAGTCCTCCGTGCACGCCAATTCGCGGGACGGCATTCGTGGTCGTGCCCGTAGGGTCGAGGCCAGCAATATTGGCCGCTGCGGCATACGGCTCGGGCTTGTTGATCGCAATTGCGTCGATAGCGTCCGGCGCACCCGGGACAATTTGCCCCGCCGAAGTGAACTTGAGCGCGATGAAGTCGGTATATGGCGTCGCCACATATTTGCCGATAGCGTCGAGCTTGGAGTCGACAAGATACTGCTGAGAGATCAATTGTCTCGCATAGCCCTGCTCGAGCCAGGAGATGCCGCCCGGCAGATCGCTTGCGATCAAGACGGTATTTTGGATGCCGTACTTGGCCAGCAGATCCGACGATTGCCCAACGAGCCAATCCTGCAGCAACTGGATGGCAAGGCCGCCAATGCTGTGCCCGGCGATCGTCTTGAGCTTGTGGCTCGCGTGCAGCGAGACCAGCACTCGATCGAGGATGCTCGCGTACTCTCCGACGCCGATTTGCTGCAGCGACGTCGGAGTGGGAGGGGGAAGGAAACCACCGCTTGAGGAAGAACCGCTGCTGCTCGTCGAGTAGGCGCGCTGGCGCGGATCGGGTGTCGCTACGTCGAGCGTGCTCGGCCCGCGCATCGACGGCATGTCGACGATGAAGACCTCGTCGGCTTGGCCATTGGCGATGAGTTGATCGGCGAGTTTGTCGAAGATGTGTCCGCTATCGCCGAAACCGGGGACGAGGACGATGCCTCCGATACTCGTGGCCGGCGGCGTCGACGGAGACACCGTAGTGACGTGGATTCGGTATTCCGGGATGAATTGTCGAAAAAGGCCGGTATCCCATTCCAGACCTGCGTTGATGTAGATGTCGTTGCGAAGCGGGGTGGCGTGAGCTGCGGACGCGAGCGCTGCCAGGGGGAGCAGCGCCAGAATTTTGTTGAATCCCATGGGGTGTTCTCCGAGTGTGGTGGCGAGTCCCGATCGGTAGGACACGAGGCGACGCGGGCAGGTAGCCGCGTCGGTTCTCGATACGCTCCGCGTCGGAGAAACCCGCCTGCGCCCGTGCGGCGCAGGCTCGGAGCAAGGAGGCGTCTTCCGGTTCAGCCAGGCGGCCGCATCGCCGCCGGCTCCAGAAAATAGAAACCGATGGCGAGCAGAATGAGATACGCGAGCAGCGCGAGCGTCCAGCCCATGTTGTGGCGGATCACTTCGCCTTCCTTGCGCACGAATTTGCTCGTCGAGACGCCGACGCTCGCCGTCTGCGGCGCTACGGGCTTGCCGATTTCGGCGCCGACCGAGTTGAACGTCGGCAGCAACAGCAAAGGCATGCCGAGCTGTGCGCCGACGAGTGCCTGGAACTTGCCGAACATCGCGTTCGTCGAGGTATTGGAGCCCGAGAGCGCGACGCCGATGAAGCCGAGGATCGGCGCCACGACGATGAACGCCGTGCCCATCGACGAGAAACCTTTCGCGAGCGAAGAGGCCATACCCGAATAATTGAAGGTGTAGGCCAGCCCGAAGATGAACACGCCGACGAGCAGTGCGCCCCACATTTGATGGAACGTACGGCGGAACACTTCGCCGATCTGCGCGACCCTGAGCTTGCCCATCGCGACGAGCAGCACGGCAACGATGATCCACGACGCGAGGATCGCGCTGCCGCCGACGTAGGGCGCGAAATTGAATACGGCGCTGACATCGGGTTTGGCCGGATCGCACGTCGCGGCGAGCGAAGAACACGCGACGGCGCTCGTCTTGAACCAGCTTATTTTCGGCAACGGCGACCAAGGTCCGGTCCAGGCCGCCACGACGGCGAGCAACACGATGAACGGCATCCAGGCCTGCGCCACCTCGGCCGCCGTGAGGCCATGGCCGCGCGTCTCGCGCGCCTTCGCCGCGTCGACCGGTACGCCGCCGTAACCGAGTACGGTGGCCGGTTGCCAGAACTTGAGCAGCACGAGCAGGGCGACGAAGCAGACGATCGAACCCGTCACGTCGGGCAGGTACGGACCGAGATACACGGCGACCGGATACTGGCCGGCGATGTAACCGAGCGAGCCCACGAGAGCGAGCGGCCAGCCGCCCTTCAAGCCCTCCTTGCCCGAGACGAGGTACAGCAGCACCCATGGGGGCAGCAGCGCGAGCACGGCGACCACGGTGCCGACGGAACCCGAAAGCGCAAGCAGCGGATAGCCCGTTACGGCGGCGAGCGCGATAATCGGCGCGCCGAGCGCGCCATAGGACACCGGCGCATTGTTGGCGATCGCGGCGACGCGGATCGCATTCAAGTCCGATATGCCGAGCGAGATCAGGATCGGGGCCACGACGGCCCAGGGGTAGCCGAACCCGACGAGCCC
Organism: Rudaea sp.; assembly: GCA_035650835.1. Taxonomy (GTDB): domain Bacteria; phylum Pseudomonadota; class Gammaproteobacteria; order Xanthomonadales; family Rhodanobacteraceae; genus Rudaea. Next base: position 6,471 of record DASRGX010000191.1, on the reverse strand, counting down.
CTCGAGCAGGGCGCCGAACGCCCATGCGAACAGCATGGTCTGCACGCGCACGTCGAGGCTGCCCTGGGCGATGAGCCAGCGGCGGAAATTTTCGAACACACCGCTCACCGACAACGTGTTGAACAGGATGAGGCCCCAGAATGTAATCCAATCGACGTTCCAGACGCCGGTCGCCGATCCATAGAGGTAGGCGTGCGCGCCCTCGTCGAACGGCATGTGCCAGACGAGCGCGGCGAGCGCGAACGTGACCAGCGAGCCGAGCAGTGTGGCGAGCCACGCCGGCAGGCGGAATACCGCGAGCAACAGCAGCAGGAACACGACGGGAATCAGCGCGACGAGGCAGGTGAGCGTCAGATTGCCGAGCGGATCGATGACTTGCGTGAACATGGACCCCTCCCTTTTCGATGGCCGGTCGGTTCACGCGAAGCGCGCCGACTTCTCTGGCCGACGGACACGCGCTGCCGACCACGGGCACGGCGGCGCGCGCCGAACGTACCACGGACGTCGACACGCGAACACCAGGCGGGACTTAGCCTTTAGTAGTAGACGCCCCGTAGCAGACGCGCAGCGTCGTCACTCGAACCCGCTGGCGAAAATACGGTCGTACACATAATCGGCCACGTATTCGTATGCGCCGATGTCGATGCTGCCGACGGGCCGGGCGAACGCGGCATCGTAATCGTCGCCGACGAGACTCGAAACGCCCGCCGCACCCGCGTCGATCGCAGCGCTGCCGGCCGCGAGGTGGAAATCGGCATGGGTCGCATCGGCGAAATGCGGATCCCCGGCCACTGCATGCGCATCGAACGAATAGCTGCTGCTGCCGCCGAACCACAGATTGTTCGTGATCGTTCCGTGGCCCGTTGAGATATCGACCGTACCGCCCGTGTATTGCCGGCCGTTCATCGGCACGACGACGTTGTTCTCGAGATCGAGCGCGTCGGCGGGAATCACCGAGTCGTTGGTGATCGCACCGTAGTTCGGGTTGCCGCTCGTCACGGCGTGGTAGAAGGTGTTGTTGTAGAACCTGCCGCCGTGCATGTCCGCGGTGTCGAAGCGCAGACTCGCGTAGGCCGTGTCGTAGACCACATTGTTCCATGCCGAGATGGCGTTCTTGGCGCCGCCGGCGATATTGAGGCCGTGCTTGCTGATGCCGTGCACGAGATTATGGTGCATCGCCACGTTGCTCACGCTATCGGTCTCGTCGGCGAAGACTTGGATGCCGTTGCCGCCCGAGACGTTCTCGATCGCGTTGTAGGCGATTTCATAAGAGCCGTCGCCGTCGACGTAGACGCCGTGGTTCTCCTGTGCAGCGCCCCCGGCGACGTCGTGGATGTGGTTGCCGGCCCAGAAGCAGTTCGTCGCATTGCCGTTGATGCCGCCGGCAAGTGCGTCGTTCGTCGCGCTCGCGGCGCTCAAATCGTTGTTGACGACGCGCCAGTGATCGCCGGCGTTCTGCACCGCGACGACGCCCGAGTTGCCGCCGGATTCGATGCGCAGGCCCGCGATCGTGATCCAGACGCCGCCGCTGTAGCCGCTCGTCCGATCGACGCCCGACAAACCGCCGCGCACGGGGTTGTTGCCGGGCAGGTCGATGAAGACATCTTCGTTCGGATACGCCATCAGCGTGAAAGGGCCGGTGCCCGCAATGCCCGTCGGGGCGCTCGCATCCTTGCCGATGAACTTGACGAAATAGCCGTTGTTGCCGAGATCGGTCCACTCCTTGCCCGTGCCGCGCATGACGATGATGTCGCCCGGATGCATCGCACCGTAGGCCGCCTGGCTCGTATCGGCCACTTGCACGTGACGATACGGATGCGCGATGTCGTCAGGCACGGCCGAAGCATCGTCGCCGCGCACATTGTCGACGAAGAGGATGTGCCCGGGGTTGATCGTGAACGCGACGTTGGCATTCGACGCGACGCCGGCGACGGTCACGACGACCGGTTGCGCCGCGCCGACGGGCACGCTCGCCAACGCGCCGAGCTGCACTGTGATTTCCTGAATGTCCGCACGCCCCTTCGAGGCGCCGACATAGAGATATTTCGCGACTTCGACACCGCCGATCGTCACCTTAATCGCACTTGGATCGCTGCCGAAATTCTTGCCGAACACCGACACGTAGGCGCCGAGCCCGTTCTCGCCGCCGAAATTCGGGCCCGAGGCGAGGTCCGTATAGAGTACGACGGGCTTGAGCGGATCCGCGGAGGCGACGCAAGGCGCGGCGCAAAGGGCGACGAGCAGCAGACACGAGCGAACGATCGACATGACGATTCCTTCTAAGGGCGGCATCGCTGGGCGAGCCGTCCGCTGTCGTTCACGAGGCTAGCAGCGATTGTTGCCGGGTCAATGCGAAAAAACGTGGAGCGCGTCTCACAACCGGCTCGGCGCGTTCTAGAATGCGAATCGGCACGGACTCGACTACCGATGACGCATGAATGCTGCCGCCGTTGACGCAGTATCCCGAGGAGGCGAACGCGTGCTCGCCGAGCTCGCGCGCATTCTCGCTCCGGCGAACCTGCTCGTCGCGCGCGAGCAGACCGCGCCGTTCGAATGCGACGGGCTCACCGCATTCCGCCAGCTGCCGCTTGCCGTCGCGCTGCCCGAGACGGAAGACGAAGTGCGCGACGTGCTGCGCGTCTGCCATGCGCTCGGTGTACCGGTCGTGGCGCGAGGTGCCGGGACAGGCCTTTCGGGCGGCGCGATGCCGTGCGCGGACGGCGTGCTGCTTTCGCTCGCCAAGCTCAACCGGATTCTCGCGATCGACCCGCTCGCGCGCACCGCACGCGTGCAGCCCGGCGTGCGCAATCTCGCCGTGTCGGAAGCCGCGGCTCCGTACGGGCTCTACTACGCTCCCGATCCGTCGTCGCAGATCGCGTGCAGCATCGGCGGCAACGTCGCCGAGAATTCCGGCGGCGTGCACTGCCTCAAATACGGCCTCACCGTGCACAACGTGCTCGGCGTGCGCGGGTACCTCATCGACGGTACGCCCGTTGCGTTCGGCGGCGCCGCGCTCGATGCGCCCGGCCTCGACCTGCTCGCCCTCGCGATCGGCTCGGAAGGCCTCTTGCTCGTCGTCACCGAAGTGTTGCTCAAGCTGGTGCCGAGGCCGCAGCTGGCGCAGGTCGTCATGGCTTCTTTCGACGATGTGGCAAAGGCGGGCGACGCCGTGGCGGCGATCATCGCCGCGGGCATCATTCCGGCGGGTCTCGAGATGATGGACCACAAAGCGACGGCTGCCGTCGAACCGTTCGTGCAAGCGGGTTACGACGTCGCTGCCGCGGCCATCCTGCTCGCCGAATCCGACGGTGCGCCCGTCGAAGTCGCCGAGGAAACCGCCGAGCTCGAACGCGTGCTCAAAAGCGCCGGCGCGACGCGCTGCCAGGTGTCGCAGTCGGAAGCCGAACGCCTGCGCTTCTGGTCGGGCCGCAAGAACGCCTTTCCGGCGGCCGGACGCATTTCGCCCGACTACTACTGCATGGACGGCACGATCCCGCGCAAGCATTTGGGTCAGGTGCTACGCGCGATCGAAGACATGGAGAAAAAATATACATTGCGCTGCATGAACGTGTTCCATGCCGGCGACGGCAACTTGCACCCCTTGATCCTCTTCGATGCCAACCTGCCTGGCGAATGGGAGCGTGCCGACCGTTTCGGCGCGGACATCCTCGAACTCTGCGTGCGTCTAGGCGGCACCATCACCGGCGAGCACGGGGTCGGCATCGAGAAGATCAACTCGATGTGCGTGCAGTTCGGCTCGGGGGAGCGCGACGCATTTTTCGCCGTCAAGCGCGCCTTCGACGATACTGGATTGCTCAATCCCGGCAAGGCGATCCCGACGCTCGCGCGCTGCGCCGAATACGGACGCATGCACGTGCACGGCGGTGCCTTGCCGTTTGCCGACCTGCCGCGGTTCTGATGGACGCTGCGCTGAGCGAGCTCCGCGAGCGCATCGTCGCGGCGAATGGCACGAAAACCCCGCTGCGGCTACGCGGCGCGGGCACGAAGGACTTTTATGGCGAGACGCTCGCGGGCGAGATTCTCGACACGCGCCGCTACCGCGGCATTGTCGACTACGAGCCCTCGGAGCTCGTCATCACGGCGCGCTGCGGCACGCCGCTTTCGGAGATCGAGCGCGCACTCGCCGAGCGCGACCAATGCCTCGCCTGCGAGCCGCCGCGCTTCGCCGGCGATCCGACCCTGGGCGGAGTCGTCGCTGCGGGCCTTTCGGGGCCGCGCCGCGCAACGGCCGGCGCCGTGCGCGATTTCGCGCTCGGCGCGACGCTCGTCTCGGCGAGCGGAGAGCTCCTGCGGTTCGGCGGCCGCGTCATGAAGAACGTCGCGGGTTTCGATGTCTCGCGGCTGCTCTGCGGCTCGCTCGGCATCCTCGGCCTCATTGCCGAAGTGTCGCTCAAGGTGTTGCCGCGGCCGCGCGCGCAGACGACGCTCGTTTTCGAGCTCGACTTGCCGACCGCGATCGAGCGCTTCAATCGCTGGAGCGCGCAGCCGCTGCCGGTCTCCGCGACCGCTTGGCACGAAGGTGCCGCGTATCTGCGCCTCTCCGGTGCGCGAAGCGCGCTCGCTGCGGCGCGCGAGGTGGTCGGTGGCGAATCCATGGCGCAGGATGCAGCCGACGCATGGTGGAGCGCGTTGCGCGACCAGACGCATGCGTTCTTCGGAGGCGGGCGGCGGCTCTGGCGGCTCTCGCTGCCTTCGACGGCGCCGCACGTCGATGCGGCATTCGCCGGTCCCGTGCTCGTCGAATGGGCCGGTGCGCTGCGCTGGGTCGCGAGCGACGAGTCCGCCGAGCGCATTCGTGCGGCGGTTTCCGCGCTGGGCGGCACGGCCGCGCAGTGGCGCGGTGCGCGCGCGTCGACGATGTTCCATCCGCTCGCAGACGCCGCGCTGACGCTGCATCGGCGATTGAAACGCGAATTCGACCCGCGCGGCATTTTCAATCCCGGTCGTCTCGTGGCAGGTCTTTGAATCGTGGAAACGCATCTTGCCGATTGGATCAAAGACACGCCGGACGGTGCGGAAGCCGATTCCATTTTGCGCGCTTGTGTGCATTGTGGATTTTGCAACGCGACCTGTCCGACCTATCAAGTCCTCGGCGACGAGCTCGACGGTCCGCGCGGGCGCATCTATCAGATCAAGCAGATGCTCGAAGGGCAGCCGCCCGGCCGCTCGACGCTCGTGCACCTCGACAGATGCCTGAGCTGCATGAACTGCGAAACGACGTGTCCGTCGGGCGTGCGCTACGGACGGCTCGTGGAGATCGGCCGTCGGCATGCCGAAATGCGGGTTCGGCGGCCCGTGCGCGAACGGATCGCGCGCTCGTTGCTGCGTTTCGTGCTGTTGCGTCGTCGGGTTTTCGATATCGCCGTGCGCGTCGGACGGCTGCTGCGGCCCGCGCTCCCGGGCCAATGGCGCGGCAAGCTTCCGCGTTCGCGCGACGCTGGTGCGTGGCCGCAACGCACGCATGCGCGGAAGGTGCTGCTGCTGCGCGGCTGCGTGCAGCCGGCCTTGCTGCCGGCGATCGACGCCGCGACCGCGCGCGTGCTCGACGCGCTCGGCATCGAAGCCGTCGTCGCGCAGGGCTCGGGTTGCTGCGGCGCGATCGAATTCCACAACAGCGCCGAAGAGGGCGCGCGCGCCTCCGCGCGCCGCAACATCGACGCGTGGTGGACGCACCTCGAAGCCGGTGCGGAAGCGATCGTGGTCAACGCGTCCGGCTGCGGCGCGATGATCAAGGACTACGCGCGTCTGCTCGCCGGCGATGCCGCCTATGCGGAAAAAGCAGCGCGCATCTCGAACGCGGCGCGCGATCTCGCCGAATTCCTCGCGCCGCATGCACGGCAACTGGCGGCGCTACGCGGCCGGGCGGCGGCGTCCCGCATCGCGTTCCACCCGCCGTGCACCTTGCAGCACACGCAGAAACTGCGCGGCGCCGTCGAAGGGCTGCTCGTTACGCTGGGCGCCGAAGTCGTTCCGGTCGCCGATGCGCACTTGTGCTGCGGCGCCGCCGGGACGTACGCGTTGCTGCAGCCGAAGCTCTCTCGCGAACTCCGTCGCCGCAAGCTGGACAATCTCACTCGCAATGCGCCGCAGATGATATTGTCGGCGAACATCGGCTGTCTTGCGCATCTCGAACCGCACAGCGAGGTGCCGGTCAGGCATTGGATCGAATGGGTGGATGCGGAGATACGCTCCGTGGCGGACAGCGGTGTCGATACGAGTGCGAGCCGGACGCCGAAAGCGGCGGCGCGATGACCCTCATCTGACGACGTGTACCTGGAAATGCTGACAGTACATTTCCACAGCGCTTGATGTTATAGCTGCTTCTCGGAGGGTGCGGAGCCGCACCGGGGAATCCCGATCGAATTGTCGCAACACCGCTTGATGCTCACGTAGATCGCGCTGCGCAGCCGTCGAGCGGCATTCGTTTTTCACTGAACCGCATGGCCGCCG
>DASRGX010000190.1:0-11569 GCA_035650835.1 Rudaea sp. | reverse complement strand
TGTCGTGCGCAATGCGGAAGTTCTCGCGCGTCATGCCGTCTAGAAAATCGCCCGCGATGGCTTCGCGCGGCGCGAAGCCGATCGAATGCACGAGGATATCGAGGCCGTCCCAATGCTTGCCGAGCTCGACGAACAAATTCGCGATCTGCTCGTCGCTGCCGACATCGCAAGGCAGCACGATATTCGAACTGAACGCGGCGGCCGCTTCGTCGACGCGAGGCTTGAGCTTGTCGTTGACGTACGTGAAAGCGAGCTGCGCGCCTTCGCGATACATCGCGTTGGCGATACCGTAGGCGATCGAGCGTTGATTGAGCACGCCGGTGATCAAGGCGCGCTTGCCGTGCAGAAATCCCATGATGCCTCCGAGCGATGTGCGAAGCGCGCAATTCTAAGGCATTTCGCCGGGACGCTGCCGTTCAGCGGTCGGCGGGCGCCGCGGAAACGGTCAGTCCTCCGCCGTCGAGCTCGGGCTCGGTCAAGTGGAGGCGCTGGCCGAGATGCAGCATCGAACTCGGTTTCAGCCGGTTCCAATGCTCGAGATCGGCCACGCGCAAGCCATAGCGGTGAGCGATGCTCCATAGCGTGTCGCCCGCGTGCACGAGCACCGTGTCGGGCGGAAGCTCGGGGCGATCGCGCGGCGTGAAGTCCTGCACGAGCGCTTCATCGCTGCCGTTGTGCCCGGGCAGCAACAGATGCGTGCCGGGGGCGAGCGGCACGTCGCCGCCGATCGCATTGATCGCCGAGAGGGCGCTCAAATCCAAATCGTATTCGCTCGCGAACAGGCTCAAGGTCTCGCTCTGCTTGAGCGCCACTTCGTGCCATTCGCGCCACGCGTACTGCGGCAGCTTGCCGAGCGTCTGTTCCATTGCGACTCGCCGCGACGCAGGTACGAGCAAGTGGAAAGGACCGTTCGCGGGCATGCGTCCGCGCAGCAGGCCCGGGTTGAGGCGATGGAGCTGTGTCGCGTCGAGCCCGGCCAAGCGCGCGGCGAGCGTAAGGTCGACGGGCGCTGGGAATTCGATGGAAACGAGCTGGTCGCCGGCTCCAGGCTCGGGCAAGACGATGCGATAGCGCTCGGGGTGCGCGACGACGCAGCCGAGTGCGAGCAGTTTCGCCAGATGGTCGTGCGCGCCGCGGCCGACGCGCAAGCGGCCGATCTCCTTGGCGGACATGTCGGGCTTGGCCTCGCTGACGAGCTCGCGCATGCCGTACTCGCCGGCGTTGTAGGCCATGTCGGCCACGCGCCAGTCGCCGAATTCGTCTTCATAGCGGCGGATCAATCCGAGTGCCGTATCGGTCGAAGCCACGAGATCGAGGCGTCCGTCGTAATCGGGGGTGATCGCCAGCCCGGCTTCGCGCGCGGTGTCGGGCATGAGCTGCCAAATGCCGGCGGCGCGGTCGCCATTCGGCGGTACCGGCGTGTAATTGCTTTCGACGTAAGGCAGGAACGCGAACTCGCCGGGCAGATCGCGCTGTTCGATCTGCTCGATCACGGTGAGCAAGGACGGCATCGCCTCGGAGAGCGACGCCGAGAACTGGTTGGCGACCTGCGTGTACATCTTGGCCCAGTGCTGGACGGCCGGGTTGAAATCGCAATCAGTCGCGGCGATGCGCCGGCGCAGGCGATCCCAGGCTTGCTCCGGCGCGATCGGAGCGGCCGGCGGCGTCACCGTCGCCCGCTCGGGTGCCGCGGCGCTCGTCGGCGGCATCGATGGCGCAGGCTCATAATTACTAGCCACCGGCTTCGGCGGATTTCCGCTGCACGCTGCGAGCAGCAGGCATGCGGTGCCGAGGGCCGTGCAGCCGCTGCCGAGCGCGGCCAAACGCCAGTCGCGGCGTTCGCCGCCTTTCGTCGACGACGGTTTCTTGGCGCGCGGCGAAGGCGCGCTGCGAATTCGAATTGTGCCCATTCCGTCCGACGCCGCGAGGGGCGTCCCCCTGACTGAACGAACGTTCACTATAGCAGCATGCCGGGCTCTGCCGGTTAAGCCGGTTTTTGCGCCGCAACATTCCCGTTTACTGCGCGGGAAGGTTTCGCGCACAATCGCGCCCTGCCACTACCCGAACCTCGAATGTCGGATCCCGCGAGCAGTTTCTACGCCAGTGCGCCCGTCCAGGCGCTGTTCGCGCGCGAGCTCGCCGCGCTCGCACCGATCCTCGCTGGCGTGTACGGCAGCTTCGGGTTGTTCGTGCGCGCGCACGCGGGCGCTCCGGCGCATTTGCCGCCGCATCTCGTGACGACGATGCTCGATCTCGCCTGCTCGGGGCCGCGGTTCGATGGCGCCGTATCGTGCGAGCCCGATCGGCTGCCGTTCGCGGGCGAAACCTTCAAGCTCCTCATCGCGCAACATGCGTTCGAGCGTTTCGCCCGTCCCGAAGAGTGCGTGGCCGAACTCGCGCGCGTGCTCGCGCCGGAGGGTGTGGTGCTCGTGTTCGGCTTCAATCCGGTGGGATTCTGGCGGCCTTGGCTCGCGCTCAACGCGCGCGGGACGGCACGCCTTCATTTGAAATCCGCCTACGCCTGGCAGCAGCTGCTCGCGCGCGAGCAAATCGACACGCTCCAGGTACGCTTCCCGGGAACCCTGCTGCCGCGCGCTCACGGCGGCGAGCATGGACGCAGCAGCGCGTTCGGCCGTTTCGGCGGCAGCTGGCTCGTGCTCGCGCGCAAGCGCCGCAGCACGCTCACGCCGCTGCGACTGCGCAGCAATGCGCGCGATCTCGCTCTGAGTCCGCGCCTGGCGCCCGGCGCGCAGCGGGCACGTGCATGAGCGAGCGCGGTCCGGCGGTGGTCGAAGCGTTCACCGACGGCGCCTGCCTCGGCAACCCGGGACCGGGCGGGTGGGCCGCGGTGCTGCGCTACAAGACGGTGCAGAAAGAGCTGTCCGGCGGCGAGCGCGCAACGACGAACAACCGCATGGAGCTCATGGCGGCGATCCGCGCGCTCGAGGCGCTACGCCGTACGTCGAGCGTGCGGCTCACCACGGATTCGCAATACTTGAAGCAGGGCATCGAAGAATGGCTGCCGCGCTGGCGCGCGAACGGCTGGCGCACGTCGGACAAGAAGCCCGTCAAGAACCAAGATCTTTGGGAACGCCTCGCCGCTGCCGCCGCCGCGCACCGCGTCGAGTGGCTGTGGACGCGCGGTCACGCGGGGCATCCCGAGAACGAACTCGCCGACCGCCTCGCGCGCGAAGCGGCGCTGGCGGCCAAGGAGACATGATGCGGCAAGTCGTGCTGGATACCGAAACCACGGGCCTCGAGGTCGGCAAAGGCCATCGCGTCATCGAGATCGGCGCCGTCGAGCTCGTCGAGCGGCGCCCGACCGGCCGCAGCCTGCACCGCTACGTCAATCCGCAACGCGCGATCGACGGCGGCGCGCTCGCCGTGCACGGCATCAGCGACGAATTCCTCGCCGATAAACCGACGTTTGCCGCGATCGCGCACGAACTCCTGGAATTCGTCGCGGGGGCCGAGCTCGTGATCCACAATGCCGCGTTCGACGTGGCCTTCCTCGACGCCGAGCTCGCGCTCTGCGATGGCGCCCTCGGCACGATCGGCGAGCGCGCCGCGATCGTCGACACGCTCGCGCTCGCGCGCGAAAAGTATCCGGGACAGAAGAACAGCCTCGATGCGCTGTGCAAGCGCCTCGGCGTGGACAACAGCCATCGCGAACTGCACGGCGCTCTGCTCGACGCGCAGCTGCTCGCCGAAGTCTATCTGGCGATGACGGGCGGGCAGGGCGATCTTGCCTTCGCGAGCGAGACCGAGCGCACGGCGCGCGCCGCCGTCGTGCCGAGCGCGCGACCTCCGCTGCGCGTGCGCATCGCCGATGCGATCGAGCTCGCGCTGCATGCGGCGCGGCTCGATCGTCTGCAGGCCACGAGCAAAGGGCGGTGCCTCTGGTTGCAGTCGTAACGTGTCGGGCGCTACAGTCTCGCCGCGGCTTTCGGTATCATCCGAACCGGGGACACGCCACTGGGGAGAGCGGCGATGAAAGTGCTAGCGTTTGCTGCAATGGTCCTGTGGGCTGCATCGGCGAGCGCCGAGACGGCCGTCGAGGCGATCGACGCCCACAAGCACATGGGCGTGGCCACGTGCAGCAATAGCGTCTGCCATGGCGCCTCGCAGACGTTCCGTGATTCGGACATCATGCAGAACGAATTCGCGGTTTGGCAGGAATTCGACCCGCACGCCAAGGCGTACCAGGTACTCGAGAAACCGGAATCGCGCGCGATCGCCGAGAAGCTCGGTCTCGGCGATCCGACCAAGGCGAAGGTCTGTCTCGACTGCCACACCGACAATCCCGCCGCCGACAAACGCGGCGAGCGCTTCCAGATTTCCGACGGCGTCGGTTGCGAAGCCTGCCACGGTGGTTCGGAGCTCTGGCTCAACTCGCACGCGGACCGCAGCGTCGCCCACACGGACAATCTCGCCAAGGGCATGTACGCCACCGAGAATCCGATCAAGCGCGCCGAAGTCTGCCTGTCCTGCCACATGGGCGAGAAGGAGCGCATGATCACGCACCGCATCATGGGTGCCGGACATCCGCGGCTCTCGTTCGAGCTCGACACGTTCACGTGGCTGCATCCGCACTACAAGATCGACGACAAGTGGACCAAGCGCAAAGGCGATTGGAACGGCGTGCGCGACTGGGCCGTGGGCCAGGGCGTCGCCGCCGAGAACCTGCTCGATCTGCTGCTCGATCCAAAAACCGGCCAACAGGGCATCTTCCCCGAGCTCGTGCTGTTCGACTGCCACGCCTGCCATAAGCTCATGCAGGGCAAGAAGTGGGGACCGCGTCAAGGCACGGGACTCGGGCCGGGCGTGGTGCGCTTGAACGACGCGAACCTCGTGATGTTCCGTCACGTGCTCGCGCCCGTGGACAAGGCCGCCGCACAGCGCGTGTTCGAAGAAACGCGTGCGCTGCACCGCGCGACGACCGAGAACCGCGACGCCACGTTCGCCGCCGCGCGCACGCTGCGCGCGACGATCGCGGAGCTGCTGCCGAAAGTGGCCGCGTACGACTACAACGCGGCGAGCCTCGACGTCATCCTCGCGAGCATCGCCGCCGACGGCGATCGCGGCGAGTTCCGCGACTTCTCTTCGGCCGAGCAGGTGGCGATGGCATCGCAATCGGTCGTGGTCGCGTTCGAGAACGACGGCAAGCTCGACAAGGAACGCGCGGCGCGCCTGCACGCTCGCCTCGACGCGCTTTACGACGCCGCCAAGGACGAGAACAACTACTCGATGGCGAAATTCCAGGGCGCTCTCAAGGACCTGCGCGCCGCTGCGCCGTAACGCCTCTGCGCGCGGCAGTTGCCCGCTGCCGCGCTTCCTCCGTATTCTTGTCACGCTCGGCGCCGCCGCCGAGCGTTCCGCCGCGCGCCCAGACCCAGCCTCCGCATGACCGACAACGTCCAGATTCCCGGCTACAAGCTGATCCGCAAGCTCGGCGAAGGCGGCATGGCCTCGGTGTACCTCGCGCTGCAGGAATCGCTCGACCGCGAGGTGGCGCTCAAGATCATGTCGCCGGCGCTCGCCGCGAACGCCGCGTTCTGCGAGCAGTTCATGAAGGAAGGCCGGATCACGGCCAAGCTGTCGCATCCGCATCTCATGACCGTGCACGACATCGGCGCGGATCGCGGCGTGTACTACCTCGCGAGCGAATACCTGCCGGCTGGCTCGCTGCGCGATCGCATGGACAAGCTCACGGCCACGGAAGCGCTCGAAGTGGCGCGCGACATCGCATCGGGGCTCGCCTACGCCCACGAAAAGGGCTTCGTGCATCGCGACGTAAAGCCCGGCAACATCATGTTTCGCGCGAACGGCACGGCCGTGCTCGCCGATTTCGGCATCGCCAAGGCGATGAAGAGCGTGAGCGCCGCGACGATGGCGGGCAATGCGATCGGCACGCCCGACTACATGAGTCCCGAGCAGGCGCAGGCCAGCATGATCGACGGCCGCTCGGATCTCTACAGCCTCGGTGCGGTGCTGTACGAATGCTTGGCAGGACGCAAGCCGTACCAGGCGAACGACGCCTACGCCGTTGCGCTCATGCATGTGACCGAGCCGGTGCCCCAATTGCCGGACAAAGTCGCGTGGCTGCAACCGCTCATCGATGGGCTCATGGCGAAGAGTCCCGAGCAGCGCTTCGCCACGGGCGAAGCCTTCATCACCGCCTGCGATCAGCTCATGCAGCGCAACCCGAACGCGGCGAACGCCGCACGCGCCTCGCGCAAACGGGCGACGCCGCAAAAGATGCCGACGTTCGAGACCGCTGCGACCGCGGTCGCGCAGCCCGTGCGCGTCGGCGAAGGCGGCGGCAGTCGTGTGCGCATCGCGCTCGTTGCCGCGGCCGTCGTATTCGCGCTGGTGCTCGCGATCGTCGGCTGGCGCTGGATGCACGCGCCCGCGGCGCCCGGCGCAGGGCAGACGCAGGCCGAGCCGGCGAAACCGAGCGTTCCGCCGCCGAGCACGCCCACGCCTTCGACGCCGTCGTCGAACGCGGCACTCGCCGGTCTCGACGTGCCGTCGCTGCTCGCGCGCGGCGAGGAGTATCTGGCCTACGGCCTCAAGAACGGCGGCGAGAAAATGGGTTTCCCCCCGGGCGACAACGCGATCGACATTTTCCAGGAAGTGCTGAAGCGCGAGCCGGGCAATGCGCGTGCGGCGCAGGGCCTGGCGCAGGTGGCGTCGTTCTACGAGAACGGCGCGCGCACGGCCTACAAGAACGGTCTCTACACGGGAGCGGACGTGCTCGTCGAGGAAGGCTTGCGCGCCGATCCCGCGAACGCGGCGCTGCAGAAGCTCAAGGCCGACCTCGCGAAAGCCGAACAGGGCGGCTGAGGCAGCTCAGCGGTTGCGGATCAGGATGACGGTGACGTTGTCCGAGCCGCCGCCTTCGAGCGCCTTCAGGATCAGATGGTCGACGCATTCCTGGGCCGACAGATCGCCGCGCGCGAGCACCGCGGCGATTTCGCCGTCGTCGACTTCCTCGGTGAGCCCGTCGGAGCACAGCAGGATCTGCATGCCGACGTTTAGCGTGCCGCGCAGCGTTTCCACGCGCAGATTCTGCGGATCGGTGACGCCCAGCGCCTGGGTGACGACGTTGCGGTGCGGGTGCGTGCGCGCTTGCTCGTGGGTGATCGCGCCCTGCTGGATCAGCTCCTGCACGTAGGAATGATCCTGCGAGAGCTGTTTGAGTTCGCCGTTCCACATGTATACGCGGCTGTCGCCGACCCAGCAGATCTCGTATTCGCTGTCGCGCATGCGGATCGCCGCGATCGTCGTGCCCATCGGCAGTGCTTCGGCTTTCTTGCTCGAATGGTGGATGATTTCTTCGTCGGCACGCTGCACGGCTTGCGCGAGCGGCGCCCCCCCGGCGACTTCGTGCACGACAGTGTCGCGCGCGAGCGCGCTCGCGACCTCGCCGTGCTCGTGACCGCCCATGCCGTCGGCGACGAGCCACAGCCCCAACTCGGCGTCGGCATAGTACGTGTCTTCGTTGTGCTCGCGTCGCAAGCCAACGTGAGAGCTGTGCCCGAATTCAATCATGCGCTGACCGATCTCACCCACAGTTCCCATGCGGTTGGCGTCGCTTTCCTGCGGCGCCGTGCCGTGCGCTGCGGACATAGCATGCCGTGCGCACGGCAAGGGATGCAAGCGGCAACGCCGCGCGGACGCGGCGCTGCCGAATGCGCTCAGAACTCGACGCGGATACCGAGCGAATAGCGATTCTCGTGCGCCCCCGAGTATCCCGTCAGATGCTCCCAGAGCAGGAATCCCGAACGGCCTTTCGGCAGGACCGCATTGAGCCCGAGTCCGATGTTGAAGTAGTTCTGGTCGGGCGGCTGGTCGCTGATGCTGAACGGCGTCTGCGTCGGATCCGCGACGAGGCGCGTGACGACCACTTGCGGGTCGTTGCGGAATTCGTGATTCCACTCGACGACCGCATTCGGAACCAGCACGCCCCAATCGTAGCTCCTGGTGTAGCTCAAGCGTCCGCCGAGTACGGCGAGTTCGGAGGTCAGCGAACGCGATTCGACCGACGTCGCGAGGCCGGAACCGGGCCCGACGGGATCACTCATGCTTTCGGTGAAGCTGCCGAGGCTCAGGTGCGTGTAGATGCCGCGCACGTAAGGCGTGGCGCTCCACGCGCCGAAGCTCAGGTCCTTGCCCAGCGAAAGCGCGAACGAGGATTGGTGCCCGCTCGGCGACGCCGAAGCGGTCTGGCTCACCGTCGTCATGCTGCCGTCGCCCGAAAGGCTCGCGATCTGATAGACGATGTTGCGGCTCAGGTCGTAATCGAGCCAATCGAAGATCACCGAACCTTCGACGTAGTAGTCGTTGTTGTGATACCACGTGAAGTAGCCGTTCACGCTGTAGCTGTCGACGTTGACCTTGCCCGCGTTCTGGTTGAGATCCGACTTGGCCTGGTTGTAGCCGAGCGCCACACCGGCGACGAACGCGTCCGTGAAGCGGTAGTCCACGCCCGCGGTCAGCGACGCATTGTGGAAATTGAAACCCGGCCGGTTGTTCACCGGATCGAAGCCGCCTCGATCGATCATGCCGGTCGCGAAGAAGCCCCAGCGGTCGAAGTCCTTGCCGACTTCGTTGTCGGCTTCTTTCGGATCCTTGCGGAACGCGTCGCCGAGCATCGCCAGCGGCAGGCTTCGCCCGTCCTCGCTGAAAGACAGGCCCGAAAGATTGATGCCCGTGGCGCCCTGGCGAAGTTCGGCGAGGCGCGTATTCAAGTTGCCGTACTGCGTGAGCTGCACGTTCGTCGCCGCCTGGTTCTGCGGCAACACCTTGTTGTTCTGAAGCTGGTTCAGCGCGTTCGGCACCTGGCCCGGATGCTGTCCCGCGGCGATGACGATTTCCGAGCAGCGATTGAGCAGGTCCTTCTGCGCGGGAGTCAGCGAGGAGGGAGGCAGCGCGGCGAGCGCGGGGCAGGCCTTGTCGATGACTGAGGCGATGCCAGTCTGCGTCGGGCCGAGCGAAGGCAGGTTGGCGACTCCGTTGCCGAGGTTGAACGTGAGCGCAGGGATGCTCGGCGAGCCCGCGATTTGCGCGTTGACGGTGTAGCTGCCCGGGAGGACCGCCGTCGCCGTCACCTGTGCCTGGCCGCTCGCGTCGGTCAGCGTATTCGTCGCGCTCAACGTGCCCGATTGCCCCGAGATGCTCCATTGAACGTCGGCGCCCGTGACGGGCTGGCCTGCCGACGTCAGCAAGCGCACGATCAGCGGTTTCGATGCTTGTCCCGGCGTGAGCGCCTGGTTGTTGCCGGAGACGATCGAGAACTGGCTATTGCCCGCGGCGACGGTCGAACCCACCGCCGTGAACGAGATCGCCCCGAGACCGGCGATTTGCGCGCGCACCACGTTGATTCCCGGCGTACTGCCGAGCGTCAGCACGTTCCTGGCTTGGCCGCTCGCGTCGGCCACGGTCACCGGTGCGGCCAGGGTGCCGTTGCCCTGGAGCACGGACCAGCTCACCTCGATCCCAGGCAGCGCCTGGCCACCCGAGGCGACTTGCACCACGAACGGCTGCAGCACGCTGCCGGCGGCCGCGGCTTGATTGTTCCCGCCGACCACGGAGATGCCCGCCGAACCGATCGCCGTCGCCGAGAACGTCAAATTGATATTTCCGGGCAGGGTCGCAACGACGGTCACCGTTCCGGCGATCGAACCGAGTGTCAGGGTATCGGAGGCTTTGCCGTTCGCGTCCGTGTACGTCGTGGCGTCGCTCAGCGTGCCGCTGCCGGAGCTCACCCTCCAGGTCACGGGCACCTGGCTCAAGCCCTTCGCGTTGCCCGACGAACTCGCGATCTGCACGACGAAAGGCATCAACGTACTGCCGATCGCGGCCGTCTGGTTGTTGCCGCTCGCGATCGCCGCCGTGGCGGTCTGCGCGGTCGCCGTGAAATCGACCTTGCCAGATCCCGAGCTCGCTTCGATCGTCACCGGACCGGCCGTGCTGCCGTATTTGAACGTGATCTGCGACTGGCCATTGGTGTCCGTCTGCGTGGTCGTCGCGCTGAGCGTCGCCTGACCGCTCAGCACGCTCCAGTTGATCGGCTGGCCGCTCAACGACCCCGTGCCTCCGGGCTTTCCGAGCTGCACGACGAGAGGCGCATCGGACTGGCTGTTGACGACGCCGGTCTGCAGATCGCCCGACACCTTGGCGAGCGTGGCCGCCGGCTGGTTTACGGTCAGGTAGAAACCGCGCGTCGTGCCCACGGTGCAATCGGGACAGGTCACGAACACCGTCACAGGTCCAGGTGTTGCGCCGAGATCGAGCGAAACCGACGCCGGCGTCTGGCCCATGGCCGGCGGGCCCGGGATGACCACGTCCTGCAGGTAGGTCGTGCTGTGGTTCGCGGTGAACGTCGCGCTGCCGCTGTAGACCTCCCACTGCAGCTGCTCGTTGAACGGGCCGTCGTAGCCTTGCGATGTCGGAATCAACACGACGGTGAGTTCCTGCGGCAACGTCGTATTCGGCTGCCCGCTCTGGCCGCCACCGCTCAACACATCCATCTCGAGGTAGGGCGGCGGGGCGACGATCGTCTCCGTGAACGTCACGACCTGCTGCGAGGCAGGGGAACAGCCCGCCGTGCAGGTCGCCGTGACCGTGACGGTGCCGTCGGTGCCGCCGAGATCGAGGCGCACGCTGGAGTCGGTGCCCGGTTCCGAAAGCCCGCTGTCGGTGAACGTCGTCGTGCCCGAGGCCTGAAAATTCGCCGTGCCTTTCGTCACCTGCCATTGCACGGTGACGGTGCCCGTGCCCGTGAACGTCACGGACAATGGCGTCGTGAGCTCGTTGTACTCGTAGCCGCTCTGGTTGTTGCCGCCGCCCATCGACATCGTCGCGCTGCCCGCGTAAGCCTCGCGCGCGCCCGCAGCGAGAATCACCATGGCGAGCAGTCGAATGCCCGCGCGCAGCCCATCGAACCGCCGTTCGATCGCCGTTTTCATTCCCCTATCTCCCCATAGCGGCCTATAATCGAGTATATCCGCAAACCGCCTGCCACTATCCAGTCGTAGCGAGGGGTTCCCATGACGCGTGCAGTGCCCGGACTCGCGGAACGGATCAGTCCGCTTCCGCTTTTCATCTCCATGCTGCTCGTGGTGCTGGCGGGCATGGCCCCGGCGCCGCGCGCCGAGGCCACGGTGCAGACGCGCAATCCCGAGGATTTGCTCATCGTCGACTGCCTGCTGCCGGGCCAGGTGCGCAAGCTCGGCACCCAGATGACCTTCATCACCGGCCGCACGGCGGTGAAGACGTCCGCCGGCGACTGCGAAATCCGCGGCGGCGAATACGTCGCGTACGACCGTTCCGATCTCAACAGCGCGTTGCGTGTCTGGCTGCCGCTTGCGCAAAGCGGGGACAAGGTCGCGCAAACGTATGTCGGAGAAATTTACGAGCGCGGGCTCGGCACCGCGCCCGACCCGGCAACGGCTGCCCAGTGGTACCGCAAGGCCGCCGAGCAGGGCTACGCACGCGCCCAGGTCAACCTCGGCTTCCTGTACGAGCGCGGACTCGGCGTGCCGAAGGATCCACGGCAGGCCCT
>DASRGX010000189.1:0-2267 GCA_035650835.1 Rudaea sp. | reverse complement strand
AGACGAAGGCGACACGCCGCCCGGCCGGCGACGTGAGCAGGCGCACGTAGGTTTCCGCGTCGGGGAAGCGGCGCACGACGAGCTCGCCGAGATCGGCGTCGAGCCGCCGCGCGAGCGCCGCTGCGAGCGCCTCGTTCCCGGGCATGGCATAGATCAAAGGTTGCGTCACGTTTGGCGGCTCCCGGGAATCGCGTCCAGGCGAAACCGCAAGCATAGTGCAATCGGCATGCGAACGCCCTGCTCAATTCGTGTCGAGCAGTCGGCGCGTATGACGCGCGATCATGAGTTCTTCGTCGGTCGGCAGTGCGAAGACCGGCACCTTGGAGGCTTGCGTCGAGATCCGGGAGGCGTTCGCGGCATTTGCTCCGGCGTCGATAGTCACGCCGAGGAAATCGAGCGAAGCGGTCACCATCGCGCGCACGCGGGCCGCGTACGCGCCGATGCCGCCGCTGAAGACGAGCGCATCGATGCCGCCGAGCGCCGCCGTCATGGCACCGATGGCTCCCGCGCAGCGGTAGGCATAGAGCTCGACGGCCTCGTGCGCGGGCGCGCTCGCGTCGGCGAGCAAGCGGCGCATATCGCCGCTCGTCCCGGAGATGCCCTTGAGACCGCTCTCGTAATAGAGCACGTGTTCGATCTCGTCGAACCCGAGGCCGTGTGCACGATGCAAATGGAAGATCGCCCCGGGATCGATCGCACCGCAGCGCGTCGCCATCGGCAAGCCATCGAGCACCGAGAATCCCATCGTGGCATCGACGCTCGAGCCGTCGCGAGCGGCGCACATGCTCGAACCGCCTCCCAGATGCGCGAGTACGAGGCGGCTGGCATGCGGCGCGAGTTCGCGCAGACGTCCGCACAGGTATTCGTACGACAATCCATGGAATCCGTAGCGCCGCACGCCGGCGTCGTGGAAGCGGCGCGGCAGCGCCATGCGCCGCGCGCGATCGCTCCATCCCGCGTGGAAGGCAGTGTCGAAGCAGGCGACCGCTACCGCGTCCGGATAGCGCGCAGCGAGCTCGCGCGCCGCGGCCAGGTTTGCTGGCTGGTGCTGCGGCGCGAGCGGGTCGAGCGCTTCCAACGCCTGGAGCGTCGGCTCATCGAGCCGCACGGGCGCGGTGAAGCGTGCTCCGCCGTGCACCACGCGATGACCGATCGCAATAATGTGGATTTGTGGAAACGTTTTGGCAATCCAGGTGTCGACCGCGGCGAGCGCGACCCACGCGTCGGCGCCGTCGAGTCGGCGCTCGATCTTCGTCGCGCCTTCCACGTTCGCTTCCAGGCGTGCCGCGCCGGTGGCGAACTCGACCTCGCCGCGTCCCAGTTTAGTCAGCGCGGAAGGTTCGTACAATGCGAACTTGAGACTCGTCGAGCCGGCGTTGATCGTGAGGATGCCGGACCTGTTCACGCCGGCACGACCGCGCCGTTGCGCTCGCGCCGATGGACGAGCAGCACGCCCATCGCCAACGAGGCGAGCCGGTTGCGCACGCTGTCGGCGCGGCTCGTGAGCACGATCGGCACGCGCGCGCCGAGCACGATGCCGGCCGAATCGGCATCGGCGAGGAACGTGAGCTGCTTGACGAGCATGTTGCCCGCTTCGAGGTCGGGCACGACGAGGATGTCGGCGCGCCCAGCGACGGGAGAATCGATGCCTTTGATGCGCGCCGCTTCGGGGCTCACTGCATTGTCGAACGCGAGCGGCCCGTCGAGCAGACCGCCCGTGATCTGGCCACGCTCGGCCATTTTGCACAGCGCAGCAGCGTCGATCGTCGAGACGATCTCGGGATTCACCGTCTCGACCGCCGAGAGGATCGCCACGCGCGGCGAGGCAATGCCGATGGTGTGCGCCAGGTCGATCGCGTTCTGCACGATATCGCGCTTGTCCGCGAACTTTGGGTAGATGTTGACGGCAGCGTCCGTGATCATGAGCGGCCGCGGATAACTCGGCACGTCGAGCGCGAAAACGTGGCTCACGCGACGTTCGGTGCGCAAGCCCGATTCCTTGTCGAGCACGGCGTGCAGCAACTCGTCCGTGTGCAGACTGCCCTTCATGAGGGCGACCGCCCGGCCGGCACGCACGAGATCGACGGCGGCTTTCGCCGACGCGTGGCTGTGCTCGGTCTCGACGATCTCGAGGCCGGTGAGATCGATGTTTGCCCGCTCCGATATCGCGCGTATGCGGGCAGGCGGACCGACGAGCACGGGCTCGATCAGGCGCTCGGCGCGCGCTTCCATGGTCACCTCGAGCGCCTCCTCGCTGCAGGGGTGTG
>DASRGX010000188.1:0-16323 GCA_035650835.1 Rudaea sp. | reverse complement strand
GATCGCCGGGACGCGACAGCGACGGCTGAGAGCCCGTACCGAGCGCCGCCATGCGCAGCTCGTACGCGAGCACCTGCACGGCCTGCGCGAGGTTCAGCGAGGGGAAATCCGCGGCGCTCGCGATGTGTACCGCGGCGTGGCAGGACATGAGCTCGTCGTTCTCGAGGCCCGTGCGCTCGTTGCCGAACACGACGGCGACCTTGCCCGATGCCGCGAGCACGCGCGCCGCAGCCTCGCGCGGCGAGAGCTCCGGCAAGGGCACCGCGCGCTGGCGCGCCGTGCAGCCGAGCACGAGCGTGCAGTCGGCGATCGCCTCGACGAGCGTCGGCACGACGACGACGCCGGCCAGAACGTCGTCGGCGCCTGCGGCCATCGCGTTCACGTCGGCGTGCGGATAGCGCTGCGGCGCCACGAGCACGAGCCTGCTGAAGCCCATCGTGCGGATCGCACGCGCGGCCGCACCGATATTCCCGGGGTGCGATGGGCGGGTCAGCACGAACGCGGGACCGGAATCCGGCGGCGGCTGGTTAGGAATTTCGTGGCGATTTTCGGGCGTGTTCGGCATGCGCCGATTATCCGCGAAGCGTCCGTCCGCGGCGACCCGCGCTTTGGCCTCCGCCCTCCGCCATGTTAACCTTCGCGACCGCGCAGCCTGCCTGCGCGCCGTTCTTTGCCAGCCGATCGAATCGGAGTTGCCATGCCCAGACCCGCCGTCAACGTCGCGGTCCGCGCCGCGCGCGCCGCCGGAAACGTGATCCTGCGCTACATGAATCGCGTGGACAACCTCGTCGTCGAGGAAAAATCGCGCATGGATTTCGTCTCCGAAGTCGATCGCCTGGCCGAGGCCGAGATCGTCAAGGAGCTGCGCCGCGCGTATCCCGATCACGCCGTGGTCGGCGAGGAATCGGGCCAGGTCGGCAAGTCCGACAAGGTCTGGGTCGTCGACCCGCTCGACGGCACGCACAACTACCTGCGCGGCTTTCCGCACTTCTGCGTCTCGATCGGCTTCATGGATCACGGCGATCTGGTCTACGGCGTGATCTACGATCCGCTGCGCGACGAGCTCTTCACCGCGAGCAAGGGCGACGGCGCCTACCTCAACGACCGGCGCATCCGCGCGAGCAAGCGCGAGAGCCTGCATGGCGCGCTGCTCTGCACGGGTTTCCCGTACCGCCAGCGCGCCCATCTCGACGTGCAGCTCGGCATGACGCGCGCACTCATGGCCGAGGCCGAAGACATCCGCCGCACGGGGTCGGCCGCGCTCGACTTGGCTTATGTGGCCGCCGGACGTCTAGACGGCTATTTCGAGATCGGTTTGCGGCCCTGGGATATGGCCGCGGGCTGCCTGCTCGTGCGCGAAGCCGCGGGCAAGTACTGCGATTTCGCCGGCCGCGACGGCGTGCCGAAAAGCGGCAATCTCGTCGCCGGAAACCACCATATCGCGGCGGCGATCGTCAAGACGATCGCCGCCCATGCGACGCCGGAGCTGCTGAAGGAATGACGGCGCTGCGTATCAGCACCGATCGCGCCGAGCTCGACGTCGAGTTGATCCATCGCTTCCTCAGTGAACAATCGAGCTGGGCGCGCGGCATCCCGCGCACGACGGTCGAGCGTTCGATCGAGAACTCGTTATGCTTCGGCGCCTTCCTCGACGGCGCGCAGATCGCATTCGCGCGTGTCGTGACCGATCGCGCGACGTTCGCGAATCTCGTCGACGTGTTCGTGCTACCCGAGCATCGCGGCCGCGGGCATTCGAAAACCTTGATCGCCGCCGTGATGGCGCATCCGGATCTGCACGGCGTGCGGCGGTTCATGCTCGCGACGGCCGATGCGCACGGCCTTTACGCCAAGTTCGGCTTCGCCGCACCGACGCAACCCGAGCGGCTCATGGAGCGCTATTTCCCCGACATCTACGCGAGACGCGGTTAGCGCGTGGTGCGACAATCGCGCTCTCGGCGGAGAGCGGCGATGAAGACGATCGGCTTGATCGGCGGCATGAGCTGGGAATCGACGGTTCCCTACTACCGGCTCGTCAACGAAGGAGTCAAACGCCGCCTCGGCGGATTGCATTCGGCGCGTCTCGTGCTCTACAGCGTCGATTTCCACGACATCGAACGCATGCAGGTCTCGGGCGACTGGGAAGCCGCGGGCCGTGCGCTCGCCGCAGCCGCGCGCGCGCTCGAAGCGGCGGGTGCCGATTTCGTCGTGCTCTGCACGAACACGATGCACAAGGTGGCGCCTGCCGTCGAAGCGGCCGTGCGCGTGCCGCTGCTGCACATCGCCGATGCGACGGCCGCCGAGATCCGCAAGGCCGGCGTCGCGCGCGTGGGCCTGCTCGGCACGCGCTTCACGATGGAGCAGGCGTTCTACCGCGATCGCCTGCGCGACCGCCACGGCATCGACGTGATCGTGCCGCCGGCCGGGGATCGCGAGATCGTGCACCGCGTGATCTACGACGAGCTCTGTCTCGGCAAGACGCTCGATGCCTCGCGCACGCAGTATCTGCGCATCGTCGCCGATCTCGTCGCGGCAGGCGCGCAGGGAATCGTGCTCGGTTGCACGGAAATCATGCTGCTGATCGGCCCGGACGACGTGCCGGTGCCGGCTTTCGATACCACCTCGATCCACGCCGAAGCGGCCGTGGAGCTCGCACTCGCAAGCGTCTAGGGAAGCGTTCGGACGCTTGCGTGACGGCTTCGTGTCAGGCGTCGCCGGCACGTGCAAATTGCAACGGAGCTTTCATCGTTCCGCAACAGCAGAGGCCGATCCTGCCGCGGCTGCCGCGAACGCCCGCGGCATGATCCGTTGCATCCACCAAGAGGAAAGGTCCCATGAACAAGACGATTGCGGCGCTCGGCCTTGCCGCCTGCGCCTTCACGAGCATGACCTATGCAGCCGAGGGCGCGGTGCCGACCGGCATCCCGCATCTCGATCACGTGTTCGTCATCATGATGGAGAACCACGGCTACAGCCAAATCATCGACAATCCGAACGCGCCGTTCACGAACAGCTTCGCGCTGACGGCGAATCTCGCGGCGAACTACTACGCCGTCGCCCATCCGAGCCTGAGCAACTACCTCGAAATCGTCGGCGGCTCGAACTTCGGTATACAAAGCGACAATTATCCCGATTGGCACAATTTCTACTGCACGACGAGCCTGGCGTCGGGGGTGCCCAATACCGACACCCCGGCGAGCCCGGCCATTTGTCCGATCGCCGGCGAAGGCACAGATGCGGCCGTGCCCGCGATCGATACGACGAACGAGACCGAAGGCGCGCCGGGCGACATCAACATCGACGGCACCGCCTCGATTCCGGCCGCCAAGAACACGATCGGCATGTCCATCGCCGACCAGCTCGTGCAGGCCGGCCTCACGTGGAAGAGCTATCAGGAAAGCCTGCCGCCGGAAGGCGCCGACGAAGTGAACATCAGCGACGGCTACTTCACTGACAAGACCAACTTCGCCGCGATCGTGCCGACGCTGAACCCGCCGCTCGCGACGAGCAACGTGGTGGCGCTGTACGCCGCCAAGCACAATCCGTTCGTGTACTTCCAGAGCGTGCAGGAAGGCTACACGCCCGGCAATACGCTCGACAACAGCGTCGATTTCGACGGCGCCAACGGCCTCTATGCCGATCTCGCGAGCGGCCATGTGCCGAACTACGCGTTCATCGCGCCGAACCAGTGCAACGATCAGCACGGCCGCGGCAACGCCGGCGCGTTCTGCAACTACGATCCGACCGACAACGGCACGCAAGCCGGCTTGAATCCCGCGCTCATCATCCGCGGCGACGTGACGGTGCGCAAGCTCGTCACGGCGATCAAGGCTTCTCCGGTGTGGTCGCAGGGTCATAACGCGATCGTCGTGCTCTGGGACGAGAACGACTACAGCACGGCGCCGGAAACGAACCAGGTGCCGCTGATCGTCGACACGAACTACGGCGGGCACGGTTTCGTCAGCCCGCAGCGCTACACGCACTTCTCGCTGCTCAAGAGCATCGAGGCGGGCTTCGGTCTGCCCTGCCTCAATCACGCTTGCGACAGCAGCACCGCGGTCATGAGCGATCTGTTCTCGGGCAGCGCCTCGTCGACGGCCGCCGAAGCGAAAGAGCTCACCCCGCTGCCGAAGGTCACCGGCAGCTACTGAGAAATTCGCGTCGAACGAAGCAACGCCGGCCGCTCGGCCGGCGTTTTCGTGTTCGCATCGGCGGCGCCGCGGCGTTTGTCTCCGGCAGGCGATCTGCGAGTACGACGATGAACGACAGTCCCTGGCTCATGCGCATCGAAAGCGGCCTTTCCGCGCATTTCAACATGCCGCAGGGCCCGAGCCGTCCCGGCACGCTGTGGACCGTCGGCTTGAAGCGCGGCGCAGAGATCTACACGGCGACGGTCAAAGCCCTGCTCGCCGACGACGCCACACCGGCCACGCGCAAGAACAGCGGCTACCAAGCGGCAACGGCCATGCAGTATCTCAGCGACCAGCTCAGCGCCGGCTGGCATCCTTCACAGGCGCGCGAGCACACGATCCACATCGGCAACCCGCGCGAGCCGACGTCCAAGGCGCCGCGGAAACCGTTCTGGAAACTCTGGTGAAGACGTAAATCTCGCGTGTCGCGGCCGCGACCGTTTCGCCTCGGTTCGGACATTTCTACGCCCGAGCAAGCGCCGTAGCCTGCGTTCTCCTATGGCTTTCGGATCGAGGAATGCCGCATGGACGACGCACGCAGCGCAGCCGCAACGTGGCCGCTCATCGCGCATTTCGCGGCCGCCGAGCGCCGCCTCGGCGCGCTCGCGGAACGTCGCGCGACGACCGCCGTCCTCTACGAATTCCTGCGCTTCGGCTGCAAGCAAGCCTGGGCCTGCTTGTTCGCCGGCGTCATGGTCGCTCTGCTGGTCGGCACGGCCCGGTGGTATCCGCATGGCGCAACGCTGGCACGATACGACGCTCTCTTCCTCGCCGCGCTGGGCGCGCAAATCGCGATGCTCGCCTTACGCCTGGAGACGCTGGACGAAGCGCGCGTGATCCTCGTCTACCACGTGATCGGCACGGTCATGGAGATATTCAAGACCGAGGCCGGTTCGTGGATCTATCCCGAGGCGGCGTTTTTCCGCATCGGCGGCGTGCCGTTGTTCTCGGGTTTCATGTACGCGTCGATCGGCAGCTACATCGCGCGCTGCTGGCGCCTGTTCGATTTCCGCTTCACGCGCCATCCGCCTTTGCGTCCGCTCGCCGTGCTGTGCGTGGCGATCTACGCGAATTTCTACACGCACCACTACATCGTCGACGTGCGCCCGGCGCTGTTCATCGCGGCGGCCTGGATGTTCCGCGGCACGTGGATACATTTCCGTGTCTGGCGCGTGCATCGCCGCATGCCGTTGCTCGTCGGACTGTTGCTCGTGGCAGCGTTCATCTGGATCGCCGAAAACCTCGGCACGCTGACCGCGACGTGGCTTTATCCGCACCAGGCCGGCGCCTGGAGCGCCGTGAAGCTCGGCAAGTTCGGTTCGTGGTTCCTGCTGCTGATCGTGAGCTATACGCTCGTAGCGGCCGTGAATCGGCCGCTGCGCACTGCCGGCAGGACTGAACTCACGGGCGCCGCGCGAGCTCCGGGTTGTCGCGCGTGACCGGCATCAGGTCCTTCTTCGATACGCCGAGTGCGAGCAGGATCGGACTCGCGAAGAAGATCGACGAGAGCGTGCCGATCAGGATGCCGATCAGCATCGTGAGCGCGAAGCCGTGGACCACGGGGCCGCCGAACAGGTACAGGGCGACCATTGTGAGCGCGGTGAAGAGCGCCGTGATGATCGTGCGCGAAAGCGTCGAGTTGATCGCCTTGTTGAGTACTTCGACGGGTTCGGCGCGCCGCGACGAGCGGAACAGTTCGCGCACGCGGTCGAACACGACGACCTTGTCGTTGATCGAATAGCCGACGACGGCGAGCACCGACGCCAGCACGGTGATGTCGAATTCGTGCTGGGTCACGGCATAGAAGCCGATCGTGATCAGGGTGTCGTGGATTTCGCTCGCGATCGCCGCGATCGCGAAGCGCCATTCGAAGCGGATGCCGATGTAGACCATGATGCCGATGATCACGAAGATCACGGCGATCACGCCGTCGTTCTTGAGCTCTTCGCCGACCTGCGGACCCACGAAATCCGTGCGCGTCAGCGTGGCGTCGGCGCGCTTGGCCTTCAGCGCCTTGAGCACGTCGTCGGCGACCTGGTCGCTCTTTTTCGTGCCGCTCGCCTCGCTCGCGTTCTTGTCGTCGCTCGCCTGCAGGCGGATCGATACTTCGCGTGCGCCGCCGATGCTCTGCACCAAGGCGCGGTCGAAGCCGCCGGCCGACAAGGCGTCGCGCACCTCGCCGACTTCGACGGGCTGCTGGTACTGCACTTCGACGAGCACGCCGCCCGTGAAATCGAGACCGTAGTTGAGGCCGCGCACGGCGGTCGCGCCGATCGAGATCAGGAGCAGGATCGCCGAGACCGCGAAGCTGATCTTGCGCAGCCCGAGGAAATTGATGTTGCTGTTCGGGTTGAAAACTTCCATGACGCCTAAGCCTTGAGTACGCGGATCGATCCGCGGGGTCGACGAAAATGGGACATCCGCTTACGCCGAAGCGCCGGCGCTGCGCGCGTAGCCGCCACCGACGGACAGCCCCTTGAGCTTGCGGCCGCTGTAGACCAGGTTGACGATCGCGTGCGTCACCGTGACCGAGGTGAACATCGAGGTCAGGATGCCGACGAGCAGCGTCCAGCCGAAGCCAGCGATCGGGCCCGAGCCGAACACGAGCAGCGCGAGCGCCGCGAGCAAGTGCGTGACGTTGGCGTCGAGAATCGTCGCCCAGGCCTTCTCGTAGCCTGCGCGGATCGATGCGAGCGGCGTCGAGCCGTTGCGCAGTTCCTCGCGTACACGCTCGCAGATCAGCACGTTGGCGTCGATGGCCATGCCGAGCGTGAGCACGATGCCGGCGATGCTCGGCATGGTCAGCGTGGCCTGCAGCATCGAGAGCACCGCGATCAGCAGGATCAGGTTCAGGATCAGCGCGATGTCGGCGATGAGACCGAACAAGTGATAGTAGAGCGCCGCAGCGATGAGCACCGAAAGCAGCCCGAGCACGACGGCCTGGATGCCCTTCTTGATGTTGTCCTGGCCAAGGCTCGGACCGATGACGCGTTCCTCGACGATGTCGCTCGGCGCGGCGAGCGACCCCGCGCGCAGGAGCTGGGCGAGCTCGGCGGCTTCCTTCGTGCTGCCGAGGCCCGTCGTCTGGAACTGGTTCGAGAACACGCCTTGCAGCACGGCGTCGCTGATGACTTCCTCGTTCGTCTTGTACGTGCGCACTTCCTTGCCGTCGACGATGTGCGTTTCGGGCACGCGCTCGGTGAAGACGACGGCCATGCGATGGCCGACGTTCTGGCTCGTGAAATCGAACATCTTCTTGCCGCCGAGCGCGTTCAGGCGCACGGACACCGCCGGCGTGCCGCTCTGCGGGTCCGGACGCGCCGAGGCGTCGACGAGCTCGTCGCCGCCGACGATGACCTTGCGCTTGAGCACGACGGGCAGCGGCTTGCCGTCCGGGCCCTTGCGGTTCGAGAAATACAGGCGCGAATCGGGCGGCACGATGCCGGTCTTGGCGGCCTCGATAGGGTTCGTCTGCTCGTCCACCGCGTGGTATTCGAGCGAGGCCTGCGCGCCGATGATCTTCTTGGCTTCCGCGGTGTCCTGCACGCCCGGCAGCTCGACGACGATGCGGTCTGCTCCCTGCTGCTGGATCAGCGGCTCCGAGACGTGCAGCTGGTTGACGCGGTTGCGCAGTGTCGTGAGGTTGCTGTTCACGATCGAGCGCGCTTGTTCCTGCAGCACGCTGTCGCGCAGCTTGGCGATCAGCGGATAGGCATCCGCGGTGCTCGGGCCGTCGGTGATCTCGAGCGGCGGCTGTGCGCCGAGTTTGTCGGGCTGGTTGACGTCCTTGGCGATGACGCCCGCGGCCTGCTGCCGGTCCGCATCCGAATGCAGCGTGATGACGATGCCTTGCGCGCCCGGATTCACCGATTCGGCGCGGATCTTGGCGTTGCGCAGCGCCGTGCGAATGTCGTCGACGTAGCGCTGCTGCATCTTGGCGAGCGCAGCCTTGTTGTCGACCTGGAGCAGGAAGTGGACGCCGCCCTGCAGATCGAGGCCGAGCGGCATGCGATTGGCGCCGATCGCGCGCAGCCAGCCCGGCACCGTCGACGCGAGATTGAGCGCGACCGTGTACTGGTCGCCGAGCTCGGCGCGCAGCGTGTCGGACGCGGCGAGCTGCACTTCGGTGTTCGGGAAGCGGGCGAGCAGGCGGTCGCCGTTGAGCTCGACGTCCTGGAAGTCGATCTTCTTCGTCTGCAGGATGCCGAGCACCTTCTCCTTGAGCGCCTCGTCGACCGTGGCCCCGCGGTTCGCCGACACCTGCACGGCCGGCTGTTGCGGGAACAGGATCGGCAGCGCGTAAACGATGCCGATCAGCAGCACCGCGGCGACGAGTATATATTTCCACTTCGAGAATTCGTTCATATGCGTCACTTGGAAAGTGCGGGCCGGAACGCCGGCTCTCCGCTTCTAGCGATCGTCGCCAACCCGAAAAGTTCAGCTCGACTTGAGCGTGCCCTTCGGCAGCACCATCGAAACGGCGGTCTTCTGCAGCTTGATTTTGACGTTCGGGGCGATTTCAAGCGTGAGGAAGCTCTCGCCCACCTCGTCCACGCGCCCGGCCACGCCGCCGTTCGTGACGACCTCGTCGCCCTTGGCGAGCGCCGCGATCATCGCGCGCAACTCCTTCTGGCGCTTGGATTGCGAACGGAACATGAAGAACATCATCGCCACCATGATGACGATGAACACGATCGGCGAGCCCAGCAGGCCGATGCTCTGCCCGGCCGGCGCGCCGCCGGACTGCGCGTAGGCATTGGAAATCAGAAAATCCATGCATGCTCCTGAACGGGGATTGCGGCGGTGCGGAAAGGCGCGAAGGCCGGCGCACGCCCAAAAAAGGCGTTGGATTATGCCATGCGGCCGCGGGGCTTGCACCCTACCCGCCGCGATCGGTGCGGGCGGCTCGCCCGGAACCTAGCGCTCGCCGCTCCGCTGCAACTCATGGAACTCGGCGGCGAAATCGCCGAGGCGGCCGGCCTCGATCGCCGCGCGCAGGCCGCGCATGAGGTCTTGGTAATAATGCAGATTGTGGATCGTGGCGAGCATGGGCCCGAGCATTTCGCCGCACTTGTCGAGATGACGCAGGTACGCGCGGCTGAAACCCGAGCGGCACGTGTAGCACGCGCAGGCTTCGTCGAGCGGCCGCGTGTCGCGCTCGAAGCGCGCGTTGCGGATGCGCAGCACGCCACGGCGCGTGAAGATGTGCGCGTTGCGCGCGTTGCGCGTCGGCATCACGCAATCGAACATGTCGATGCCGCGCGCGACGGCCGCGACGATGTCCTCGGGCCGCCCCACGCCCATGAGGTAGCGCGGGCGTTCCTCCGGCAGCATCGGCACGGTCTCGTCGAGCGTGCGGTTGCGCTCGTCTTCCGGCTCGCCGACCGCGAGACCGCCGACGGCGTAGCCGTGGAAGCCGATCCCGACGAGGCGGCGCGCCGAGATTTCGCGCAATTGTGGAAAAGTACCGCCCTGCACGATGCCGAACAGCGCGTGCGGATTCGCCAGGTCATCGAAAGCGCGGCGCGAGCGTTCGGCCCAGCGCAGCGAGAGCTCCATCGAGTCCCGCGCCTGCGGTTCCGTGGCCGGATACGGCGTGCATTCGTCGAAGATCATGACGATGTCCGAATCGAGCGCGCGCTGGATGCGCATCGACTCCTCGGGCGACAGGAATACCTGCGCGCCGTCGACTGGCGAAGCGAAGCGCACGCCCTCCTCGCTGATCTTGCGCCGCTCGGCCAGCGAAAACACCTGGAAACCGCCGGAATCCGTGAGGATCGGGCGTTCCCAGCCGATGAACCGGTGCAGGCCGCCGAAATCGCCGATCACGTCCGTGCCGGGACGCAGCCACAGATGAAACGTGTTGCCGAGGAGGATCTCGGCGCCGGTCTCGAGGATCGACTTCGGCGTCATGCCCTTGACCGACCCGTAGGTGCCGACCGGCATGAACGCCGGCGTCTCGATCGTCCCGCGCGGGAACGCGATGCGGCCGCGGCGCGCCCGGCCGTCGGTGGCGAGGAGGTCGAAGCGCATGGCTGCACTCACGTTTCTTCATCCCTGAGGCTGGCTGGGATATCGCGCTTCATGTGCACACAACGAATCACGTACAGCCGATCGGGCTGTTCGATGTAGAACAACGCGAACGGGAATTTCCGCAACAGCCAAAACCTCAGCTGCGGAATGGCGAGCACGTGAGCATAGCGCGGCGATCCGGCCGCAGGATGCGTTTCGAGGTGTCGAACCGCGTGTTCGAGCGCATCGATGAACGCGTCGGCGAGTTCCGCACGCTCACCCGCGTAGCCCGCCGCGGCGCCCTCGATGTCGGCTGCCGCCCGCTTCGACAAAATCGCAGGTTTCACGGCTTGTTCGCCGCTTTCCTCGAACGTTTGCGCAGTTGAGCGAAATAAGCGGCATCCATGCGTCCCAGCGGCTTCGACGCGACGCCTTCGAGCAGGTGTTGCCGGAGCTGCGCGCGATCACGATCGCGGCGGATGAGCTCGCGCATGTATTCGCTGGAACTGCCGTAACCTTCGCTGCGGATGCGCTGATCCACGAACGCTCGCAAATCGTCCGGCAGCGAAATATTCATCGTCGACATGGCGTTACGCTACCAGTATTGGCAAAAATTGGCAATGCCGGTTACCGCGCAGGCGGCAATATCAGCATCGCATCGCCGTACGAGAAGAACCGATAGCGTTCCGCCACGGCGTGCCGATAGGCGTCGAGAATCAGCTCGCGCCCGGCGAACGCCGAAACGAGCATGAGCAGCGTCGATTCCGGCAGATGGAAATTCGTGATCAGCGCATCGACGCTCGTGATGCGGTAGCCCGGAAAAATGAAGATCTGCGTCTCGCCGGCGAACGGTCGCACTTCGCCGTCGCGGCGCGCGGCTTCGAGCGCGCGCACGACGGTGGTGCCGACCGCGACGACGCGCCCGCCGGCCGCACGCACGCGGCGCATCTTCTCGACGAGCTCCGCGCCGACGTTGAGCCACTCGCGGTGCATCGTGTGGCTCTCGACGTGCTCGCTGCGCAGCGGCTGGAACGTGCCGGCGCCGACGTGCAGCGTGACATAGCCGAACTCGACGCCGTCGGCGGAGAGCGCGTCGAGCAACTTCTGGTCGAAGTGCAAGCCCGCGGTCGGTGCGGCGACGGCGCCGGGAGTGCGTGCGTAGATCGTCTGGTAGCGCTCCGCGTCGGCGGCATCGGCAGCGCGCGCGATGTAGGGCGGCAGCGGCATGTGGCCGAGACGCAGCAGCAGCTTTTCCAGCGTCTCGGGTCCTGCGTAGCGCAACGTATAAAATTCCCCCTGGCGGTCGAGCACCTCCAACGCGCTGCCGTCCTCGAGCAGGATGCGGCTTCCGGGCTGCGGCTTCTTGCTGACCCCGAGCTGGGCGAGCGCCTCGCGCGCACCGAGCATGCGCTCGACGAGGATCTCGACGGCGCCGCCGGTCGGTTTGCGCGCGTAGAGCCGCGCGGGCAGCACGCGCGTATCGTTGAACACGAGCAGATCGCCCGGGCGCAGATATTCGCGGAGATCGGAGAAGCGGCGGTCGAAAAAACGCGCCTTCGGCACGTCGACGACGAGCATGCGGCTCGCGGAACGTTCCGGCAACGGCGCCTGCGCGATGAGCTCGGGCGGCAGGTCGTAGTGGAAGTCGGCTTTCTTCACGAGCGGCGCGGCCCGGGTTGCGGAAAGCGCGATTATCGCCGAAGGCGTTCGCTCGCGGCGATGCCGCCGGTGCCCGGAAAACCTAGGGAGCCGAGATTTGCTTTTCGCCCTTGCGCTTGCGCAGGCGCCACATGGCGCCTGCGGCGAGCACCACGGCGAGCGCCGCGGCGGCGAGCGCATACGGCTTGGCGCGCCGTGCGAGATGCCGGTAGTAAGCCACGCGCTCGGCTTGGAGACGGCGCGCGGCACCGTCGAAATCGGGTTCGGGACAGCTGCGCCCGAACTCTGCACCCCAAGGCACGTAGGCCCCCTGCTTCAAATAGCGGGCGTAGATCTTGTCGGCGAACGCCGGATCGCGGTCGATGAGCCAGCTCGTCGCATGGCAAAGCACCGCGGCGAACGCCTGGCTGCGCGGCGGCAGCAGATCGGCGGATTTCTGCGCAAAACCGGCGGCGACGTAGCGGTAGTGATAACGCTCGTAGGGCGCCGCCCGGCTGGCCGCCAGGCGCGCGGCTTCGTCGGGGCCGGCGAGCACGGCGGGCGCATGCACGTCCTTGCGCGGACGCGGCACGGCGTCGGTATCGCCATCGTAGTCCACGCCGAGGTCGAAACTGCCGCCGTAGATGGCGTAATCGGGATCGAGCTCGTACGCCATGAGGTCCAAGCCGTCCACGCGCGCCGCATATGCGGCCGCATACCAGGCGCGCGCTTCTTCGATGCGCCCCCCGCGCGACGCGGAATGCCGCGCGTCGGCGTATGCCTGCGCCTTCTTCTTGAGCTCAGGATCGTCGAAATAGGCAAGCGCGTCGTCGAGACGATCGGCGCGCACGAGCCGCCGCGCGAGCAGCGCGCGCAGCGACTTCAGCGCGTCGTCGGGCAGCCCGATCATGAAGTCGCCGTCGTCCGTGCGCGGCTTCGCGGGTTTCGGCGCGCCAGGATGCGCGTCGACGAAATGCTTGAGCTCGTCGACGGTGAGCACGCGTTCGGCGACGTAGGCCGCGTCCGGCCAATATTGCGATGCCGCATTGTATAAATGTTGCATCGCTTCGAGGTATTCGCCGCGCGACATAGCGAGCGCACCGGACTCGCCCTCGACACGGCATTGCGGGTGGATCGGGTCGAAGATGTAGGTCTGCGGCTCGCCCCACTGTTCGTCGCGCGGGAAGGCTTTGGCCGCCTGCGCGTATGCGGCCGCGGCGGCATCGCGGTCGCCGCGGCGCAGCGCGAGCTTGGCGCGCACCCACCAGGCGAGCCCGCTCGTATCGAGCGCGGCCAAGCGCGCCGCCAGGTCGTAGCGCCCGCCGCGATAGGCGAGCGCCGCGAAGCGATCCGCGCCGTCGAGCTTCGCGGGCGCGTCGCGCTCGACGTCGTCGAGAAAGCGACCGACCAGGTCGGCGCCGTTCGAGACACCGTCGAGCTCGCCGCTGCGCGTCAGCAGATACGCCAGGAACACGCGCCTGCCGAGCGGATCGGCGGTGAGCTTCGCGAGCTTCGTTTCGTCCTTGGCCGCCTCGCGCGCGATCTGCACGAGCGAATCGCGCCCGAACACCGAGCCGAGCGCCGCCTGCTCGGCATAGAGCGGCACCGCCTTGGCGACATCGTCGGCGTCGAGGTAGATGCGCGCCTCGTCGCCGAGACTCGTCGCAGCGAGTCCGAGCGGATCGGCCGCACCGTGCTCGACGGCTGCGCGCACTGCGGCGAATGCCGCTCGCGCAGCGTCCGCGTCGCCGTTCAGATAAGCGACGCGGCCCAGCATGTAATTCGCCCAAAGACCGTAGTGCGTGCGCTCGGCCTCGGGCAGTTCGAGGACGCCTTGGAATCGCCGCGCGGCTTCATCGAGATCGTTCTGCCGGAACGCCGCCGCACCGGCCATGTAGCGGCGCGCTTCCTCGGGCTGGTCCGCACCCGCGGCGTACGCAGCCGCGGCGCTCGGCTTGAGGCGCAACCAAGTGATGTCGCGTTCGCGGTCGCCCCACCAGCGCTCTTCGATGCTGTCGCGCGTGACCTTCTGGTCGGTCCACAGCCAATCGGCGTGCTCGAGAACCGGATAACGGTAGGCAGGCGTGACGAGACGCGCGACTTCGAACGAGAATGCGCCTTCGGGGAGTTCCGCGAGCGTGGCGGCGCGGTCGGAGAGGAGATCCGGCGGGAAATCCGGCCCGCAGGCGAGTACGCCCGGCGATGCCGACGCGAGGACGAGCGCTGTCGCGAAACTACGGAGTCGCATCGATGTTCACCTTTTCCACAATGTCGCATCGCAGCCAGCCGACGCTGCGTTCTCTGCCGGCGCGCAGCGGCGCGTCGCCGGCCGCCACGAAACGCCACACACCGGTCCCATGCCGCAGGTCGTAACCCTGGCCGGCATCGCCTGCGAGGCAGGCGCGCGCGTCGACGCGCAGCGACGGCGGCGCAGCATCGACGACGCCGCGATTGGCCACGATGAGATCGCGGGCGCCGTCGGCAGCGTCGACGAGACGCGCCTCGAAATGCGCTGCGAGCGGCGCGCCAACGACGACGGCGCGCAGCGTGGCGAGACTCCAGGCGCGCCGGTCGTCGTCGGTCGGCAACCGGAACCAGAGCACGCCCGCGAGATGCGGCGGCGGCGCACGCTCGAGATCGCGCAGCAGACGGGCGACGTGTTGGGGTTCGGCGCGCAGCTCGCGTGCGTCGCCGACGATCCCATCGGGCGCGTCGGCTTCCGCTTCGGCGGCGAGCGGACGGCCGCCGGCGTCGAACGCGACGCGCACGCCGTAGGCCGGCAGCGAAATGCGAAACGGATGCGGAGCGAGCTTGGCATATGCATCGACCCAACGTCGCGCAGCGGCGGCATCGAACAACCCGGCCGCGGGCGCTCGCACGGCGTGCACCTGCAACACCGATTCGTCGACCTCGCGTAGCACCTCGGGCAGCGCGGCGGCGCCGATCCAGGCCGGCAACGCCGTGATCGAGAGGCGCAAATCGGCGGGCCAGCCGCGGCGCAGATTCGCGAGCAGACGCGCATAGTCGGCCAAGCGCGCCGTCGCGCAATCGTGATCGATCTCGATGCCTGCGAGGAGCACGCCGGCCGCGCGCCAGTCCTGTGCGATCTGACGGATGTCCGCGGCGAGCGACGCGGCGTCGGGCGGCGGCGCGCTGCCGTTTAGCCGGAACACGGCCACGATGGGCCGCTGCACACGCGCCAGCACCGCGGCGTCGACATGCGCCGGCGCGAGCGCACCGGCGTGATCGGTTTCGGAGGCCAAGACGCGGTAGCCGCCGAACGTCTGTGCGGACTCGTCGAGCGCGGACGTCAGCGCCGGCGTCCACTGGCGCTGCCAGACATAGGCTTCCTGCGGCAGCGGCGTCGCCACGCGCCCGGCGCAGCCGAGCGCGGCGACGACTGCGACCAGGCACAGCGAGCGAATTCCTCCCATGCCTGGATTGTAAAGCGCGAACGCTAGAACCGGTATGTGAACTCCACACCCGCATTGCGCGGCTGCGGCCGATAGATCACACGCGAGCCGTCGGTGTTCGAGAACGCGTAGTTGATCGTGCGATTGTCCTCGGCGTTCTCGATCCAGAAGCTCGTGCGCCACTTGCCGTCGGCGGGTTCGAGCCAGAAACGCAGGCCGAGGTCGCTGGTCGGCCCGTATTCCGCATTCGGGTCGGCCAGCGCGGCAAGCTGTCGCGTGGCGCGGCTGTATTTGAGTTGGGCGAAGGCGCGCAGATTGTCGCGCAGCGCCCATTCGTAGCGCACGATTTCGTTGAACGACCAGCGCGGCGACTGCGGCAGCACGTCGCCGCGATCGATCGGCGCCACGAGCGGCAAACCGCGCACGTTCGCGGGCGACGCGGTCACTTCGCTGTCGATGTGCGACATGCCCGCACCGATTTCGAGGCCATGGATCGGCGGCAGCCATTTCAGCTGCAACTCGCCGCCCGAGACCTTCGATCGCGGGACGCTGCCGAGGGTGGCGATGATCGTGTCGGCAACGCTCACGAGCACGAGCGATTGCCGGTCGCGATAGCGGTATTCGTACAGTGCGCCGTCGATCTCGAACGCCTTCGACGGGCTCGCTTTGAAACCGATCTCGCCCGCGCGCACTTGTTCGGGCGCGACATAGGCGAGCGACGCCTGAGCGAGCGCGGGTGCCGTATAGAAAATGCCGGCCTTATAGCTCGTCGACAACGTGCCGTAGAACAGCCAGTGCTCGAGCGGCGTATACTCGACGCCCGCCGTACCCGAGACGTGGCTTTCGGCCTTGGAATCGTCGAGGAACGCAAGATACTGGGCCTTCGGCCCGAAGGCGCCGTCGACGTCGATGCTGCCGCCCTCGTAGCTGCGGCGGTCCCGCGAATAGCGCGCACCCGCAACGACTTTGAAAGCGTCCGTCAGCGCGTAGTCGCCATGAAGGTACGCACCTTCCGAATAGGTCTTTTGCACGTAGCGCGAAGCGACGACGGCGCTCGGAACCGCATAGAGATA